>NZ_NEIQ01000025.1:0-89785 GCF_002112765.1 Pseudomonas sp. B6(2017) | reverse complement strand
CCCTGGCGGTAGGCCCCCGCCCCCACCACTTGCTGCTGCGCCCCCAGGCGCCGGCAACGCACCTCGAAACCCTCGCCATCCAGGTAATAGGTCAGGCCACGCTTGACCCCCAGGTTGAGTTCATAGTCCAGCGCCAAGGCATCCAGGAAGCCGGTGCACAACTGCTGCGCCTGCAGCAGTGCCTGGCGTGGATCGGGCCCGAGGATCTCCAGTCCCAGCTGGGTGAATTCACGGTAGCGCCCGGCCTGGGGCTTCTCGTAGCGATAGCAACGGGCAACGTAGAAGAACATTGCCTGCCTCCGTCCCGCCAGCAGCTGGCCAGCGGTTTCCTGGAACAGCGCGGTGGCTTCCGGGATCAGGCAGCACGGGCGTCCGGCCTTGTCGGCGAAGGCCCACATCTGGCCGATGACTTCACTGCCACCGGCCTTCTCGATGAAGGTGTCCTGGCCCCACAAGGCCGGGACTATGACCTCTTCAGCACCCGCTTCGATGAAGCCAGCTCCGGAACCGGCCCTCCAGGATGCGCAGGTTGGCGGCTTGTTCGCCGGTGATCATTCGCGTGCCACGGAGCATGGTCATGGGTAGTTCCTCAGGTTTTTTACAGACAATAAAAAAGGCGCCTTGCAGGGCGCCTTGGTGGTGAATCGAGGGTCAGTGGCGAGGGATGCGCATCACTGACGGCTCGACGCGCATACGCGACCACGGCCCCTGGAATGAGGTCGATGGTGATGGGTGCGATTGCCGAGCCGGAAAAAATTCATGGCGCATCCTGGCATAGCGGATGCGCCGATGCCAAGCCTACTGACGCGCCATGCAACGCTGATAGCGCTCGTCCACCCGCTTGGCGAACCAGGCGGTGGTCAGCTGGCGCGTGATCTTCGGGCTCTTGAGCTCGATGCCCGGGAGTATCTGCCGCGGTACGCCCTTGCCCTTGGCCTGGTCGGCCAGGGCGAACACCTTGCGGTACAGCGCGGTTTGCTCGAACTGCGCACTGTCGCCCTGCTCCAGCTGGTCGCGAATCACCGGGTTGCGCAGCCCCAACTGCTTGCCCAGGGTGCGTACTGCCAGCTCGGTGCTGCCGGGCAGGATCGAGTCGTAGCGGATCAGGTCGCCATCGAGCGCCAGGCGAATCCCGCTGAGCTGGCTCACTGCGGCCTGGAACGCGGCATTGCGACTGGCGTACCAGCCAGCGTTGAAGTCGGCGAAGCGATACAGCGGCTGAGGATAGCTCACCGGATAACCCAGCAGGTGGGCGATGCCGAAGTACAGGCCACCGCGACGACTGAAGACCTCATGGCGGATCGAGTCCCGGGGTGAATAGGGATAGCCCTGGGCATGTTTCTCGGCAAAGGCGATGCTGACCTGCATCGGCCCGCCGGTGTGCACCGGGTTGAAACCACCGAACAGGGTCTGCCCCATGGGCACCTGGCCGATGAAGTCATCGAAGATCGCACTCAGCTCCTTTTCGGTACGGGCCTTGGCCAGGCGCTGGCTGTAGGACTGGCCATCGCCGGAGCGCACCTGCAACGCGGCGCTGACCAGCATCGCCGGCACATGCACCTTGGCCGCGCGACGATCGACTTCATCCCGGGCAATGCGCCCCAGGCCCGGCACCGCCGGATCGACCTGGAAACCGGACTCCTGCTCGGCCACCGCCAGCACCGCGCACAGGTTGCCGGGACTGGGCTCGAGCCCCTGGGCGCTGAATGCCACCTGGATATCCCGGGCCCAGCCCTGGCGATCGTTCACCTGGGCGGGCAACAGTCGCAGGATGCGCGCCTGGACCTGCTCGGCAGGTATCTGGGGCGAGCGGGAACCGGGCTGGCTGGCACAACCGGCCAACAACAGCAGGCCCAGGAAACTGCCGACAAGGCGATGTGAAATCATGGTTCTCCAAGGAAAGTCGGGACCCGGTCCCATGCAAGTAAAGCAACGAACGCGAGCTTCGACCGAAGAGCTGTAGCGCCGTTCCCCTGCCCCGCTGTGATCGGCTTCGTATAGCCGCTACTGCAAGCTCGGCAGCGGTTACAGATCCGCTCAAATCGCCGGCAACAAGAACAGGGCCGACTAGAATCCATCTACTGCACATCCCCGCCTGGGTGTATGTTCGACGACTCCCCCGCCTTGCCAAGGAGTTCTGCCCGGATGTTGAACCTGGATTTCTTGATCACCAGCCTGATCGTCGTGCTGATCCCCGGCAGCGGCGTGATCCTCACCATTTCCACGGCCCTGCTGGCCGGCAAGCGCGCCAGCCTGTTCACCGCCATCGGCTGCACCGGCGGGATAGTCCCGCACCTGCTGGCCTCGATCCTCGGCCTGTCGGCGATCCTGCACACCAGCGCCTTGGCGTTCCAGGGCCTGAAGTTCGCCGGGGTCGCCTACCTGCTGTACCTGGCCTACGCCACCTGGCGCGATCGCTCGGCCTTCGCCGTCGACAGCAACGCGGTCAGCCAGGGCGCCGGCGCGCTGATGCTCAGGGCCTGCCTGCTGAACATCCTCAACCCCAAGCTGACGATCTTCTTCCTCGCCTTCCTGCCGCAGTTCATCAGCCACGACGGCAGCGACCCGATCCCGCAGATGCTGCTCTTGAGCGGCGTGTTCATGGCCATGACCTTCTTGGTGTTCGTGCTCTACGGCCTGCTGGCCAACCTGTTCCGCACCGCGGTGATCGAGTCGCCCAAGGTCCAGGACTGGCTGCGCCGCAGCTTCGCCGCCAGCTTTGCCGGCCTGGGGCTGAACCTGGCCTTCGCCCAGCGCTGAACCCGTGGCAAAGCGCCAGGCCCATGACATTGACTTCCTTGCCGAGGATCCAGACATGAACTGCAGCGACGTACTGATCAGCGGCGCCGGCCCCACCGGCCTGGTCCTGGCGCTCTGGTTGCGCCAGCAAGGGGTCAAGGTGCGGATCATCGACAAGACCCACGGCCCGGGCACCACGTCCCGGGCCCTGGCGGTGCAGGCCCGGACCCTGGAGCTGTATCGCCAGCTGGGCCTGACCCAGGCCATCGTCGAGCGTGGCTACCACGTGCCGGCGGTGAACCTCTGGGTCAAGGGCGAGCGGGCCGCGCAGTTGCCGTTCAATGCCATCGGCGGCGACCTGACGCCCTACCCCTTCCTGCAGATCTTCCCCCAGGACGAACACGAGCAACTGCTGATCGAGCGCCTGGCCCTGCTGGGCACCCAGGTCGAGCGCGACACCGAACTGCTGGCCTTCACCGACCACGGCCACCTGGTCAACGCCCGGCTGCGCGGCCCCGACGGCCGCGAAGAACACTGCCAGGCGTTCTACCTGGCCGGTTGCGACGGTGCCCACTCCGTCGTGCGCAAGACCCTGGGCAGCGCCTTCCCCGGCGGCACCTACCAGCAGGTGTTCTACGTCGCCGATGTCGAGGCCGGCGGCCCGAGCCTCGATGGCCAGTTGCATGTGGACCTGGACGATGCCGACTTCCTTGCGGTGTTTCCCCTGGCCCAGAGTGGCCGGGCGCGACTGATCGGCACCGTGCGCGACGAACGCGCCGAGCACCCGGAGCACCTGCGCTTCGAGGATGTCAGCCAGCGCGCCATGCACCAGCTCAAGGTGGAGGTCGGCCAGGTCAACTGGTTCTCCAGCTACCGGGTGCACCATCGGGTGGCCGAGCAATTCCGCTGCGGCCGGGCGTTCCTGCTCGGCGACGCGGCGCACCTGCACAGCCCCGCTGGCGGCCAGGGCATGAACACCGGGATTGGCGACGCGATCAACCTGGCCTGGAAGCTGGCCGCGGTACTCAAGGGCCACGCCAGCGAGAGCTTGCTGGACAGCTACGGCATCGAGCGCATGGAGTTCGCCCGGCGCCTGGTGGCCACCACCGATCGGGTGTTCAGCTTCGCCACCGCCGATGGGCCGATCGCCCAGCTGGTGCGGACCCGCCTGGCGCCCCTGCTACTGCCGAAGATCGCCGCCGTGGAGCGGGCCCGGGAGTTCCTGTTTCGCACCGTGTCGCAGATCACCCTGAACTACCGCGGCATGCCCCTGAGCGCCGGCGGCGTCGGCCCGGTGCACGGCGGCGATCGCCTGCCCTGGGTCAGGACCGAGGGGCAAGACAATTTCGACAGCCTGGAGTACCTGGGCTGGCAGGTGCATGTGTATGGCGAGGCGAATGAGGATTTGCGCGACTGGTGCCAGGCCCGGGGTGTCCCATTGTCGAGCTTCGACTGGCTGCCGGCCCATGCCGAGGCCGGGCTGGTGCGCAACGCCCTGTACCTGCTGCGCCCCGACACCTACGTCGCGCTGGCGGAGCGTTCGGCCGACCCGCAGGTGCTGGAGCGGTATTTCCGTGAACGGCAGATATCCCCACAGCTCGCCACGGCGTTGCCCAGGACGCCGTGAGACCTGCCGCGCTCCATCGGTATTGGCAAGGCGGTTCCGGCATCAGCCGGCCCCGCCTCAGGGGCCTTAGAAGTCGGCCTTGACCGACAGGGTGAAGTTGCGCGGATCACCATAGAAGTTGCCGAAGTTCTCGGTACCGATGGTGGTGTAGTAGCGCTTGTCCAACAGGTTGTTGCCGTTCAGCGCCAGGGACCAGGTGTCGTCGATGCGGTAGCCGATCCGCCCGTTCCAGATGGCATAACCGGCCTGGCTGATGTGCTTGCCGCTGGCAGGCGAGACGCGGAAGTTGTCGCTCTGGGCATTGACCCCGGCCCCCAAGGTAAAGCGCTCCAGAGCACCTCCCAGCTGGTAGTCGCCCCAGACGCGCAACAGGTGCCGCGGTACATAGGAGTTGAATGGCTGGCCGTTGTTGTTGCGGTCGGCGTCCTCCAGGGTCTTGGTCTGGGTATAGGTGTAGCCGGCCAGCACCTGCAGGCGCTCGATCACCTCGCCACTGACTTCGGCTTCAAAGCCCTGGGCGCGGACCTTGCCCGAGTTCATCGAACACGTACTGTCGGGGCATGCCGGGTCGTCCTGCTGGGCATCCTGCTGGATCGTGCGGAACAGGCTGAAGGCGCTGTTCAGGCGGCCATCGAACCACTCGCCCTTGATCCCTGCTTCGTAGCTCTTGCCCACCAGCGGCTTGAGGGTGGTGCCATCCAGGGTCCGATAGTTGCCCTGGGGGGTGAAGATGCTGGAATAGCTGGCATACAGCGTCAGGTTGTCGTTGAGGTCATACAAGATCCCGGCGAACGGGGTGACCTCGCCGGTTTCCTTGGAACGGGTACTGCTGGGCGTACGCGTTTCGCGCCAGTAGGCCACGGCATCGTTCTGCGACTTGTACCAGCTGACCCGGCTGCCCATCACCAGGGTCAGCGGGTCGGCCAGTTTCAGGCGCAGGGTGGAATACAGCCCTTGCTGCTGGATCCGTATATCGGAGGGGCCGCCCCGGCTGGAGTTGGCCTGGTAGTAGCTGTCATCGGGCTTGGGCAGGTAGTGATCGGGGTCCAGCACATTCTGCCGTTGCGGCAAACTGGCCACGGCGAAGAAGTCGTCCTTGATCGAGCGGCTGGCATTGGCCCCGACAGTCAGTTCGTGCTCCTGGCCAAAGGCCTGGAAGCGCCCGTCGACATAGGCATCGAAGCCATAGTCCACCTGGTCGTAGTCAAAGGTGCTGGCCAGCATCAGGGTATTGGAGCGGCTGGCGCCCACCGGCACCGAGCCGCTGGGGAACGCGTACTCGATGTCCTGGGTGTTGCGGCTGTAGACCCCGGCCACCTTCAGCGCCCAGTCATCGTTGAGCTGCTGCCGGAGGTCGGCGAAATAGGTCGCGCGCTTGCTGCGCGAGTTGTTCCAGGCGGCGTTCAGGCAAGTCGAACGGCCGAGCTTGAGATCGTTGCCATCGCTATAGCGCGGCAGGCCGCCCCAGCATGGGCGCGAATCGACGTCTTCATAGGCCATGCCCAGGCCCAGGGTGGTGTCGTCACCAAGATCGAAATCCAGGGCGCCGTAGTAGACCTGGTCCTTGCGCTCGCCCAGGTCATAGAAGTACTGCCGGGTCTGCTGGGTGACCACCGCCCGGCCACGGACCGTGCCGGCATCGTTCAACGGCCCGCCGGTGTCCACCTGGGTCCGATAGTTGTCCCAACTGCCGGCGGACATCGCAAGCTCGGTGTGCGGCGTGGCCTGGCCACGCTTGCGCACGAAGTTCACCGAGCCTGCGGTACCGCCCGCGCCCTTGAGCATGCCGGCGGCGCCACGCAGGATCTCCACCCGATCATAAAAGGCCATGTCGCTGCTGAAGCTGTCGGCCTGCACGTAGCTGCTGCCCATGTCCAGGGGCACGCCGTCGTACTGGTACTGGCCGGTCATGCGAAAGCCCCGGGAGTAGAAGTACTTGCCGCCCATGGGCGAGTCGTAGAGGGTGATGCCCGGGGTTTTCTCCATCACCTGGTCGATGGTGTTGAGGTTCTGGTCATCGAGCATCTTGCGGGTAATCACGGTCACCGACTGCGGGGTTTCCTTGAGCGAGTGCTGGCCCTTGCCGATGGTCACCGCGCCCGTGGTGTAGGAGCCGGAGTATTCGGTGGTCGCCCCCAGATCCTGGCCCTGGACCTGGGTGGTGCCCAACTGCAAGGCGCCGCTGCCCTGGGGTACGGGGCGCAAGACATAGCTGCCGTTGCTCTGGGGTTCGGACTGCCAGCCACTGCCGGCAAGGATCCGCGCAAAACCTTCCTGCACGCCATAGTCGCCCTGCAGGCCGGCTGAGCGCAGGCCAGCGGTCTGCCGGGCATCGAAGGAAATGGCCGCCCCCGCGGCGCTGGCATAACGGCTCAACACCTCGGTGAGCTCGCCAGCGGCGATATCGAAGTGGCGAACTCGCGTCTGCTCGCTGGCAGCCACCGCCATTGCCGGTACCAGCACCATGGCGTGGGCCGTCAGCGCCCCCCACAACCCGATCCTGACTGCCAGCACCCGCTTGGACTTGTGTACATCAGACATGCTTTGCCATCCCCCAATCCTGAAAATGAATCCACTGGGGGATGAGCCGGACCAGGCCCGACAATAGTGCAAACGCGAACAATTATTTTTCACGCAGCCGATCAGCCCACGTGGCTGGCGGAAATCCGCACCCAATACCGGGTATAGCGCTTGACCTGCAACGAGAAGCCGCTTTGCAACGCCGCCAGGGCTCGATCGGTGTCGTCGATGGGAAAGGCCCCGGAGACCTTCAGCCCGGCGATCTGCGGATCGCACTGCAAGACCCCGCGCCGGTAGCGCGAAAGGTCGGCCAGCAATTCACCCAGGGGGCGGTCGATGGCGATGATGCTGCCTTGGCGCCAGGCGCCCACCGATGCATCGTTGGGCCGCAAGGCGGCAAAGTCCCGGGCGCTGAACGCCAGTTGCTGGCCGGCCTCGACCCGGCGCGGCGCACTGCCATGCCCGAGACTGACCTGCACCGCATGCTCGAGCACCGCGACCTGGTCTTCATGCTCGTCGCTGCGCAACAGGAAGCGCGTGCCCAGGGCCAGCACCTTGGCGTGCCGGGTGAACACCTGGAATGGTCGCTGCAACGAGTCGGCACCGGTGCTGACCAGCATCTCGCCCCAGAGCAAGGACACCTTGCGTTGCTCGCCGTCGAACTGCACGTTGACCGACGTATTGGTATTGAGCAGCAGCGAGCTGCCGTCCGCCAAGCCTACTTCCCGGCGTTCGCCGACCTGGGTGCGATAGTCGGCCAACAGTTGCTGGGCGCTGTCGCTACGCCAGCCCAGCCACCCCAGGGAGCCCGCCGAAGCCAGCACCACCAGGTTGCGCATCAACTGACGACGCGAACGCCCGGCTCCGCGCAACGTGGAACCGGCGAGGCCACCGGGCAGCGCCGACATCTGCTCACCCAGTGCCTGCATCTGCGCCCAGGCCTCGCGGTGCAACGGATCGGCCGCCAGCCATTCACGCCACGCCGCCTGCTCCTGTTCACTGGCCGTACCGGAGCGCAGTTGGGCATACCAGCGGGCGGCGGCGCTGATGGCCTGGCGCTCGCCTACGCTCAATTGCAGCGGTGGCAGGCTCATCCGCGTTGCATCCGCATCTGCATCAGGCAGCAATGCTCCATCGCCTTGGCCATGTAGTTGTTGACGCTGCGTACCGACACCCCCAGGCGCATGGCGATCTGCTCGTAGGTCAGGCCATCGCACTGGGACAGCAGGAAGGCCTGCTTGACCTTGGCCCCCAGCCCATCGAGCAAGCGGTCGATCTCCATCAGGGCCTGCAGCAGCATGCCCTGCTCTTCAGGCGAGGGGTGCTCGGCCTCGGGCACCTGGGCCAGGGCCTCGAGATAGGCCTGCTCCAGGGAGCGACGACGGAACAGGTCGATCAGCAAGCCATTGGCGATCCGCGACAGATAGGGCCGAGGCTCACGGATCTCCAGGGCATTGCGCGCCTTGAGCACCCGCACGAAGGTGTCCTGGGCGAGGTCCGCCGCATCGCAGGTGTTGCCCAGGCGGCGGCGCAGCCAGCCCTGGAGCCAGCCATGATGGTCGAGATAGAGGTCGTTGACGGCACAGCTCAGGGTTAAGTCGTCGGCGGGCATGACAGAGGGGATTCATATTTGATAATGAATCGCATTGTCATGTAGGGGCGGAAGGCTTGGCAATAGCCACGAACGTCGCGATGACGTCCGTGGTCTTGGGCACCGGCGCGGCGGGAGTCAGATCCCGGCCAGGGCCAGGTCCATGGCGAAGTAGGTGAAGATCAGGTCGGCGCCGGCACGCTTGATCGAGCCCAGGCTCTCGCGTACCACGCGCTGCTCGTCGATCGCCCCGGCCTGGGCACCGAACTTGATCATCGCGTACTCGCCACTGACCTGGTACGCCGCCACTGGCAGGCGCGAGGCTTCGCGGATGTCGCGGATGATGTCCAGGTAGGCGCCCGCCGGCTTGACCATCAGCGAGTCGGCGCCCTCCTGCTCGTCCAGCAACGACTCACGCACCGCTTCGCGGCGGTTCATCGGGTTCATCTGGTAGCTCTTGCGGTCGCCCTTGAGCGCGCTGCCGCCGGCTTCGCGGAACGGGCCATAGAGCGCCGAGGCGAACTTGGTGGAATAGGCCATGATCGGCGTCTGGGTGAAACCGGCGGCATCCAGGGCCCGGCGGATCGCCTGGACCTGGCCGTCCATGGCTGCCGACGGGGCGATCACGTCGGCACCGGCACGGGCGGCGGCCACGGCCTGCTTGCCGAGGTTGATCAGGGTCTGGTCGTTATCCACCTCATGGCCGTGCATCACGCCGCAATGACCATGCTCGGTGTACTCGCAGAAGCAGGTATCGGACATCACCACCATCTCCGGCACCGCGTCCTTGGCGATGCGCGACATGCGCGAGACCAGGCCGTTTTCCTGCCAGGTATCGCTGCCGTCGCCATCCAGGTGGTGGGACACGCCGAAGGTCATCACCGACTTGATCCCGGCGCGGGCATAACGCTCGATCTCGCTGGCGAGCTTGGACTCGGGAATGCGCATCACGCCGGGCATGCTTTTGATCGGCACGAAATCGTCGATTTCCTCCTCGACGAAAATCGGCAGTACCAGGTCGTTGAGGGTGAACTCGGTTTCCTGGAACAGGCTGCGCAGCTGTTCGGAGCGACGCAGGCGACGAGGACGGGCTTCTGGAAACTGACTGGACATGGTTTTTCCTAAGGCTGGGCGCGGGACAACTTGAGCTATATCGAAAAAAGGCTGAAAGCTTATGCCTGCGGCCGCCCGGGTACAAACCCGGGATGCTCAAGAGAGCCTTGCCGATCAGGTAACAATCGCCGGCAACCCCGGTGTTCAGGCACTCGCCACGAGGGCCGGGCGGCTTGCTGCGACGATCCGCCGCAAGCATGCCAGGGCAGTTCCGGGGCTGGACTACAGCGTCAGATGTCCATCGATGCAGGTCACTGCGTTGCCACCGATCCACACCTCGTCTCCCACCTGTTCCACCTCGATGCAACCGGCGCGCCCCATGCTCAGGCCCTGGCTGACCCGATAGCGCGCCGGGGCCAGACCCGCCCCCAGCAACCACTGGGCAATGCCGGCGTTCAAGCTGCCGGTGGCCGGGTCCTCGGGCATGCCGTCGCCAGCGATGAAGGCCCGGACTTCGAACTGCGCATCGCTCTCGTCGCGCTCCGGGTCGCAAGGGGCGATCACCCCCACCGCCAGGCCGCTCAACTGCGAATAGTCGGGTTGCAGCTCCAGCACCTGCTGGCGCTTGGCGAGCATCACCGCCAGCCAGCCAGCGCCGTTATCGACCCACTGGGCATCGACGAGCGCCCATGGCGCCAAGCGCAGGCCCTGGCACACCTGCTCCAGCAATTCGGGCGCCACCGGCCCGGAGCGCAGCAGGGGCGGCGCCAGGAATGCCAATTGCTGCCCTTGGCGACGGATCCGCACCAGGCCCACCGCGCACTCCTGGATGATCTCCTGGCCCTTGGGCACCCCACCGGACTCCAGCCAGGCATGGCAGCTGCCCAGGGTCGGGTGGCCGGCGAACGGCAGCTCGTCCAGGGTGGTGAAGATCCGCAGGCGATAGTCGGCACGCGGGTCCCGCGGCTTGAGGATGAATGTGGTTTCACTGAGGTTGGTCCAGTTGGCGAACCTCGCCATTTGCTGGTCGTCGAGCCCATCGGCATCGAACACCACGGCCACCGGGTTGCCTTTGAGGGGCGTGGAACTGAAGACGTCGACCTGCTTGAAGCCCAGGGAGTTCATGGGGTGTCCTGTTGTTGTACTTGGGGGACGGCGAGTCTACGCCGCCGCGCCCACCTCGTGTAGCCGCTCCTCCAGGCTGCGCACGGTATTGCAGGGCCCGCAGGGATCGAGACCTGCTGGAGAATTCCCATGCAAGGCCCCACAGGCCTTCGCGCAGCCTCGCCCTGGCTCGACAGCGGCAACAGATCTTCGCTTCGTCGCTGTCGCAGGTGCGACTTACTGCACCGGCAGGAAGTTCATCAGCAACAGGCTCTGCGCATAGTTGAGTCCCACCCGCCGATAGCGCTCGTCGAGGATCTGCGTCAGCAAGTCCAGGCGCGCGACGATCTTGCCGAACTCCACGGCGAAACTCAGGTTGCTGCCCTCCTCCGAGATCTCGTTGGAGAACAGCAGCAATACGCCGCTGGCATCCTGGCGCTGGCCCAGCATCCAGGTGGCTTTTTCGATATTGCGCGCGGCATTGCTGATGAATTGCGGGTCCAGCGTGTCGGTCATGTAGAACTCGGTGCGCCCGCCATGGGCGGTCACCAGCATGCTGCCGATGGCGTAGATGAAGGCGCCGACCCGGTCGCCCTGGAACTCCGGGCTCAGGGAATAGCTCAGGGCCGCCAGGTCCCGGCGATCGCCCAGGGCCGGCAGCGGCTGGCGCTGTTCGATGGCATTGCGGATCTCCCGCTGCGCCGTGGTGCCATCGGGGTACCCGGACTTGCGCCACTGGCTGGGGTTGCGCAGGTACAGCTTGCCCATCAGCAGGTACAGGCTCTGCAGGTTGTCGCGCATGCCGATGGTGGCCATGCGATCGACGCTGGTCTGGAAGAACTCGTCGGCCTTGCCATTGCGAAACTGGTTGGCGATATCACGCCCCTGCTGCTGGGTGCAGCCGGTGGCGCCGAGCATCAGCAGGCCTGCCAATAGCAAGGTGGGAAACGGGGTTTGCATCATGCAAGAAGAGGGAGCGTAGGCCATCGGCACCGGGTCGACATTCACGGGCTGCAGCGGGGATCGGCGCAGCCAGGCCTGCCCATAGAACGCAAAACGGTAAAAAAGTGCGATGGCCATGGCCGGCCATCGCCAAATCGCCCGCTGTCGGGCGCTAGAGCCGACTGGGTGAAACGATGATCTTGACGTTGTGCTCCTTGTTGTTGACCAGCTCCTCGAAACCCTGGCCGACGATGTCCTCCAGCTGGATGCGCCCGGTCACCAGCGGCGTGATATCCAGGCGGCCATCGGCGATGAAGGCGATCACATCGGCGAACTCACCGTTGTAGGCCAGGGCTCCCAGCACCTGCTTCTCGGTGGCCACCAGTTCGAAGAAGTTGAACTGGCTGGGCTCCTCGAAAATGCCCACCAGCACGCACTTGCCGGCCTTGCGCACCAGGTCGATGGCCAGCTTGGCGGTGTGCTTGTTGCCGATGCACTCGAAGCTGACATCGGCCCCCAGGCCACCGGTCAGGCGCTTGACCTCGGCCAGGGCATCGCACTCCTTGGGATCGAGCACCAGGCTGGCGCCCACCTCCAGGGCCTTGGCCTTGCGCGCCCCGGACATTTCCAGGGCGATCACCTGGGCCGCGCCGGCGGCCTTGGCGCACATGATGGTGCACAGGCCGATGGTGCCGGCGCCGACCACCACCACGTTCTGCCCCAGCAGGCTGCCGGCCTTTTTCACCGCGTGCATGCCCACCGCCAGCGGCTCGATCAGCGCCCCGGCCTCGGCGGGAAAGTTGGCCGGCAAGGCGTACAACAGGTTGGCCGGCACGTTGACCAACTCAGCGAAGGCGCCGTTGTTCATCAGCCCGGTGAAGGCCAGGTTCTCGCAGATGTTGTACAGCCCGTGGGTGCAGTAATAACAGGTACCGCAGTGCTGGCAGGCGTCCGCCGCCACGGGCTGGCCAACACTGAAGCCCTGGACCCCGGCGCCGAGGGCGACGATCTGGCCGCAGAACTCGTGGCCAAGGATGCACTGGCCCTTGATCCCGGTCAGCGGGTGCGGCGCCTGCACCGGAATGAACACCGGACCTGCCACATATTCATGCAGGTCGGAACCGCAAATGCCGCACCAGTCGACGCGGATCTGCACCCAGCCGGCAGGCGGCGCTTCGGGCAGGGGCACGTCTTCGACACGGATATCGTGGCGGCCGTGCCAGACCGCGGCGCGCATGCTGGCAACTGGCTTGAGGGAAACGCTCATCGTGGCTTCTCCTGATTGTCGTAGAGCTGCGACGGCCCCCTGGCCGGCGCAGCGAACCTCAGTGCTGCTGGATGAAGTCGAGGATCAGGCGATTGACCTGCTCCGCGCTTTCCATCTGCACCATGTGCCCCTGCCCCGGCAGTACCTCGACCTGCGCCTTGAGATCGGCGCTGTGGCTCACCGGGATGATCCGGTCGTCGCTGCCCCAGATCACCAGCACCGGCAGCTCGCCGCCCTGCACCACCGGACGCAGGTCGGCCTGCTGGCGGCCGTTGGTAAACAGCGTGCCTGCCAGCTGCCCGAGGGCCTGCTGCACCCCTTCCAGGCGCTTGTACTTGAGCATGTCGTCGAGCATCTGCCGGTTCACCAGCTCGGGGTTGGAGAACAGCTGCACCAACTGCGGTTTGAGCGCATTGCGATTGCCCGCCTCGACGAAGCCTTGCAGGTAGTCGCCATTGATCTCATGGCCCAGGCCGGCACTGGCGATCAGCGTCAGGGAGCGCACTCGGTGCGGCGCCAGGCGCGTGGTGTCGAGGCACACCGCACCGCCCATGGAATGCCCCACCAGGTGTGCCTGGGCGATGTCCAGGTGATCCAGCAGCGCCAGCAGCACCTCGCTCAGCTCGTCCAGGTCGCCCCGCTGCAAGGCCTTGGCCGACTCGCCGTGGCCCGGCAGGTCCAGGGCGATCACCCGGCGCCCGGTGGCCAGGGCTTCATGGTTGAACAGCCAGTTGTTGAGGTCGCCGCCAAAACCGTGCACCAGCACCAGCGGCGTACCGCCTTCACCCCGTTCGAAATAACGGATCAGCCGGCCGCCCAGCTCGACCTTCTGCGGCGCCGGGCCGCTGTCTTCGTCGGCGTTGTCGCCGGGCACGAAGCTGGCCTGGAACCGCTCGATCACCGCGTCGATCTCGGCGTCGCTGGCCTCGCCCTCCACCACGATGCCCAGCAGCGCGCCCACCGCCAGGGTCTGGTCCTGGCGCGCCACCTGGCGACGCAGGATGCCGGAGAACGGCGCCTCGACACTGCTGGAGATCTTGTCGGTCTCCACGTCCAGCACTTCATCGCCCTTGCTGATGCTCTGGCCTTCTTCCTTGAGCCAGGCATCGACCCGGCCTTCGGTCATCGACAGGCCCCACTTGGGCATGGTCAGGGTATGGATCTGGCTCATCGGCGGCTCCACTCGATCAGGTTCAGCACGGCGTTCTCGATCTTCGCCGCGTCGGGGATGTACAGGTCTTCCAGGGCGTCGGAGAACGGCACCGGGGTATGGGGCGCGGTGACCATCTCGATCGGCGCCTTGAGGGCGGCGAAGGCTTTTTGCGCCACCAGGGCGGAGATGTCGGTGGCCATGGAGCAACGCGGGTTGGCTTCGTCGATCACCACCAGGCGCCCGGTCTTCTCCACGCTTTCCAGGATGCTGTCCTCATCCAGCGGGCTGGTGGTGCGCAGGTCGATGACCTCGCAATCGATGCCACGCCCGGACAGCGCGCGGGCCGCGTCCAGGGCGGTGTTCACCGTACGCCCGTAGGACACCAGGGTCACGTCATTGCCGTCGCGCAGGAAGTTGGCCTCGCCGAAGGGAATCGCATAGGACTCCTCCGGCACCTCGCCTTGCAGGCTGTAGAGCAGCTTGTGCTCGCAGAAGATCACCGGGTCGTTGTCGCGGATGGCCTGGATCAGCAAGCCCTTGGCGTCGTAGGGCGACGAGGGGCAGACCACCTTCAACCCGGGGATGTGGGTCCACAGCGAGGTGAGCATCTGCGAATGCTGGGCCGCGGCACGCAGGCCGGCGCCGACCATGGTGCGGATCACCAGCGGGGTCTGGGCCTTGCCGCCGAACATGTAGCGAAACTTGGCCGCCTGGTTGAGGATCTGGTCCAGGCAGCAGCCGGCGAAGTCGACGAACATCAGCTCGCACACCGGGCGCACGCCCCGGGTGGCCGCGCCCACGGCGGCGCCGACGTAACCGATTTCCGACAACGGGGTATCCAGCACCCGCCCGGGGAACTGGTGGTAGAGGCCCTTGGTCACCCCGAGCACGCCGCCCCAGGCGTCGTTGTCGCCGGGGGCACCGGCGCCGCCGGCCACGTCTTCGCCCATGATGAACACGCTGGGGTCGCGGCGCATTTCCTGGGCCAGGGCTTCGTTGATGGCCTGCTGGTAACTGATTTTTCTCGCCATGATGATGGTCTCTTGTTGTTCTTGGAGGAGGCTTTGGAGCCTGTTCACGGCCGAGCGAGCGACGCTCAGGGCGCATGCGCCGAGCGACAGATCGCGGGGAGGTGCTCAGGGATAGGCGACGTACACGTCGCTGAGCAGGTCCGCCGGGCTCGGCTTGGGATCGCTCTTGGCCTTGCGCACCGCGTCTTCGATCAGCGCTTGCACCTGGGCATCGATGTCGTCCAGCTGGCTGGCCTGTACCAGGCCCGAGCGAGTGGTGCGCTGGCGAAACTGCATCAGGCAGTCGTTGTGCTCGCGGTAATGCTTGACCTCGTCCGGGGCGCGGTAGGTCTGGGCATCGCCCTCGAAGTGGCCGTAGTAGCGGGTCAGCTTGACCTCGATCAGCGACGGTCCCTCCCCGGCCCGGGCCCGTTCCACGGCGGCGCCGGCGGCTTCATGCACGGCGAAGAAGTCGAAGCCGTCCACCGTCACCCCGGGCATGCCGAAACCTGCGGCGCGGTCGGCGATATGGTCGCAAGCCACCGACCAGTTCGAAGCGGTGGCCTCGGCATAGCCGTTGTTCTCGGCGATGAACAGGCACGGCAGGTTCCATACCGAGGCCATGTTCATGGCCTCGAACACCGCACCCTCGTTGGAGCCACCGTCGCCGAAGAACACCACCGACACGCCGTCGCTGCCTTGCAGCCGGGCCGCCAGGGCCGCGCCCACCACCAGCGGCGCCCCGGCACCGACGATGCCGTTGGCACCGAGCATGCCCTTCTCGAAATCGGCGATGTGCATGGAGCCGCCCTTGCCCTGGCAGACCCCGGTCTTCTTGCCGTAGATCTCGGCCATCATCCCGTAGACGTCCACGCCCTTGGCGATGCAATGGCCGTGGCCGCGGTGGTTGGAGGCGATGCAATCGTCATCGCGCAGGTGGGCCATGACCCCGGCGGCCGAGGCTTCCTCGCCGGCGTAGAGGTGGACGAAACCGGGGATCTCGCCCGTGGCGAACTCCACATGCAGGCGCTCTTCGAAAGCGCGGATGGTGCGCATCACCCGGTAGGCGTGCAGCAGCTGGTCAGCGTTCAGGGGTGTCGACATTTTTATTCTCCAGGGGTGTCTTCAGGCTGAAGGTTCATGGGGTGTTGCCGGTGACTGCGGTCGATGGCCAGCAGGCGCTGGCGCGCCGCGTGTTCCAGGACCGCGTTGACGTCGATGCTCAGCGGGCCGCCGGCATCCAGGGTGACCGTGGGCCGGTCACCGGGGTTGAACTCGATCTCGCGCTCGCCATCCAGGGCCAGGGTGCCGGCGCCCAGGCACAGGGACTGGGGCTGGCCCGGTTGCAGGTAGCCGGCCTCCAGTACCCCGCAGCCTTGCAACAGCCCCGGGGCCAGGGGCACCAGCAACGCCTCGGGCGAACCTGATGCCAGGCGCATCCAGGCGCCGTGGGGCTGTTGCCGGGTCACCGGCAGCCACAACCCGCAGAGCGCGGAAATACCGATGGACTGCGGCTCGGCGAAGGTCACGAAAACCTCGGCCAGGTCGCTGGCGCGGCTGATGGCCCGGGCCCCGACGAAGGCCAGGGGCGACACCGCCACGTCCACCAGGGCCACTTCGCAGAGGCCCCGGGAAGGCTCGCGCACCAGCAGCCGCTTGTTGCGCCGCAGGGCGATCTCGCCACTCACCCGGCCGCTGGCGTAGAGCCCGCCGGCCAGGCCGGCGCTGGTGGCTTCGCGCAGTTCCGGAAAGGCGTTGTTGGTGCCGGTGGACAGGGTCAGCAGCGGGATATCGCCGACCTCGGCGGCTACCGCCTTGTGGGTGCCGTCGCCGCCGAGCACGGCGATCAGCGCCACCTCGCACTCGGCCATCCAGCGGGCGGCCTGGCGGGTGTCCTCGACGCTCTGGCGCAGGGTCAGGTCGAGGAACTCCAGCTCCGGCCAGTGCTGCTCGCGGGCCTGGCGGCTGCGGCTGTTCTTCTGCACCGCGGCGGCCATGCCGGTCATGTCGGTGGGCATCAGCACCCGCTCGATACCCGTGGCGCCGAAGGCCGCCAGCAGGCGCTGGATCACCCAGACCTTGTCGGTACTGGAAAACAGCCCGGCATTGGCGGTCAGGCGGCGCACATCGCGGCCCGAGGCCGGGTTGGCGATGATGCCGACACTCAACGGGCGGCGGCTCATAAGGTCACCACAGGCAGTTCACGGCCAGGACAGTGCATGGCATACCTCGTTCTTGTTCTTGGGTGGGCCCGCCGCCGCGGGAAACCTGCGGCGGGTTGCCAAGAGCCAGAGCAAGGCCGGTGCCAGTTGTCGAAAACCTTGCGCAAAAGCCCGCCGCAGAGCGCCTGGCACGCAGGCCTCGGCGCCTTGCCCGGTGGTGCCGGTGAGACGTTGCATGCCAGGTTGCACGGGGCAGAGGCGAGACCTTGAGACGTTGCGTCTCAACCTCGCCGCCGGGCCAGCCGGTGCTTGTCCGAAGAAGCGGATCGGCGCTTAATGCGCCCACAACGATAAGAAGCTGCAACCGGAGGCCTGTCATGCTTTCCGCCCATTCCCGCGCCCATGTCGACTGCGTCAGCCGGGTCTTGAAGAACGCCGCGCACCTGCCCCAGGCGCCGGTGCCGAACCTGATCCTCGACTCCTGGCGCCGCTCCATGGAGCAGCACCACCTGGACCCGGCCTCGCTGCAGGGGCCACGCATCCTCTCCGAAGACCTGCTCAAGCAGTGCCGCGAGCGCTCGGAGCTGTTCCTGCGCATCGCCAGCGAAGAAGTGGCGCGCCTGCATGGCCAGGTGCGCGATGCCGACTACTGCGTGCTGCTCACCGACGCCCAGGGCCGCACCATCGACTACCGGGTCGAGTCCGCCATCCGCAACGATTGCCGCAAGGCCGGCCTGTACCTGGGCACCTGCTGGTCGGAGGGCGAGGAAGGCACCTGCGGCGTGGCCGCGGTGCTCACCAGCGGCGCTGCGGTGACGGTGCACAAGCGCGATCACTTTCGCGCCGCCTTCATCGGCCTGACCTGCTCCGCGGCCCCGGTGTTCGACCCCCAGGGTGGGCTGCTGGGGGTGCTGGACGTCTCGGCGGTGCGCTCGCCGGACGATCGCCGTTCCCAGCACCTGATCCGCCAACTGGTGGTACAGAGCGCGCGGGCGATCGAGCAGGCGTTCTTCATGAGCAGCGCCCAGGGCTACTGGGTCCTGCGGGCCCACGCCAGCCCGGGTTATGTCGACAGCCAGCCGGACTTCCTGCTGGCCTGGGACGACGACGGTTGCCTGCAAGCGCTGAACCCCGCCGCCCGGGCCTACCTGCTGCGCCGCCACGGCCAGGTGCCCCGGCACATCGCCCAGGTGTTCGACACCCAGCTGCTGCAGCGCGCCAGGGACCAGGCGCTGTGGCCCCTGGATGGCGAGCTGCACGGTCGCCTGCAAGCGCCGCGCAGGCCGGCCAGCCGGCCACGGCTGCCACTGGCCGGGCAGGCGCTGGACCCCAAGGTGGAGCAGAGCCTGCGCCTGGCGGTGCGGGTCAAGGATCGCCACCTGCCGGTGCTGGTCCAGGGCGAGACCGGCAGCGGCAAGGAAGTCTTCGCCCGCCAGCTGCACCAGGCCAGCCAGCGCCGCGAGCGGCCGTTCGTGGCGCTGAACTGCGCGGCGATTCCGGAAAACCTGATCGAGAGCGAACTGTTCGGTTATGTCGCCGGGGCCTTCACCGGAGCCTCCAGCAAAGGCATGCAGGGCCTGCTGCAACAGGCCGACGGCGGCACCCTGTTCCTGGACGAGATCGGCGACATGCCCCTGGCCTTGCAGACCCGCCTGCTGCGGGTACTGGCCGAGGGCGAGGTGGCGCCGCTGGGCGCCGCGCGGCGCCAGGCGGTGGATATCCAGGTGATCTGCGCCACCCACCGCGACCTGGAAGCGCTGGTGGCCGATGGCAGCTTTCGCGAGGACCTGTATTTCCGCCTGGGCGGCGCGCGCTTCCAGCTACCGCCCTTGCGCGAGCGCAGCGACCGCCTGGCGTTGATCACCAAGATCGTTGAAGAAGAGTCCCAGCGTTGCGGCACGCCCCTGCAACTGGGCGACGCGGCCCTGGAGTGCCTGCTGGGCTATCGCTGGCCGGGCAACGTGCGCCAGCTGCGCCACGTGCTGCGCTATGCCTGCGCGGTGTGCGAAGGGCCGGTGATCCAACTGCAGGACCTGCCGGAGCAGTTGCACCGGGCCAGTATCCAGGCAATCGCTACCCAGGCCCCGGACCCGGCGAGCAACCCGGAACGCCAGGCGCTGCTGGATGCCCTGGTGCGCCATCGCTGGAAACCCGTGGCCGCCGCCAAGGCCCTGGGCATCTCCCGGGCGACCTTGTACCGCCGGGTCCGGCAGCATGGCATCCAGATGCCGGGACGCAGTTGCCCCTGAGTATCGGCCGGAGTATTGGGCACATGACGACAAGCGCTCTAGCACGGCACTTTCACCCTGAAAACGGCTAGTTTCGTCCATTGGTCGCGGATGCTTTTGCCATGGAAATTACCTATGCTGGCGGCTCACAAGGAAGTCCGCTTCCCCCCGACAGGCAAGCCAAAGACCCCACTCATTCCTATGCATGATTCTCGACTCTCCCCATCCCCCACGACAGCAAGCGGCAAATCCGGCAGTCCCGCGCGACGGGGGCGCCCGCTCGGCAACCACGAGGAGAAGCGCGCAGAGCTGCTCAAAGCGGTGGTCGCCGTGGTGGCGCAAGAGGGCTACATCGGCACCTCCATGCGCCGCGTCGCCCAATATGCCAACTGCACCACTGGCGCGGTGACCTACTATTTCGCCAACAAGGAAGAGATGCTCGCCGCCGCCGCACAGGACCTGTTCGACCAGTTCGACGCCGTGCTCGAGCGCGAGGCCGCCAAGCCCCGGGTGGACATCAAGACGATCATTTCCAGCTGGCTGAGCTGGGGCAAGGGCGGCGACACCAACGCCCTGCTCGCCGCCCTCTTCCACCTGCTGACCCACGCCCGCCACGAACAGGCCCTGGCCGATATCTTCCAGCAACGCTATTGCCGCTTCCGCCAGTCCTTCGCCGCGATGTTGGCCAAGGGCCAGGCCCAGGGCGATATCCGCGACGATATCGATGCCGAGCTGCTGGCCGACCAGATCTGCGCCATGGGCGATGGCTGGAAGATGGTCCAGCCGGTGGAACCGGAACGCTTCGCCCCGGAGCGCCAGGAAGCGCTGCTCGACGCCGTGGTGATGCTGGTGGCGCCCTATAGGCCCCGTCCCCAGTAAAGGCGCTGCGGGCTAGCCCGGCCCTGCGGGCTGGAAACGCGCGCGATAGCGGCCGGGGCTCTCGCCGATCCATTTCTTGAAGGCCCGGTGGAAAGCGCTGGGCTCCTGGAATCCGGTCAATTCGGCGATCTCGCCGATGCTGGCCGCCGAGCGGCGCAGCAGGTCCACGGCGACGTTGCGCCGGACCTCGTCCTTGATCTCCTGGTAGGAGCCCCCCTCGCGCTCCAGGCGCCGGCGCAGGGTGCTGGGGCTCATCTGCAGTTCACTGGCGAAGGCTTCCAGGGTCGGCCACTGGCTGTAGTGGCTGCCCCGCAGGCGCTGGTGCACCTGGGTGGTGAGGCCGTGCTGGTTGCGAAACCGGATCACCAGCCATTGCGGGGCGCTGCGCAGGAATACCTTGAGCGAAGCCAGGTCCTGGACCACCGGCAGGCGCAACAGGCGGCTGGCGAACTCGATCTCGGTGCGCCCGGCGTTCCAGGTCAGGTTGCTGCCCCACAGCAGCACGTCGTCGTCGAGGCTGAGGCGAGCATGGCGAAACTCCGCACGATCGATGGGAATCCGCCGTCCACCCAACCAGCACAACAGGCTGATGACCAGCACCAGCAGGGTTTCCTCGGCGTAGTGCGCGCGCAGCGGCTCGGCGCCCTGGCTCTGGAGGCTGATCACCGCACGCTTGCCGCGCACGCTGAGGCTGGCGCGCAGGTCGCGCAGGAACAGGCCGAAGTTGTTCAGGCACTGGCGCAGGGCCTTCTCCAGGTTCGGTTCCTGGATCAGTCCACGACAGATGAGGGCGAAGGCCCCGGGCGGCAAGCCGTGGGAATCGAGCTGGAAGAACTCGTCGTGCAATTCACGGATCTGCATCAGCCACAGGGCCGCGAACGCGCTGCCAGGCACCCGCGCCCGGGGCTGCTCGAGGAGCGCGGGATCGATGCCAACCTCGGCCAGCAGCGCTGCCAGGCGCGCCGGCCGCGATTGCAGGGCGTGGGTCATGACCCGCAGGTAATAAGCGGCGACCGAATCGGTTTCGCGCATCTGGCAGCTGTCCTCCGGCATGGCCGCTGTGGCAAAAAACGCCAGCACGGTTGACCGCTTTCGGCATAGTCCGGCCCCCGTGCGGGGCCCTAGACTCGCGCTCGACAATGGGCCGTGCAAGGCATGGCCGCCATGCTCCGCGAAGGCAACGAACAAAGGAAGAGCTGAAGATGAATCTTGCGAACATCGGTGTGATCGGCGCCGGCACCATGGGTAACGGTATCGCCCAGGTCTGCGCCCAGGCGGGCTTTGCCGTGACCCTGCTGGACATCGCCCAGCCCGCCCTGGAAAAGGCCCTGGCCACCATCGGCAGGAACCTCGACCGGCAAGTGGCCAAGGGCGGCCTGAGCGAGGAGCAGAAGCTCGCGACCCTCGAACGCATCCGCATCAGTACCGACTACGCCACGCTCAAGGATGTCCAGCTGGTGATCGAGGCTGCCACCGAGAACCTCGAGCTCAAGCTCAAGGTGCTGCAGCAGATCGCCGCCCAGGTCAGCGCCGAGTGCGTGATCGCCTCCAACACCTCGTCGCTGTCCATCACCCAGCTGGCGGCCAGCGTCAGCGCCCCGGAGCGCTTCATCGGCCTGCACTTCTTCAACCCGGTGCCGGTCATGGGCCTGATCGAGGTGATCCGTGGCCTGCAGACCAGCGATGCGACCCACGCCCTGGCCATGGACATGGCCCAGCGCCTGGGCAAGACCGCGATCACCGCCGGCAACCGCCCGGGCTTCGTGGTCAACCGCATCCTGGTGCCAATGATCAACGAGGCGATCCTGGTGTTCCAGGAAGGCCTGGCCAGCGCCGAGGACATCGACGCCGGCATGCGCCTGGGCTGCAACCAGCCGATCGGCCCATTGGCCCTGGCCGACCTGATCGGCCTGGACACCCTGCTGGCGATCCTCGAAGCCTTCTACGACGGCTTCAACGACAGCAAGTACCGCCCCGCCCCGCTGCTCAAGGAAATGGTTGCCGCCGGCTACCTGGGCCGCAAGACCGGACGTGGCTTCCATGCCTATGGCTGAACGCTGCTCGCGCTTCGCGCAAAGCCGCGACAAGGCCCTGGAGCTGTTCGCCAGCAAGGGCTTCGGCCAGGTCGGCATGCGCGAGCTGGCCAGCCACCTGGGGCTGACGCCGGGTTCGCTGTATCACCACTACCCGAGCAAGCAGCACCTGTTGCTGGACCTGATCGAGGAGTTCTTCGACGAGCTGCACGGCACCCTCAAGCGCCTGCAGCGGCGCAAGCTCCAGGACGGCTGCCTGGTGGCGCTGATCCGCGCCCACCTGAAACTGCACCGGGAACTGCCCCGGCACTTTCGCCTGGTGGAGCGCGACAGCGGCTGCCTGAACCCCGACCAGCAGTTGCGCGTCGAGCAATTGCGCGCAGGCTACGAACAGCAGTTGCTGCAACTGCTGGGCACGCCGGTCGGGCAAGGGGAAGCCGCGCGCCGGGCCACCGCCCATGCGGTGGCCAACCTGCTCAATACCGCCCCCAGCTGGTTCCAGGAACAGCCCCTGGGCGAGCGCGAGCGCGAAGCCTTGCTGGAGAACCTGCTCAGCGGTGCCATCGAACGCCTGCTGGGCACAGGCCCGAGCCACAGCGCCGTGGCCTGAGGCCAGGCCTCAGCGCAATTGCAACGGGTCCACCAGGCCGGCGGCGATGGCCATGCCCACCAGCTCCGGCAGATGCTCGGCCTGCATGCGCTTCATCACCCGCGAGCGGTACAGGTCGATGGTCTTGATGCTGACCCCCAGCTGCTCGGCGATCTCGCGATTGGTGTAGCCCCGCACCAGCGGCAGCAGCACATCCTTTTCCCGTGGCGTCAGGCTCTCCAGGCGCTCCAGCACCCGGGCCTGCCCGGCGCCCTGGCGCTGGCGGCTGCCGGCGCGGTTCAGCGCCTGCTGCACGCTATCGAGCAGCAGTTGCTCGTTGTAGGGCTTCTCGATGAAGTCCGCCGCCCCGGCCTTGAACGCGCGGACCACGATGGGCACGTCGGCATGGCCACTGACGAAGATCAGCGGCAGGTCGATTTCCCGCTGGCGCAGCTCTTGCTGGACATTCAACCCGCCCATGCCGGGCATGCGCACATCCAGCAGCACACAGGCGTTGCGGCGCGGGTCGCAATGCTCGAGGAACTCGCGGCCACTGGTGAAGGGCACGGCCGCCAGGCCCACCGACTCCAGCAGCCAGACCGTGGAGTCGAGCATGGCCGGGTCATCGTCGACCACGTACACCAACTGCTGCGTCGCACTCGTCATGGCCTTGCTCCTGTATTCGGGGAAATGGATGGGTCGGTCTCAAGCGGCGCCGTGGCCGGCAGATGGCAGTCCATGCGCAGGCCCCGGGCCTGGGGCCGGGCCTGCAAGTCGCCACCGAAACCCTCGACGATGCTGCGGCTCATGGACAGCCCCAGGCCCAGGCCATTGGCCTTGCTGGTGTAGAACGGGGTGAACAACTGCGCCAGCTGCTGGGTAGAAACCCCGGGGCCCTGGTCGCTGACACTGATGCAGACCCCACCCTCGGCGCCGGCCATGGCCTGGAGCACGATCTGCGAGGCCTGTTGCGCATGGACCTCGCGATTGGCCTCGATGGCGTTGCGCAAGAGGTTGAGCAGCACCTGTTCCAGCAGCACCCGGTCGGCGTAGACCGGCGGCAGATTATCCGCCAGGCGCAGCTCGATCACCACCTGGCACGCCTGGGCTTCCCAGGCGCACAGGCGCACGGTTTCCCGGGCCACCTCGGCGCTGTCCAGGGCCTGGAGCCGCCGCCCGCCCTTGCGCAGGAACGCCCGCAGGCGCTTGATCACCTCGGCGGCGTGGGTCGCCTGCTCGGCGATGCGCTCCAGGCCCTGGGCCACCTTTTGCGCAGCCTGGGGCTGGGTGTCCAGTGCCTGCAGATAGCGCTGGCTGGCGTTGGCGTAGTTGACCACCGCCGCCAGCGGCTGGTTGATCTCGTGGGCGATGCCCGAGGCCAGCTCGCCCAGGGTCACCAAACGCGCGGTATGGGCCAGTTCGTCCTGGTGATGGCGCTGCTGGGCTTCGCGCAGTTCGCGCTCGCTCTGGTCATGGGCCACCAGCGAATAGAAGCGCTCGCCGCTGGCCGCCCGGTGCGCGAGGAGCATCAGCGACACCGCCACCGAGTCACCGCCCGAGGGCGGCTGCAAGCGAGTCTCGATGCTCCAGCGCCCGGTGCGCTCGGCGCATTCCCAGCCCTCTCGCTGCAGGCTTTGCAGCACCGCCGGACTGAGGATCGCCGCCAGCTCGGGCATCACCTGCCCGGGCTCCAGGCCCAGGGCGCGCCGGGCGGCCGGGTTGAGGTAGGTGACGCTGCCGCCCGGCTGGACGAACAGCACCGGATCGGGGTTGGCCTCCACCACCTCGGCCAGGCGCCGCTTGTTCTCCTCGGCCTGAACCCGGGCGGTGATGTCCCGGGATACCGCCACCACCTCCACCACCGCCCCGGTGTAGGTCTCGCGGATCGCCCGGCAGGCGGTCTCGAACCACAGGTAGTGGCCGTCGCGATGGCGGATGCGATAGGTCATGGTGTGGTAGCCGTCCTGCTCCAGGGCATCCCCGGTACGCTGCATCAGCCCGGCCAGCCCGCGGCTGTGCAACAGGCTGCGGGCGGGCATGCCGCGCAGCTCCTCGGGCCAGTAGCCGAGCAGGGTCCAGGACGCAGGCGAGGCGTCGAGGAAGCAGCCGTCGGGGGTGTGCCGGGAAATCAGGTCGGTGGTGTTCTCGGTGATCAGCCGATACAGCCGCCGGGCCCTGGCCGACTCGCGCTCGGCCTGCACCTGGGTGGTGGCCTCGCGGCAACGGGCCAGGACCCGCTGGCGATACGGGTCGGGGATGAAGGTCCAGAGCAGGATCCGCTCGCCGCACCGGGCCTCGACGTCCTCGATCGGCCGTTGCTGGTCGAGGCAGGCCCGCACCAGGGCCGGGTGGTTGACCGGCAGCCAGGCCGCCAACCCATCCCCTGTCGCACCCTCCAGCCACTGGCGCAGCGCCGGGTTCAGGTCCAGCGGCCGGGCCTCGGCATCCAGCAGCGCACTGGGCTGCGGGTCATGGCCCAGCCAGGGCGAATCCGGCAGGTGGCCTTCGCGCTGCTGGCGCAGCCAATGGCTCAAGTGAGGGGAGCTTTGCATCATCGTTGGACCTTTGGGGATCATCGGCGACAAATATAGTATTAATACTATACAACTCAGGTATTACTTCCATATCAATCCGCAAACAGTATATAAAAGCCTCCGGATAAGTCACCGAGGCGCCAACGAGCGCCTCGGTCAATAGAGCTAACAATCAGCCACCGGGTGCCCGAACCATGTCCATCTACGAGCAAGGCCTTGCGCCGTCTGCCGTCAACCACATCGCCCTTTCGCCCCTGAGCTTCATCGAGCGTACCGCCGCGGTCTATCCGGACTACCCGGCGGTGGTCCATGGTTCGATCCGTCGCACCTGGGCCCAGACCTACAGCCGCTGCCGGCGCCTGGCCTCGGCCCTGGCCGGGCGCGGAATCGGCAAGAACGACACGGTGGCGGTGATGCTGCCCAACATCCCGGCGATGCTCGAGGCGCATTTCGGCGTGCCGATGATCGGCGCCGTGCTCAACGCCCTCAACGTGCGCCTGGACGCCGAGGCCATCGCCTTCATGCTGGCCCACGGCGAGGCCAGGGTGCTGATCGCCGACCGCGAGTTCCATGCAGTGATCCAGGCCGCCGTGGCCATGCTCGACCACCCGCCGCTGGTGATCGACCTCGACGACCCGGAGTACGGCGAGGGCCAGCCGGTCAGCGACCTGGACTACGAGGCGTTCCTCGCCGAGGGCGACCCGGAGTTCGCCTGGCAGTGGCCGGATGACGAGTGGCAGGCCATCGCCCTGAACTACACCTCCGGCACCACCGGCAATCCCAAGGGCGTGGTCTATCACCACCGCGGCGCCTACCTCAACGCCCTGGGCAACCAGATGACCTGGGCCATGGGCAACCACCCGGTGTACCTGTGGACCCTGCCGATGTTCCACTGCAACGGCTGGTGCTACCCCTGGACCGTCACCGCCCTGGCCGGGGTCCACGTATTCCTGCGCCGGGTCGACCCGCAGAAGATCCTCAACCTGATCCGCGAACACCAGGTCAGCCACCTGTGTGGCGCGCCCATCGTGCTCAATGCCCTGGTGAACATGCCGGAGTCGGCCAAGGCGGCCATCGACCACCCGGTCAAGGCCATGGTGGCCGGGGCCGCGCCACCGGCCAAGGTGATCGGCGCCGTGGAAGAAATGGGCATCCAGGTCACCCACGTCTACGGCCTGACCGAGGTCTACGGCCCGGTGACCCTGTGTGCCTGGCACGCCGCCTGGGACCCGTTGCCCCTGGAAGAGCGGGCGCAGATCAAGGCGCGCCAGGGCGTGCGCTACCCGACCCTGGAAGGGGTGATGGTGGCCGACCCGAAGACCCTGGAACCCACGCCCCGGGACGGCCAGACCATCGGCGAGATCTTCATGCGCGGCAACACGGTGATGAAGGGCTACCTGAAGAACCCCACCGCCACCGCCGAAGCCTTCGAAGGCGGCTGGTTCCACACCGGCGACCTGGGCGTGACCCATCCGGACGGCTACGTGGAGATCCGCGACCGGCTCAAGGACATCATCATTTCCGGAGGCGAGAACATCTCGACCATCGAACTCGAAGGCGTGCTCTATCGCCATCCGGCGGTGCTGGAAGCGGCGGTGGTGGCCCGGCCCGACGAAAAATGGGGCGAGACGCCCTGCGCCTTCATCACCCTCAAGGCCGACCACCAGGACGTGCGCGAAGCCCAGATCATCGCCTTCTGCCGCGAGCACCTGGCGGGGTTCAAGGTGCCGCGCACCGTGGTCTTCAGCCAGTTGCCCAAGACTTCCACCGGCAAGATCCAGAAGTTCGTCCTGCGCGACATGGCGAAAAACCTCTAGCCTGAACCCAAGATCCCCGCGCATGCTGGCCCCGGCATGTTCGCGGGGCCCGCCCCTTTTGAATCACGCGGCCACGGCCGTGCAACCTCCACCCTTGCACGAGGTTTCCTGCAATGCCCGAATTCAACGCTCCCCTGCGCGACATGCGCTTCGTCCTGCATGAAGTGTTCAACGCCCCCAAGCTCTGGGCCCGGCTGCCGGCCCTGGCGGACATCGTGGACGGCGACACCGCCGATGCGATCCTCGAGGAAGCCGCCAAGGTCACCGCCACCCTGGTGGCCCCGCTCAACCGCAGCGGCGACGAAGAAGGCGCCACCTGGGAGGCCGGCCAGGTGCGCACCCCCGCAGGCTTCAAGGAGGCCTATGCGACCTATATCCAGGGCGGCTGGGTCGGCCTGGGCGGCAACCCGGCCTATGGCGGCATGGGCATGCCGAAGATGCTCGCGGTGCAGTTCGAGGAGATGCTCTACGGCGCCAACTCCAGCTTCGCCCTGTACTCGACCCTGAGCTCCGGCGCCTGCCTGGCCATCGACGCCCACGCCAGCGAGGAACTCAAGGCGCGCTACCTGCCGGCGATGTACGAAGGCCGCTGGGCCGGCTCCATGTGCCTGACCGAGGCCCACGCCGGCACTGACCTGGGGATCATCCGCACCCGCGCCGAACCCCAGGCCGACGGCAGCTATCGCATCAGCGGCAGCAAGATGTTCATCACCGGCGGCGAGCAGGACCTGACCGAGAACATCATCCACCTGGTATTGGCCAAGCTGCCGGATGCCCCGGCCGGGCCCAAGGGCATCTCGCTGTTCCTGGTGCCCAAGATCCACGTCGACGCCAACGGCAACCTGGGCCAGGCCAACGCCGTGAGCTGCGGTTCCATCGAGCACAAGATGGGGATCAAGGGCTCGGCCACCTGCGTGCTGAACTTCGACGGCGCCAGCGGCTACCTGGTGGGCGAGGCCAACAAGGGCCTGGCGGCGATGTTCACCATGATGAACTACGAGCGCCTGTCCATCGGCATCCAGGGCATCGGCTGCGCCGAGAACTCCTACCAGAACGCCCGGACCTACGCTCGCGAGCGCCTGCAGAGCCGGGCCCCGTCGGGGCCGGTGGCCAAGGACAAGGTCGCCGACCCGATCATCAACCACCCGGACGTGCGGCGCATGCTGCTGACGATGAAGGCCATGACCGAGGGCGGCCGGGCCTTCGCCAGCTACGTCGGCCAGCAGCTGGACCTGGCCAAGTTCGCCGACCAGCCCCATGAGCGGCACAACGCCCAAGCCCTGGTGGCGTTGCTGACCCCGGTGGCCAAGGCGTTCTTCACCGACAACGGCCTGGACAGTTGCGTGCTGGGCCAGCAGGTGTTCGGCGGCCACGGCTACATCCGTGAATGGGGCCAGGAGCAACTGGTGCGCGACGTGCGCATCGCGCAGATCTACGAAGGCACCAACGGCATCCAGGCCCTGGACCTCCTGGGGCGCAAGGTGGTGGCCAACGGCGGCGTGGCCCTGCGCCTGTTCACCGGCGAGATCCGCGACTACGCCTACCTGCCCGGCGCGGCCTATTCGGCGCAGTTGCTCAATGCCGTGCAGCGCCTGGAAGAACTCAGCGACTGGTTGTGCCAGCAGGCCGTGCAGAACCCCAACGCCGTGGGCAGCGCCTGCGTCGAGTACCTGCAATTGTTCGGTCATGTGGCCTACGCCTACCTGTGGGCGCGCATGGCCCAGGTGGCCGGGCACAAGCGCGCCGAGGACGAACGCTTCTACAGCGCCAAGCTTGGCACCGCGGACTTCTATTTCAGCCGCCTGCTGCCGCGCATCCTTGGCCTGGAGCAGAGCATCCGTGCCGGCAGCTCGCCGCTGTTCAGCCTCGCCGACGAGCAGTTCTGAAGCATCGGGCCGGGCCTGCGGCGCCCGGCCCGGCCCCTTGCACCAGCAGGTGCAAAACCCCGGGCGCCCCGGCATACTCGGCGCCCCTGCCCACCACCCAAGGATGAATCGTGTCGGCATCTGCCCTGCTCATCGCCGGCGCAGCCATCGTGCTGCTGCTCGGTACCCTGCACCTGATCTACACCTTCGCCACCGACAAGTTCCAGCCCCGCGACCCGGCCCTGGCCGAACGCATGCGCGCGGTCGCCCCGGTGATCAGCACCCAGACCAGCCTGTGGCGCGCCTGGATCGGTTTCAACGCCAGCCATAGCCTGGGCGCCATGCTCTTCGGCCTGGTCTATGGCTACCTGGCCTGGCTGCATCCCGAGCTGCTGCAACAGGCCCCGGGGCTTTTGTACCTGGGCCTGGCCTTCCTCGCCGGGCTGTGGGCCCTGGCCGTCCGCTACTGGTTTCGCATCCCGCTGCTGGGCATCAGCCTGGCCTTGCTGCTGTTTGCCGTCGGCAGTGCACTGGCACTCGCCTGAACCTGCACCGCAACCACCCTTCACCTTCATCGAGTTGACCCATGCCCCGCCTGTTCACCCTCTGGTCCTGGCTCTACCATCCCCTGTGCTGGGTCGCCGTCGCGGCGCCGCTGGCGCTGATGGTGTTTTGTGACGTGCAATTGATTGTCCCGCGGGATGTCGGCGGCACCCTGTTCGGCGGTTCAATGGGCTTCATCCTGTACCTCAGCATCTGGCTGGCGTGTGCCCTGGGCCTGGGCCTGGCCTTGCTGACCCGGGTGCCCGGAGCTCGCCTGGCCTGGATCGGTGCCGGTGTGGCGCCTTTGCTGCTGGGCGCCTGGTGGCGGATCAATTACCCGGACGATGCCGACGGCAACCTGATGTTCAGCCCCATGGCCCGGGAGCTGGACTACGCCATGGCCATTGGCTGCGCCTTCATCTACAGCGGCGTGCAACTGCTGCGCCGGCGACGCCTGGCACCACGCCCTGCGGCCACCAGCGCCGATGAGCTGTTCCTGCGCACCATCTGGGCACTGATCCTCGCGGCGCTGTTCATCCTTCCTCCCTTGAACGCCATGCGCCAGCGGGCCCTGCCCTATTGCGCATTCAACAAGGCGGGCGAGCAGTTGAGCGTATGCCTGGGCGGTGGCCCGGAAGAGCGGGTGATCATCGACTGACGCCTGTCAGAAGTCCCCGCCGAAACCGGTGTGCGGCGCAGCGTCCCGGCGCCGTCGCCCGGTTCGATTGAATATTCAGTTTGGCCCCAGGCCGGAGATCGGGCAGTCCCGCCCTATTCGAAGCCTGCATCGGGCACCTGCTGCTACAGCTCGTCGAGCACTCCGGGGCCTGAGCGAGCCTGGCTGCGCGGTTCGCGAAAGGCGCTGGCGATGACACGAAGGGACTCACGGGTGCGGGTGTCCGACAGCTTGGAATGCATCACCAGCTTGGACGATGGCAGGCCGGGCAGGTCGAAACGCTGAGAGACCTCCACCAGTTCCGCCGGAGCCAGGCGGCAAGGCAAGACGCCCACCGCCAGCCCGGCAGAAATTGCCGCGATGACGGCGGACACCCCGCCACCGACGAACACCTCGATCCAAGGGATGGTGGCACGATCGAGCGACATTGCAGCAAGATCCCGCACGCCGCATTGCGGGCTCAGGCTGGCGACGCGCAAGGGTTCGTCCCGGTTGAATTCAAAGTCTGCGGCGGCGAACCAGCCGAAGGTTTCGACGCACAACACGTTGCCGTCACGGCGATCCTCACAGTCACGAATGATCACCGCATCCAGCACCCCAGCATCGTAGTCATCGAGCAGTGGCCCGACGCTGTCGAGCCGTACCTCGATGGACAAGCCCGGGTCCATGGATTTCAACCGAGCCAGCAACGTGGTGATCTCCGGCCCCATGACATGGCAGGCCATGCCGAGCTTCAGGTGCTTGCGCTGGGTCGCGAGGTTGGCCAGCGCCCGCTCGTGGGCCGCAAGAAAGTCCCGAGCCGACTCGATGAACAGCTCGCCCTTGGTGGACAGCCGCACATGGCGCGGAGTGCGCTCGATCAGACGATGCCCGAGCTTGTCTTCCAGGCGCTTGAGCTTGACGCTGAGCGCCCCCTGGGTAGTGCCCAGGAATTGCGCGGCACGGGTGAAACTCTGCGAATCGGCGATGACCACGAAAGCCCGGACCGAGTCCACATCCAGGGTGAAATTGGCGACCATGGAACCATCCCAAATTGTTGTCATAGATATGGCGGGTGATTCTATTTCGTTGTGTTTAGCATCGCTACCGCTTGATCAGCGCTGCCCGGGCGTCCCGGGGTTCTTTCAACCCGCGCTGATTCGATCCAGGAGTGACATGCACAATGAGCGCCATCGCATCATCCAGAAATCGGATCGCCCTGCTGGCGGTCTGCCTGTCCGCCACGATGCTCGGTTTGGAAATCACCAGCATCCCCGCCATCCTGCCCACGCTTGAACACACATTGGCCGCCGACTTCCGGCAACTGCAATGGATCATGAACGCCTACACCATCGCGATGTGCGCCATGCTCATCGCCATGGGCGCCTTGGCCGACCGCTATGGCCGCAAGCGCCTGTTCATGCTCAACGTCGCGGCTTTCGGCGTGGCGTCACTGGTCTGCGGCCTGGCCAGCAATGCCCCGCTGCTGATTGCCGCGCGCTTCGGCCAGGGTGTCAGTGCCGCAGGGATGCTGGCCTGCCAGGTGGCGATCCTCTCCCAACAGTTTCGCGAAGGCCCCGAACGGGGCGTGGCGTTCTCCTGCTGGGGCGTGGTCTTCGGCTTGGGCCTGGGCACCGGCCCGGTGGTTGGCGGGGCGATCCTGGCGGTTTCGAGCTGGCCATGGGTGTTCCTGATCCATGGGGTCCTGGCGGTGCTCACCCTTGTCCTGACCCAACGCGGGGTGCAAGAGTCGGCCGACCCGCACACCACCGGTATCGACATCGGCGGCATGATCACCTTGCCACTGGCGGTGTTCGGTTGCGTCTACCTGATCACCCAGGGCCAGGAGCTCGGCCTCGGGAGTGCCGGGGCAACGGGCGTGCTGGCGGCCAGCCTCGCCTGCCTGCTGCTGTTCGTCGTGATCGAGCGCCGGGCCGAACGACCCATCTTCGATTTCAAGGCCTTTGGTATCCGCAACTTCTCCGGAGCGCTGCTGGGGGCCTGCGCCATGAACTTCAGCTTCTGGCCCTTCATCATCTACTTTCCCCTCTACCTACAGTCGGCACTGGATTATGACGGCGTGCAGTCCGGGCTGATCGTACTTACCTACACCCTGCCGATCTGCCTCGTGCCGCCCTTGGCGGAGAAGATGCTGGCCAAGCACGGCCCTGGCTGGGTGATCCCCCTTGGGATGTTTGCCATAGCCCTGGGATTTGGACTCCTGGGCCTTGTCGCCACCACGTCCTACGCCGGTTGGGCCAGCCTGCTGCCTGGCTGCCTGCTGGCAGGCGCAGGAGTCGGCCTGACCACCACCTGCGTCACCAACACCGCCACCGGGGCCCTCCCAGCGGAGCGCGCAGGCATGGCCTCTGGCATGGAGTTCAGTGCGCGGATGATTTCGCTGTCCATCAACATCGCCGTGATGGGATTGATCCTGGGGCTGGGAGTCTCCTGGTCGCTGGAGCAAAGCCTGGCCCCTCTCGGGGTCCAGGCGGACCGTGCCCTGCTGGACGCTATCTGCGCAGGCAACCTGCGGGCCGGTGAAGCACTGGGGGTTTCCATCGACACGGCGCGTAGCGCATTGATGCAGGGAATCGGCTGGGTCCTGGGCTACGGGGCCAGCGCTACCCTGGTCCTGGCGTTACTGGCGCTGCGGGTCTTTGGCAAGTATCGGCCGCGCAGCCTCTGGCCCGTAGCCGACCTGGCCGAGGGTGACTGACGCAGCACCGGCCAACGCAGCTAGCGCGCAACGAAAAGCCCCGGACGAACCAGGGCTTCTCGTTGCCAGTCAGCTATCGTGCGGTGGGCCTGGGCCGGTCCTTGCGCACCGGCAAGGCAGCGGCGAAGGCCAGGGCCTCTTCCCGGGTGCCGAAGGTGGCAAGCCGGTCGCCCGGGGTGCAGACCTTCCAGGGTCCGTTATTGACGCTCAGTACCTGATAGCCATTGATCTGCATCTTGTTCAGCAGTGGCGTACTCATACACACCTCCCTCTCGTCAGCAAGCCTGGGGCTGGCCGGTCCACCTTACACCCGCACGTGGAACCGGCGACTGCCGCATGTCGGCGCGACGGCTCACTTCTTCAGGTTGGCCAGGGGGTCGTAGGCCCGGGAGCGCTTGCGCTCGTGCTCGGGGCGTGGCCGGTCCAGCGGCGCCCTGGCCGGGCCCACCGGATCGACCTGAGGGTCCTCGAGATCCGGCGAGTCAGGGTCGAAACCCGGCTCATGGCGGCCGCTGGCGTGCTCGGACGAACTGGGCCCGGTGGGTGGCTTGGTGCTCATGGGGCTCCTCCTGCTCGGGGCGACTGGACGACGGTTAAAGACATAGATCGTCTTGCGCCGCGAGGGTGCCGTCGACCGGACCAATGGCGCGGTTGCATTGCAATGCACCACCCGGCACCGCAGGATGACGCCCTGGCCCTCAACCGCTTCAGGAAATGTTCATGACGATTCGTGCTGTGGTTTTCGACTTCGGTGGAGTGCTGTTCGACTGGAGTCCCCATCATCTGTACCGGCAACTGATCCCCGACGACCAGCGTCGCCAGTGGTTCCTCGACACCATCTGCACCCAGGCCTGGAACACCCGGCAAGACGCCGGTCGCAGCCTGGCCGAAGCGACCCGCAGCCTGGTGGCCGAGCACCCCGAACAGGCACCGTTGATCGAAGCCTATTACGGGCGCTGGGTGGAAATGCTGCGCGGGCAATTGGACGACGGCGTGGCCCTGCTGGAGGAACTGCACCGGGCGCGGATACCGCTGTTCGGCTTGACCAACTGGTCCCGCGAGACCTTCCCCCATGCCTGGGACAACTACCCCTTCCTGCGGCGCTTCCGTGACATCGTGGTCTCCGGCCAGGAGCGGCAGCTCAAGCCCGAGCCGCCGATCTACCACACCACGGTGCAACGCATCCGCGCCCACCTGCCGGACATCGCCCCCGGGGAACTGGCATTCATCGACGACCACGAACCGAACATCGTCGCGGCCCGGGCACTGGGCTGGAATGCCATCCACCACCTCAACGCGCAGCAGACCCGCACACAACTGCAGGCGCTGGGCGTCAGCCTCTGACCACCCGCCACCCCTCGATCCAGCCGTTGCGGCCTGACACAAGGTGGCGCCTGACACACCGCGCCGCACGCCTCTGGGGCGCTGCGCGACCGTACGCGGCCTCGCAGGCGCGACAGCGGCTACAAAGGCTGCGAAGGGTTCGGCACGGGCGGCAAGACAGCCGCGCTATCGCCCCGGGCAATCAGCCCTATCGCCCTTTGGAATCAGCAGCCGAACCCCCGCAAACAGCCGCTCATCCGGCGTGAATCCACCGGTCGGAAACCCCTGGAATCAGTGTGCCATTAGCCGGCCTTTTCCAACGGCGCTGCTTAACTGCAAAAGCTGCCGAGTACCGCAGCATTTCCCCCCAATCACCACGGAAGGCACACGCCATGAGCAATGCACCGCACCATGTGATTCCCCCCTATGGAGTAGCGATCCAATCGGCGATCTCCGAAGGCCAGCTGCCGCAGATGAAAGCCTTGCTGGCCAAGCGCGACAGCAACCAGGCCGAGCCTGCGGAACTGCGCGCCGCCTATGAACAACTGGCCAAGGAAGTCGCCCGCCTGGAACGGCACTGACCGCTGTTCCCCTGTCACTGTATGGAGGCAAAGCAAATGTCCGGCTCCAACGCACAAGAAAGCCTGTTCCCCCTGAGCTATCGCATCGGCACCTCGCAACCCGGAGCGCCGAACCTGCAACTCAACCTGCTGGTCTACACCCCCGAGCGCAGCCTGCGTGGCAACTCGTCGATCACCCAGGCGGCCAGCCCGCCGCTGGACCTGCAGACCGACGACTGGGGCCAGTACACCTACCTGACCGTGACGTCCGGCACCAAGATCCTCCTCAGCGTCGCCGGCAACCAGGGTGGCCCGGGCGCGAACTCGATCATCACCTTCAAGCTGCAACTGGTGGTCGACGACGACTGGAAGCAAGGCGTCGCCAACTACCAGTTCTACAACGGCCATACCTGGTCGACGGTGAACAACGCACCGGCCTACCTGGAGAACAACATCCAGTCCAGCAGCCTGTCCCGGCCCCAGCCCCACGGCCATGCCCATCATCCGCTGCCACCCCTGGCGGCGCTGTACGCGGCCCCGATCCACGGCGCCATCGCCAGCGGCGACCTGGCGCAGATGAAGAGCCTGCACCGGGTGGCGACCCAGCAACTGGAGCAGCTGCCGCTGATCCGCACCGCGCTGGATGCCGCCAAGTCCGAGATCGCCAGGCAGGAGCGGCGCTGAGCCCCGGGCCCGGCACACTTCGACGCATCCATCACGCCAAGGAGTAGCAGCATGACAACTGGACTGTTCCATACCCGCCTGATCATCACCAACCCCGTGGTCGGCGCACCGATCCTGACCCTCGACCTGCTGGTCAACACCGTGCAGAAAACCGTCTCCGGCCTGGCCCAGGTGACCCAGAGCACTTCGCCGCCAGTGCGCTTGAGCGCCGACGTCTGGGGCAACTACTCGCAGATCAAGCTCGACCAATCCAGCGAGGGGCACCTGGTGCTCAACCTCGCGGGCAACCCCAGCGGCCCCGGTAGCCAGAGCGCCGAAACCTTCCACTTGCAGGGCCTCCTCGGCCTGGACTGGGCCAGTGGTTTCGCCAGCTATCGCTTCAACTACCAGGGCCACTGGCACGAGGTGCAACACGCCGCCGTCAGCCCGGCCCCGGTGGAACAGGCGGCGCAGGCCGAGCCCCAGGGCCGGGCCGGCAATGCGGCCGAGCAAGCGCACCTGCACCCGCACCCGCTGTACGCCGTGGCGTTGCAGCAGGCGCAGGCCAGCGGCGACCTGGCCCGGCTCAAGGCCCTGGTGGCCCAGGCCGAGCAGCAGGTGGCCAACGGTGAGCGGCTGAACAAGGCCGTGCAGCAGCTGCAGGTGGAAATCACCCGCCTGGAACAACGCTGAACCCGGCCTCCGGGACCGGCCCACCACGGCCGGCCCCGGACCGCAGGACAACCGACCGCGCCACTGTCGCTCAAGGAAGGCGCGCCTATTTCCATGGGTTGGTGCCGCGCACCGCTGGGTGCGCAAGGATCTTTCATGTCAGACCATCTCCCCGCCCGCTACCTCAGCGAAAGCGATATCAAGCGCTACGTGCCTGTGCACGTGGTCTGGGAAATCACCCTCGCCTGTGACCTCAAGTGCCTGCACTGCGGTTCCCGGGCCGGCCACCGGCGCCCCGGCGAGCTGAGCACCGGCGAGTGCCTGGAAGTGATCGACGCCCTGGCCGCCCTGGGCACCCGGGAAGTCACCCTGATCGGTGGCGAAGCCTATTTGCGCAAGGACTGGACCCGACTGATCCAGGCCATTCACGACCATGGCATGTACGTGGCGATCCAGACCGGTGGGCGCAACCTGACCCCGGCCAAGATGCAGGCGGCGATAGACGCCGGGCTCGATGGCGTCGGCGTGTCCCTGGATGGGCTGGCACCGCTGCATGATGCGGTGCGCAACGTTCCCGGCTCCTTCGCCAAGGCCCTGGACACCCTGCACCGGGCCAAGCAGGCCGGGCTCAAGGTCAGCGTCAACACCCAGATCGGCGCCGCCACCCTGCCCGACCTGCCGGCCCTGATGGAGCTGATCATCGAGGCCGGCGCCAGCCACTGGCAGATCCAGCTGACCGTGGCCATGGGCAACGCCGTGGATCACCCCGAGCTGCTGTTGCAGCCCTACCAGTTGCTGGACGTCATGCCGCTGCTGGCCCGGCTGTACCGCGAAGGCAGCGAGCGCGGGCTGCTGATGAACGTCGGCAACAACATCGGCTACTACGGCCCCTACGAACACCTGTGGCGCGGCTTCGGCGACGAGCGCGTGCACTGGAGCGGTTGCGCCGCCGGGCAGACGATGCTGGCCCTGGAGGCCGACGGCACGGTCAAGGGCTGCCCGTCCCTGGCCACCGTGGGCTTCTCCGGCGGCAACGTGCGCAACATGAACCTGCACGATATCTGGCACTACAGCGAAGGCATCCACTTCGGCCGGCTGCGCTCGGTGGACGATCTCTGGGGCTACTGCCGCACCTGCTACTACAACGATGTCTGCCGGGGTGGTTGCACCTGGACCTCGCATTCGCTGCTGGGCAAGCCGGGCAACAACCCCTACTGCCACTACCGGACCCTGGACCTGGCGAAAAAGGGCCTGCGCGAACGTATCGTCAAGCTCGAGGAAGCAGGCCCAGCCTCGTTCTCCGTGGGTCGCTTCGACCTGATCACCGAACGCATCGACAGTGGCGAAACGGTCTCCAGCGTCAGCGACAGCGGCCAGGTGATCAAGCTGGCCTGGGTCAACCAGGGCCACGCGTCCCCCGAGGAAGGACGTGTCCCTGCGCGCCTGGCCCTGTGCCGGGCCTGCCTGCAGTACATCCATGGCCATGAAACCACCTGCCCGCATTGCCAGGCCGATATCGCCAGTGCCGAGGCTCGGCACCAGGAAGACCGCCTGCGCCAGCAGGCGCTGATCAACACCCTGCACCAGTTGCTCGGCCTGCCCCAGGAGCAGCCCCGCCTGTAGCGCCACCGGCCGCCCAGGGCGGCCGGCTATAAGCCCTGGGCGAACCATAGGAAAAGCGTCTAAAAAAATCCCTCGCGCCGGCGCGTTCGGCGCTTTGCTATGCAATATCCACCGATGCCGCCAAGGCTGTCGGTTTCTCCAGGGTCCGCCCTGGCCGCACAAGGAAAGTACGCGATGAAGATCAATCCCTACCTGGTATTCAACGGCGATTGCCGGGCCGCCTTCACCTTCTATGCCCAGTGCCTGAACGGCACCCTGGAAATGATGCTGACCTTCGGTGAGAGCCCGGCCCGCGACCAACTGCCGGCCAACTGCCATGCCCTCATCATGCATACCCGACTCAATATCGGCGACCAGGTGCTGATGGCCTCGGACAGCACCCCGGACCTGCCCTACGCCGGCATCCGGGGTTGCTCCATCGCGTTGAACATCGACAACGCCGCCGAAGCCGAACGGATATTCAATGCCCTGCTCGAGCAAGGCAGCGTCCGCATGCCCCTGGAGGAAACCTTCTGGGCCGAGCGTTTCGGCATGCTGGAAGACAGGTTCGGGGTGTCGTGGATGGTCAACTGCGAAAAAAAGACCCACTAGCCCACGACCCAGCCAACGGCTTCAAGACCTCGCGCCCCTGATCGGACGCGACCAACTCCAGGCGCTGGCGCAGTAGTGCCAGCGGGACTTTCCTCGAATGGTCCAGTGAGGGTGATCAAGCCGGCCAGCCTAACCCCCACGCGAGCGTGGCAAGCGCCAGGACGGGCACAATTCTTGTGCCGGCAAGGCTCGATCGAAAATTTTTTTACCCCGGCAAAAAGCCGCGATCCCCCCGCCAGCCGGCGCCTTGCGGGCAGCGCGGCGGTCTAGGACGCGGACTTTTGCGCAACTTCATCAAACGGCCACCGAATCCCTGTACTAGGATACGAAGCGCCCTTTGGTCGATCTGCATGAAACAGGAGTTAAACAGGCAGTCGACCAAACCCGTTGCTATAAGGCAGCCCTTCCCCACTTCACATTCATGGATGAAATGATGAACTCACAAGCACTGTTCCCCCATATCGGCAAGGTCATCGCCAGCACCGGCAGCCGCCGCTTTCCACGCATGCTGCACGACCTGATCCTCACCCAGCTGGCGGTGGACGCCACCCATATCACCCAGCTGCGGGCAGATCCGGAACAGGCCAGCGAAGGTCATCGGCGCAGTGCCGTGCACCACCGCCATCCCCTGCACGACAAGCCGGCCAACGACGATCCACTGCTGCGCGCGGCCTTTCCCGAGCAGAGCGCCGAGTCCGGCCCCGCCCTCCTGCGGCGCCGTGGCCCCGGCAAGGACACGGCGCAGCTGCACCTGACCGTCCGCAAGGATGCCTACCAGTACGTGCTCTCGGTGTACCGCAGCAACCAGGCCCGCAGCTTCTCGCCCCAGGAACGCCTGCTGCTCGAAGACTTCTCGCCGCTGCTGCTGCCCATGGTGGAAAAGCACATCAGCGCCCTGCAGCCCCGCGGCCAGGACGGCGAGCAGAACAACACCGCCGTGGAGGGCCTGGAGACCCTGCGCCTGCGTTTCGCCGACCGCCTGGCACAGTCCGGCCTGAGCCTGTCCAACCGCGAGATGGAAGTCTGCGTCGGCCTGCTGGCCGGGCGCACCGCGCCACAGCTGGCCGAGCAGTGCCAGCTCAAGGTCAACACCGTCGAGAGCTACCTCAAGCGCGCGGCGATCAAGCTGGGCATCAGCGGCCGGCACTCGCTGCTGCGCTGGATGTACTCGCCCCAGGAAGCCGCCGCGCCGGTCGCCGCCAACGCCGAGTAAAGCCACCGCGGCGCCGGTGTCCGGCGCCGCGCCGCCCGGCGTCAATCCCGGGCCAGGGCTTCGATCGGATCCAGGCGCGCCGCGTTGCGCGCCGGGACGAACCCGAAGACCACCCCGATCAGCGTCGAGCAGGCGAACGCAGTAATGATCGAGCCCATGGAGAACACCATCTCCCACTCCTTGATGAACAAGGTGAACAGGTAGCCGATGGCGAAGGACAGGGCGATGCCGATGGCGCCACCGATCAGGCAGACCATCACCGCCTCCACCAGGAATTGCTGGCGGATGTCCGACTGCCGCGCCCCTACTGCCATGCGGATGCCGATCTCGCGGGTGCGCTCGGTGACCGACACCAGCATGATGTTCATCACCCCGATGCCGCCCACCAGCAGGGAGATCACCGCAATCAGCGATAGCAACAGCGCCAGCGAGCGGCTGGTGCGCTGCACCGTCTGCATGATGCTGTCCAGGTTGTTGGTGAAGAAATCCTTGGTGCCGTGGCGCTGCTCCATGAGCTTCTTGACGTGCTCCTCCACCACCTTGCTCGGCTGGCCGTCCTTGATCTTCACGCTGATGCTGTCCAGGTGGCGCTGGCCCAGTACCCGCCCGGCGGCAGTCTCGTAGGGCACCCAGACGTTGAGCAGGTTGGCCGCGGTGAACAGGTTCTTGTTCTCGGCGGTGACGCCGATCACCGTGCACGGCAGGTTGCCCACCAGGATCACCTGCCCCAAAGGATCGACATCCGGGCCGAACAGGCGATTGCGGGTGTTGTGGTCGATGACCACCACCTGGGCCTGGCGCCGGGCGTCGTTCTCGCTGAAGGCGATGCCGGCGGCCAGCTTGATGTCGCGGACCTTGAAGTACAGGTGGCTGACGCCGTTGACCGTGGCATTGAGGTCGATGTTGCCGTAGCGCAACAGCAGGCTGCGGCCGACCATCGGCGTGGCGCTGTCGACGTAGTACAGCTGGTTCAGGGCGGTGACGTCGGCGGGCATCAGGGTCTGGATCCCCGCCGCCCGGCTGTCGCCGAAGCTGGCCCCGGGAAAGATGTCGATGGTGTTGCTGCCGATCGCCTGGATGTCCTTGAGCACGTAGCGCTTGGCGCCCTCGCCGATGGCCACGATGGACACCACCGAGGTGATGCCGATGATGATCCCGAGCATGGTCAGCAAGGTGCGCATGCGGTGCGAGACCAGCGCCACCCAGGCCATCACGAAGGCCTCCTTGAACAGCCCCAGGCTGGCCACCAGGCGCCGGCCCGCAGCCGCGCGGGCGCTCACCTGCGGTGGCGCCTCCAGCTCCTGCGGCGGCCTTGGGTTGGCCCGGTCGCTGACGATCTCGCCGTCGCGCACTTCGATGATGCGCTCGGCATTGGCCGCCACCTTGGGATCATGGGTGACGATGATCACCGTGTGCCCGGCGGCGTGCAGTTCCTGGAGAATGCGCATCACCTCCTTGCCGCTGCTGGTGTCCAGGGCCCCGGTAGGTTCGTCGGCGAGGATCACCTCGCCGCCGTTCATCAGCGCCCGGGCGATGCTCACCCGCTGCTGCTGGCCCCCGGACAGCTGGTTGGGCCGGTGCTCCAGGTGCCCGGCCAGGCCCAGGCGCGCCAGCAGCTCGCGGGCCCGGCCATGGCGCCGGGCCTGGGGACTGCCGGCGTAGATCGCCGGGATCTCGACGTTGTGCATGGCGTTGAGGTGGGGCAGCAGGTGGTAGCGCTGGAAGATGAAGCCGAAATAATCGCGGCGCAGTTCCGCCAGGGCCTGGTCGTCCAGGTCGCGGGTTTCCCGGCCATTGACCTGGTAGCTGCCGGCCGTGGCGTAGTCCAGGCAACCGAGGATGTTCATCAGGGTCGACTTGCCCGAGCCCGAGGCGCCGGTGATGGCCACCATCTCCCCGGCCTCGATGCACAGGTCGATGTTCTTCAGCGCCAGGAACTCACGCTCGCCGGCCTTGAAGCTGCGGCTGATGCCCTTGAGCTGCAACAGTGGCTGGGTCATGGTCAGGCCCCCGCCGTGCCGGACAACGGATCACCGATCACCACCTTGTCGCCCTCGGCCAGGCCGTCCTTGACCTGCACCTTGACGTTGTTGTTGATCCCGGTGCTGATGTTGCGCAACTGGGCCTGGCCCTTGGCATCCAGCACCCGGACCGCGAAGCTGCCGTCGGCATTGCGCGGGCCTAAGGCCGCCACCGGCACCATCAGCACATCCTTGGCGGTGTCCAGGACGATGCGCACCTGGGCGGTCATGGAGATGCGCAGGCGGTGGTCGGGGTTGGGCACATCGAACAGCGCGTTGTAGAACACCGCGGTGTTCTGCTTGGGGGTACCGGCCGGCTGGGTTTCGAGAAAGTTCTGCGGCGCCGGTTCCGTGCCCCGCAGCTTGGCGTAGTAGCGCTTCTCGGATTCGCCGAGGATGGTGAAGTACACCTGCTGGCCGGGGCTGATGTGGATCACGTCGGCCTCGGACACCTGGGCCTTGACGGTCATGGTGTCCAGGTCGGCGAGCTTGAGCAGCACCGGCGCCAGCTGGTTGGCGATCACGGTCTGGCCTTCCTGGGTCACGATCCCCACCACGTCGCCGTCGATGGGCGCGACGATGCGGGTGTAGGCCAGGTTGACCTTGGCCGTGTCGATCTGGATCTGCGCGCTCTTGATCTGCGCGTCCAGGGACATCAGGGTGGCGCGCTGCACCTCGTAGTTGGACTCGGAGGTATCGAAGTCCTGCTTGGAGATCGAGGCGTCCGCCTGCAGCTCGCCATAGCGCTCGTAGATGGCCTTGGTTTCCTTGAGCTGGGCAGCGGTGGCACGGCGCTTGGCCTGCAGGTTTTCCTCGTCCACCTCGGCCTGGCGCAGGGTGTTGCGCAGGACCAGGGGGTCGATCTCCGCCAGCCACTGGCCCTTCTTCACCTTGTCCCCGACCTTGACCTTGAGGGACTTCAATTGCCCGGAGACCTGGGCGCCGACATCCACCTGCTTGATGCCTTCCAGCAGCCCCGAGGCCAGCACCGCGTTCTCGATGTCGCCCCGTTCGACGATGGCGGTCAGGTACTGCGGCGGCTGTGCCGGCGCGCGCACCGTATAGAAAATCAATCCGGCCACGACCACCAGCAACAGCCCCATACCGATTTTGCGAAACTTCGACTTTTCCATAGATGACCACGAGTACGTTGAGGGTTGGCGGCGCCGGCCAGCGGCGCGCCCCCTGGCGGGACACCGTGTTGCCGTGATGAGCGGTGTCCCAGGTGGATGAAAGGTCCTATCCGGCCGCCGGCGGGCACCCGCCCGTCGCCAGCCTGGTCGTCCCTGGCGTCATGACACGACCTCCTCCCGGGGCAGCGCCAGGCCGTCCTGCCACCAGGCCGCCAGGTGCCGCACATTGGGTGCCTTGAGCAGGCTGAAGTGGTTGCCCGGGGCGTACCACACGCCCAACTCGCCCACCAGGCCGCGCCAGCCCTGGATCATGTCCTGCTGTTCCCGACGGTTGCCGGCGGCGTCCAGCACCGGGTCGTCGGCCAGCACCAGGCGCACCCGTCCAGGGTAGCCATCCCCGGGCCGGTAGCAGGTGCGCAGGGCCGTGGCGAAGGTCCGCGCCGGGCCATGCATGGCCCGGGGGTCGGCACGCTGGGACAGCAGGCCGATGCGCACCATGCCCGCGTGCAACTGGCGCATCTGTGCGGCGTCATCCGCGGCGGCGAACCCCTCGGCATCGATACCCATGTCGCGACCGGCGGACAACTGCATGGATTCGATCAGGCGTTGCAGCGCCGCCGTGGTGGTATAGGGCCGTCCCACCAGGCCCGTTCCGCCTGGGGCCTGGCTGTCGAGCAGGGTCAGGGACGCCACGTCGCGGCCGGCGGCCTGCAACAGCGTGGCTATCTCGAACGCCACCCAGCCGCCGAAGGAGTGGCCGATCAGGTGTAGCGGCCCGCTCGGGTGCTGCTCCTTTATCGCTTGCAGGTAATGCCTGGCCGCCACTTCCACCTGGCCATGGGGCGCATCGTTGCCATCCAGGCCCCGGGCCTGCAGGCCGAAGATCGGCCAATCCGGCCCCAGGGCCTCGGCCAGGCCGATGAAGCCGGTAATGCTGTCGCCGGCCCCGGGCACGCAGAAGATCGGCACCTGCCCGGCACGCCCACCCTGGATCCGCAGCAACGGCTGGTGGGCCTGGCCGGCACGGGCGGCCAGCCTCGGAGCCTGCTCCAGGGCCAGGCCCATGGCCTGCCCCAAGGCCTGGACATGGGGCGGCTGCATCATGCTCAGGTGGTCGCCGGGAACGCTGATGCAATGCAACTGCTCCACCGCCAGCACTTCACCCCAGCCCAGGGTCGGGCTGCGCCGGGACAGTTCGGTGGGTCGTTCGGCGGCGCAGAACAGATGCACCGGCACACCGATCGGATGCAACCGGTAATGGGCCAGCGCATGCCCATGGGCCACCTCGCGATCCAGGTACTGCCACAACTGCTCGGGGTTGGCCGCCTCCAGCTGGTCGAACAACAGGCGCTGGTCGCGCAGGCAGTGCAGCAAGGCCGCGAAATCGAGGCCGTCGAGCTGTCCGCGCAATCGCTCCAAAGCCGCCAGCGCCACGCTGCCGGCCTCGCCCTGGGCGCTCCAGTAGGCCTGGCACTGCAACAGCAAGTGCTGCTGGTGGGCATCGGCGCCGGACCAGCGCGCCTTGCCCTGGTCGGTCAGGCGCGGCACGTAGCTGTCGATCAGGCCGAGGAACTCCACCTGCTGATCCAGCCCGAGCAGTTGCTGGGCGATTTCATAGGCCAGCACACCCCCGAACGACCAGCCGGCGATACGGTACGGACCCTCGGGCTGGGCCTCGCGCAGGACCTGCACCAAACGCGTGGCCAGGCATTCCAGGGTGCGCAGTTGCGGCTGGCCCAGGGCGATGCCGGGCAGGCCATAGATGGGGAAATCCCCCGGCAGATGTTGCCCCAGCACCGGGAAGTACAGGTCCAGCCCGGTGAACTCGTGCACCAGGAACAACGCCGGCCCACTGCCGCAGCGGATCGGTACCAGCTCCAGGGCCGGCGCCGCGCCACGCTCCTCCAGCAGCCGCGCCATGGCGGCCACGCTGGCGTGCTGGAACAGGTCCGCCAGGCCCAGCTCGAAACCCGCCTGTTGCAGGCGGTTGACCAGCTGGATCGCCAGCAGCGAGTGCCCGCCCTGCTCGAAGAAATGCTCGTGGCGCCCCACCTGAGGCATGTGCAGGACCTGGGCCCAGTGCTCGGCCAAGGCTTGCTCCAGGGGCGTGCGTGGCGCCTCGTAGGTACTGCTGGCCCGGGTTTCGGGCCCCGGAGCCGGCAGCGCCTTGCGATCCAGCTTGCCATTGGCGGTCAACGGCAACGTCTCCAGGCAGACATAGGCCGGCGGCACCATGTACTCCGGCAACCGCTCCAGCAGGTACTCGCGCAACATCTCGCTGGTTGGCGGCAGCTGCCCTGCATTGACGCTGTAGTAGGCCACCAGGCGCTTGTCTCCGGGCTCGTCCTCGCGCACCAGGACCACGGCGTCGCGCAGCCCGGCAAAACTCGCCAGGCAAGCCTGGATCTCCCCCGGCTCGATGCGAAAACCACGGATCTTCACCTGCTCGTCATTGCGGCCGATGCACTCCAGCACGCCGTTGCCCAGCCAGCGTCCCAGGTCGCCGGTACGGTACATCCGGGCCTCGGGCTCGCTGCTGAACGGGTCGTGGAGGAAGCGTTCGGCGCTCAACTCGGGGCGATTCAGGTAGCCCAGGGCCACGCCGTCGCCACCGATATGGATCTCCCCCACCACGCCGATGGGCAGCGGCTGGCCCAGGGCATCGAGGATGTACACCTGGGTGTTGGACAGCGGTCGGCCGATGGGCACGCTGTCGGCAGCTTCCGGCAGTTCCCCGGGCTCGTGGGTGACGGCGAAGGTGGTGGTCTCGGTCGGGCCGTAGCCATTGACCAGGCGCAGCCCCGGCGCCTGGGCCTGCATCCGCCGGAACGCCGTGGCATCCGCCCGCTCGCCGCCACACAGGAGCATGCGCAAGCCCTTGAGGGCCTGGGGGATCAACTGCACGTACTGGTTGAACAGGCTGGTGGTGAGGAACAGCAGCGTCACGCCAGAAGCTTGCAGCAGCTGGGCGAACGCCGGTGGGTCGAGCAGGGTCTCTTGGTCCACCACCACGACCCGGCCACCGTTGAGCAGCGGGCCCCAGACGTCCATGGTGCTGGCGTCGAAGGCCGGGTTGGAGGCGAACGCCACCCGGTCAGCGGCGTTGAAGTCGGCGTAGCCGTTGTTGATCACCAGGCGGGTGATGGCCCGGTGCGGCACCAGCACGCCCTTGGGCTCGCCGGTGGAACCGGAGGTGTACATGATGTACGCCACCGCCGCGCTGGAGACTTCCAGGTCCGGGTTATGCCCCGGCAGGCGATCGAAGCGCAGGCGGTCCAGGTCCACCCGTTGCGGCGCGCCGTCCAGTGGCTGGTCGCTGTGGGCCAGCAGCACCAGTGCCTGGCTGTCGGCCAGCATGAAGCCCAGGCGTTCGGCCGGGGCATGGATGTCCAGCGGCACGTAGGCCGCGCCGCACTTGCTGACCGCCAACTGGCTGGCCAGCAGGTCCAGGCTGCGGGGCAACAGCAAGGCCACGTTGGCCCCCGGCCGCACCCCCAGTTCCAGCAAGTGGTGGGCCAGCTGGTTGGCCCGGACATTGAGCCGGGCATAGCTGAACACCTCCTGGCCATGCACCGCCGCTACCTGTTGCGGCCGCTCCCGCACCTGCTCCTCGAAGCGCTGGTGCAAGGCCTGCTGGCGTGGGTAGTCGCGGGCGGTGGCGTTGAACTCCACCAGCACCCGCTGGCGCTCGGCCTGCGGCAGCACCGCGACTTGGCCGATGGCCAGCTCCGGGGTCTGCTCCAGGGCCTGCAGCAGGTTCTCCAGGGTGCACTGCAGGTACTGGCAGATACGCAGGGCATCGACCCCGGCGGCCACCGCCGTGAGCAGGAAACCATCGCCCAGGTCGTCGACGCTCAGGGTCAGGGGATAGTTGCTGCGCTCCTGCGCGTTGAGCAGTTGCATGCCTTCCCAGGCCTCTGCGGCCGAAGCCGCCGCGGGCGCACTGTGCCGGTAGTTGAGCAAGCTGCTGAACAGCGGCGTGCCCGGCTCCACCCCGCTGCAACGCTGGACCAGGGCCAGGGGCGCCTGCTCGTGGCCCAGCAGTTGCGCCAGGCGCTCATGGGTGGCCAACAGTGCCTCGCGTACCGGCACCTGGCCCAGGTCGACCCGCAGCGGCAAGGTATTGATGAACACCCCCAGGGCGTGTTCAGCGCCCTCGCCGCCCTGCATCCGGCCCAGCAGCACAGTGCCGAACACCACCTGCTGCTGCGCCGCCAGGCTGCCCAGCACTCGGCCCCAGGCCAGGTGCATCAGGCTTGCGGCACTGACCCCCAGTTGCCGCGCACGCTCGCGCAGGCGCCGGGCCAGCAGTCGGTCCAGAGGCAAGCGCGCCTCGCTGAGTGCCACCTCGCCCCCTGGCGCTTCCTGCAAGCCCAGGGGCAGGGTCGGTTGCTGGATATCCCCCAGCATCTGGCGGAAGAACGCCTCATGCTCGGCCTCGCCCATGCCCAGTCGCGCCTGGGCCACGTAGTTGCGATAAGGCACCGCCGCGGCCAGGCGTTCCTGGCGCCCCAGAAGAAAAGCCTGCAGCTCGTGCTGCAGCACTTCCAGGGCGACGTGATCCATCACCAGGTGATGGAACAGCAACAGCGCCACCACCCGTCCGTGGTCCGGGTCCAGCGCATGCACCAGGCGCAGCAACGGCGCCTGGGCGATATCCAGGCGGTAGCGACGGCTGTCGAACCGTGCCTGCAACTGCTCCAGCACCGGCCCTTGGGCGGCGTCCAGCACCAGCTCTTCACAAACCAGCGGCGCCTCGCGCCAGACCACTTGCAGCGGCTGTTCCAGGCCCTCCCACAGCACCGCGCTGCGCAGGATGTCATTACGTTCGATCACCCCCTGCAAGGCCTTGGCGAAGGCTTGCAAGCGCCCGGCACTGTCGAAGGCGAACTGCGCCTGGAGCACATAGGGATCGCCCTGGCCCGCGGCCAGGTGGTGATAGAGAATGCCCGCCTGCAACGGCGCCAGCGGGTAGATGTCCTGGACGTTGGCGGTGCCCCCGGGCACCGTGGCCACGACCCGGTCGATGGCCGCCTGGTCCAGTTCGATCAACGGCAACAGTGGCGGGGTGATGCGCGGGCAATCGCGGTAGATCAGGTTCTGCGGTACCTGTACTTCGCGACCACGGCCCACGGCAGCGGCCAGGGCCGCCAGGGTCGGCTGGCCGAACAGCACCCGCACATCCGCCGACAAACCGGCCCGGCGCATGCGCCCGATCAGGTTCACCGCCAGCAGCGAGTGCCCGCCCAGTTCGAAGAAGTGATCGTGGCGCCCCACCCGCTCGACGTTGAGCAGCTCGGCCCACAACTGCGCCAGCAGGATCTCGGTGTCGCCCACCGGCGCCTCGTACTCGCGCACCACCGCCGCTTCCGGCGCCGGCAGCGCCTTGCGCTCCAGCTTGCCGTTGGGGCTCAGGGGCAAGGCCTCCAGGTGCACGAACAGCGCCGGCACCATGTAGTCCGGCAGGTGCTCCAGCAGCGCCTGGCGCAACTGCTCCACGGGCAACTTCGCATGGCCGGCGGCGCTGGTGTAGTAGGCCACCAGGCGCTTGTCCCCGGGCACGTCCTCGCGGGCCAGGACCACCGCTTCCTTGATGCCTTCGAGCTGGGTCAGGCGCGCCTGGATTTCCCCCAGCTCGATGCGCAGGCCGCGGATCTTCACCTGGTCGTCGTTGCGCCCCAGGTACTCGATATTGCCGTCGGCGAGATAGCGCCCCAGGTCGCCGGTGCGGTACATGCGCGCGCCTGGTTGATCACTGAACGGGTCGTCGACAAAACGCTCGGCGGTCAGTTGTTCGCGGTTGAGATAACCACGGGCCACCTGCACCCCGGCGATGAACAGCTCGCCCACCACCCCCAAGGGCACCGGCTGCAATTGCGCATCCAGCAGGTACAGCCGGGTGTTGGCGATCGGCTTGCCGATGGGCGTGTTGTCCGGGGTGGCGTCCAGCGGGCCGGTGCAATCCCAGGCCGTCACGTCCACCGCCGCTTCAGTGGGGCCATACAGGTTGTGCAGGGCAACGTTGGGCAACTGCTGCTTGAAGCGCCGCACCAGGCTGCCCGGCAGCGCCTCGCCGCTGCACATCACCTGGCGCAGGCTGGCGCACTCGCGGGTCTCGCCATAGGCCAGGAACACGTCGAGCATCGAGGGCACGAAATGCAGGGTGGTGATGTTTTCCCGGGCGATCACCTGGCGCAGATAGGCCGGGTCCTTGTGCCCTTCGGGGCGGGCCATCACCAGGCGGGCGCCCGTGAACAGCGGCCAGAAGAACTCCCACACCGACACATCGAAGCTGAACGGGGTTTTCTGCAATACCGCGTCGCCGCTGGTGAGCCGGTACCGCTCCTGCATCCACAGCAGGCGGTTGACCACCGCCCGATGCTCGTTCATCGCGCCCTTGGGCTGGCCAGTGGAACCGGAGGTGTAGATCACGTAGGCCAGGTGCCGCGGCGTGAGCCCATCGAGGCGTGGGTTGACCCGCGGCTGGCGGCTCCATAGCGCCTGCCCGAGGTCTACCAGCGGCACGCCGGGATCGCCCAGCAGGCCCAGGGTCGCGCCGTCGGCCAGTACCGCCAGCGGTGCGCTGTCCTTAAGCATGTAGGCGATGCGCTCGGCCGGATAGGCCGGATCGATGGGCACGTAGGCGCCCCCGGCCTTGAGGATCGCCAGCAGGCCCAGCACCATGTCGACGCTGCGCTCGACGCAGATCGCCACCCGCTGGTCCGGGCCGACGCCCAGTTGCAGCAAGTGCCCGGCCAACTGGTTGGCCTGCTGGTTCAGCTGGCGATAACTCAGGCGCTGCTCGCCGGCCTGTACCGCCAGCGCCTCGGGACTGCGCAGCACCTGGGCTTCGAACAACCCGTGCAGGGTCTGTTCCAGCGGGTAGTCACGGGCCGTGGCGTTGAAGCCTTCGAGCAACTGCCAACGCTGCTCCCGGTCCAGCAACGGCACCTGTTCCAGGAGCATCTGGTCGTCGCTCACCATGGCCTGCAGCACCCGCTGCAGATAGCCGACATAACGCTGCATGGTGGCCTCGTCGAACAGCGCCGTGGCGTATTCCAGGGTGCCTTCGATATGGTCCTGGACCTCCCCCAGGTTCAGCGACAGGTCGAACTTGGCGAAATGGCTGGGCTCGTGGACCCCCTCCAGGCGCAAGTCACCCAGCACCAACTGCGGGGCATCGCCGTTCTGCCAGGTCATCAGCGTCTGGAACACCGGGCTGTGGGACAGGCTACGCACAGGCCGCAGGATCTCCACCACCTGCTCGAACGGCAGGTGCTGGTGGGCCTGGGCTTCGAGGGTGCGGGCGCGGACCTGGGCCAGCAATGCCTCGATGCGCGGCGCGCCAGCCAGGTCCACGCGCACCGCCAGGGTGTTGACGAACAAGCCGATCAAGCCTTCGACCTCGGCCCGCATGCGGTTGGCCACGGGGGTGCCGATCACCACCTCGGCCTGCCCCGACAGGCGCCCGAGCAACAGCGCCCAAGCGCTCATCAAGGTCATGTACAGGGTGCTGCCATGGCGTTGGCCCAAGGCCCGCAGGCTGGCGGTGAGCTGGCGGTCCAGGCGCACCGGGACGCTGCTGCCGGCGTAGTCCTGCTGGGCCGGGCGCGGCCGGTCGGTGGGCAACAGCAGCAATGGCGGCGCCCCATCCAGGGCCTGGCGCCAGTAGTCACCCTGGCGTTGCAGCACCTCGCCGCTGAGCCAGCGGCGCTGCCAGTGGGCGAAGTCGCTGTACTGCAACGCCAGCGGCGGCAGGGGGTCGGGCAGGCCACGGCTGAAAGCGCCGTACAGGGCCACCAGTTCCCGGGTCAGCACCCCCATGGACCAACCATCGCTGACGATGTGGTGCAGGGTCAGCAAGAGCACATGGTGATCGTCCGCCAGGGTCACCAGGCGCCCACGGATCAGCGGCCCGCGCTCCAGGTCGAACGGCGCCGAAGCCTCGCCCTGGACCAGCGCCTGCAAGGCGTCGTCGGCCTGAGGATGGCCGCGCAGGTTTTCCACCTGCAGGCCGAGCCCGGAGTCTTGTGGGGCGATCAGTACCTCGGCCTGGTCGCCGTACTGGGCGAAGCGGCTGCGCAAGGTCTCATGCCGCGCGACGATACGCGCCAAGGCCCGTTGCAGGGCCGGGCTGTCCAGTTGCCCACGCAGGCGCAGGCCCAGGGGAATGTTGTAGGCGGTGTTGGCGCCTTCCATCTGCGCCAGGAACCACAGCCGCTGCTGGGCGAAGGACAAGGCCAGGGGCTGATTGCGCGGCGCCGGCAGCAAGTCCGGCAGGCTGCTGCGCTCGGCCCGTGCCACGGCCGCGGCCACCGCGTGCAGTTCGGCGTTGGCGAACAAGTCGCCCAGGGCCAGCTCCACCCCCAGGCTCTGGCGTACCTGGGAGAGCATGCGCATGGCCAGCAACGAGTGTCCGCCCAGCTCGAAGAAGTGATCGTGGCGGCCAACCCGCTCCACCTGCAGTAGCTCGCTCCAGATCTGCGCCAGGACGATCTCGTTGTCGCCCTCGGGGGCCTGGTATTCCCGGGCCAGCAGCGCGTCCAGCGCCGGCTCCGGCAGGGCCCGGCGATCGACTTTGCCGTTGGCGGTCAGCGGCAGGCTGTCCAGCCGCACGTAGGCCGCCGGCACCATGTACTCGGGCAACTGCTCCAGCAACTGCGCCCGCAACTCGGCGGGGCTCGGCACCCGCTGCCCGGCAACGGTGAAATAAGCCACCAGCCGGGCCTGCCCCGGCTGATCCTCGCGGGCCAGCAATACCGCCTCCTGGATGGTCGCCAGGCGGTTCAGGCAGGTCTCGATCTCGCCCAGCTCGATGCGCACGCCGCGCACCTTGACCTGGTGGTCGTTGCGCCCCAGGTAGTCGATGCGCCCGTCCGCCAGCCAGCGTGCCAGGTCGCCGCTGCGGTACATGCGCGCCCCCGGCTCGGCGCTGAACGGGTCGTCGAGGAAGCGCTCGGCGGTCAGTTCGGGACGATTGAGGTAGCCCCGGGCCACCCCGGCACCGCCCACGTACAGCTCGCCGGCGACGCCGACCGGCACCGGCTGGCGCTGCTCGTCCAGCAGGTAGATCCGCGCATTGGCCATGGGCCGGCCGATGTCCAGCACCCCGCCGGCCACCAAGGGCCCCGACGTCGCCACCACCGTGGCCTCGGTGGGCCCATAGTTGTTGATCACGGCAAAAGCCCGGGGCTGCTCGAAGTGGCGCAGGCGGTCGCCGCCGATCAGCAGGGTCCGCAGGGTCGGGTGCCCGGCCTGCTGGCCGAAGGCGTACTCGGCCACCGGGGTCGGCAGGAAGCTCACATCCAGCGGCTGGGCGCGCCACCAGTCCAGCAACCGGTCGATGTCCTGGTGGTCGGTGCCGGCCGGCGGCAAGTGCAGGGTCGCGCCGCCGCACAGGGCCGGCCAGACCTCCCAGGCCATGGCATCGAAACCCAGCCCGGCAACGCTGGAAGTGTGCCGGCCCGGGCCCAGGTCGAAGGCCTGGCAATGCCAGTGCACCAGGTTCGCCAGGCTCTGGTGTTCCACCATCACGCCCTTGGGCTGGCCGGTGGAGCCCGAGGTGTAGATCACATAGGCCAGGTGCTGCGCGGTCAACCCGGGCACCTGCGGCGCGCTGGGCGGTTGCTGCAGCCAGGCCGGATCGTCGAGGTCGACCCGCGAGAGGCCCGGGCTGGCGGCCATGGTCCGGGTCGCGCCTTGCACCAGCAGCGCCAGCGGCGCGCTGTCCTCCAGCAGGTAGGCGATGCGCTCGGCCGGATGGGCCGGGTCGATGGGCACGTAGGCGCCCCCGGCCTTGAGGATCGCCAACAAGCCCACGACCAGCTCCGGACCGCGTTCGACACAGACCGCCACCCGGCTGTCCGGGCCCACGCCCAGGCCGCGCAAGTGATGGGCCAGGCGATTGGCCCGGGCCTCCAGTTCGGCGTAGCTCAGGCGCCGGTCGCCGGCTTGCAGGGCCGTGGCCGCAGGCTGCTGCGCCGCCTGGGCCGCGAACAGCTGGTGCAGGGGCGTACCCCGGGGATAGTCGGGGCCAGCGGCATTGAAGCCTTGCAGCACCTGGTGCCGTTCGGCCTGGTCCAGCAGCGAGATCCGCGCCAGCGCTTGCTGGTCGTCGGCGACCATCGCCTGTAGCACCTGGACCAGGTAGCCGGCAAAACGCTGGGCGGTGCCGGCATCGAACAGCGCGCTGGCGTAGTCCAGGGAGCCGCGGATCTGGCCCTGGCTTTCCCCCAGGCTCAGGGTCAGGTCGAACTTGGCCACCTGGTTGGCGGCGACCACCCCTTCGAGCTTGAGCTCGCCCAGCACCAGGTCCTGGGCGAAGTCCTCGACCCAGGTCAGTACCGTCTGGAACAGCGGGCTGTGGGCCAGGCTGCGCTGGGGCCGGACGATTTCCACCACCTGCTCGAACGGCAGGTCCTGGTGGGCCTGGGCTTGCAGGCTGCGGGCGCGGACCTGGGCCAGCAGCCCGGCCACGCTCTGCGCACCCTCCAGCTCCAGGCGCAGGGCCAGGGTGTTGACGAACAAGCCGATCAAGCCTTCGACCTCGGCGCGCATGCGGTTGGCCACCGGGGTGCCGACCACCAGGTCGTCCTGGCCGGACAGGCGTGCGAGCAACAAGGCCCACCCGGCCAGCAAGGTCATGTGCAGGGTGCAGCCATGGCGCTGGGCCAGGGCCTTGAGCTGGGCACTGAGCGACGGTTCCAGCGCCAACGGCACGCTGGCACCGCGAAAATCCTGTTGCACCGGCCGTGGCCGGTCGGTGGGCAGCATCAGCAGGGTCGGAGCCCCGGCCAGTACTCGCCGCCAGTAGTCGGCCTGTTGTTGCAGCACCTCGCCGCTGAGCCAGCGCCGCTGCCACAGGGCGAAGTCACCGTATTGCACCGCCAGGGGTGGCAGCGGGTCCGCCTGGCCTTGGCTGAAGGCGCTGTACAGGGCCACCAGCTCACGGGTCAGCACGCCCATGGACCAGCCATCGGCGACGATATGGTGCAGGGTCAGCAACAACACATGGTGCTCGTCCGCCAGGCGCAGCAAACGCCCGCGGATAACCGGCCCGTGTTCCAGGTCGAAGGCTTGCGCCGCCTCGGCCTGCACCCGCTCGGCCAGGGTCAAAGGCGCATCGCCCAGGTCCTCCAGCGACAGCTCCAGGGCGCCCTCCAGCGGCCCCACCTGGACCTGGGGCTGGTCATCCACCAGGACGAAGCGACTGCGCAAGGTGGCATGCCGGGCGACGATCGCCTGCAAAGCCTGTTGCAGCGCCTGGCGATCCAGCTGCCCGCGCAGGCCCAGGCCGATGGGAATGTTGTAGGCGCTGGCGCCACCGGCCATCTGCGCCAGGAACCACAAGCGCTGCTGGGCGAAGGACAGCGGCAGGTCCTGGTCCTGGGGCGCCGGGAAGATTTCCGGCAACTGGCTGCGCCCGCTGCGCTCCAGGACGCTGGCCAGGGCGTGCAATTCGGCATTGGCGAACAATTCGGCCAGGGCCAGCTCCAGGCCCAGGCGCTGGCGCACCAGCGAGACCATGCGCATGGCCAGCAGCGAATGCCCGCCCAGCTCGAAGAAGTGATCGTGGCGCCCCACTCGCTCCACCTGCAGCACTTGGCTCCAGATCTGCGCCAGGGTCGTTTCGACAGGCCCTTCAGGCGCCTGGTAGTGACGGCTGAACAGCGCCTGCTGGTCAGGTGCCGGCAAGGCGGTGCGGTCCAGCTTGCCATTGGCGGTCAGCGGCAAGGCCTGCAACTGCACATAGGCCACCGGCACCATGTAGTCCGGCAATTGCGCCAGCAGGTATTCGCGCAGCTCGCCCGGGGTCGGCGCCGCGAGCCCTTCGCGGACGGTGAAGTAGGCCACCAGCCGCAGGTTGCCCGGCTGGTCCTCACGGGCCAGGAGCACCGCTTCCTGGATGCCGGGAATCTGGTTGAGACGGCTCTCGATCTCGCCCAGCTCGATGCGCACGCCCCGGATCTTCACCTGGTGGTCGTTGCGTCCCAGGTATTCGATGCGCCCATCCTCGAGCCAGCGGGCCAGGTCGCCGGTGCGATACATGCGCGCCCCCGGCACGGTGCTGAAGGGGTCGTCGAGGAAGCGCTCGACGGTCAACTCGGGACGATTCAGGTAGCCGCGGGCCACTCCCGCCCCGCCCACGTACAGCTCGCCGGCGACCCCGATGGGCACTGGCTGGCGGCGTTCGTCCAGCAGGTAGATCCGCGCATTGGCCATGGGCCGGCCGATATCCAGGGCGCCACCGGCCTCGACGGTGCCGGAGGTGGCCACCACCGTGGCCTCGGTGGGGCCGTAGTTGTTGACCAGGGTAAAGCTCTGCCGCTGGCCGAACTGGCGCAGGCGATCGCCGCCGATCAGCAGGGTACGCAGGCTCGGATGCCCCAGTTGCTGGCTGAAGGCGTACTCGGCCACCGGGGTCGGCAGGAAGCTCACATCCAGCGGCTGGGCCCGCCACCAGGCGAGCAAGGCGTCGACATCCTCGGTGCCCTGGCTGGCCGGCGCCAGGTGCAGGGTCGCGCCCACGCACAAGGCCGGCCAGATTTCCCAGGCCATGGCGTCGAAGCCGAAACCGGCCAGGCTCGAGGTCTGGCTGGCGCGGCCCAGCTCGAACGCCTGGCAATGCCAGTCCACCAGGTTGCCCAGGGTCTGGTGCTCGACCATCACGCCCTTGGGCAGGCCGGTGGAACCGGAGGTGTAGATCACGTAAGCCAGGTTCCGCTCACTCAGCCCGGGCACCTCCAGGTTGTCCCCGGGCTGGTCCTGCCAGTGCCGCGGGTCGAGTTCGAGCACCGGCACCGCCAGGGCCGGCAGGCGCTGGCGCAACTCGGCCTGGACCAGCACCACCCGTGGGCTGCTGTCGTCCAGCAGGTAGTTCAGGCGTTCATCGGGATGGGCCGGATCGATGGGCACGTAGGCGCCACCAGCCTTGAGGATCGCCAGCAGGCCCACCAGGGTCTCCAGGCCCCGGCGGGCGACGATCGCCACCCGGTCGTCGGGCCGCACTCCCAGGGCCCGCAGCCGGTGGGCCAGGCCATTGGCCTGGGCATTGAGCCGGGCATAGCTCAGTTCACGCCCCTGGCAGCAGGCCGCCAGCGCCTCGGGGGCATGGGCCGCCTGGGCCTCGATGCGCCGATGCAGGGGTTGGCCCCGGGGGTAGTCCCGCGTGCTGCGGTTGAAACCTTCGAGTACCTGCCGGCGTTCGCTGGCCGGCAACACCGCCAGCGCTTCCAGGGCCAGCTGCGGCTCCTGCTCCAGGGCCTGGGCCAGATGCTCCAGGGTGCACAGCAGGTAACCGAGGATCCGCCGCGGATCGACCTGGGTGCTGGCCAGCAGGGTCAGGCCGAAGTCCTCGGCGAAATCATCGATGCTCAAGGTCAGGGGGTAGTTGGTGCGTTCCTCGCTGTGCAGGGTGCTGATCCCGGCCCAGGCGGCCTGGGCCTCGGCACTGGCTCCGGCGGCGCTGTGGCGGTAGTTGAGCAAGCTGCTGAACAGCGGGGTCGGCGCACTGACTCCGCTACAGCGCTGGGCCAGGGCCAGGGCCGCATGCTCATGGCGCAAGAGACTGGTCAGGCGCTTGTGGGTGTCCTTGAGGGCCTCGGCCAGGCCCTGCCCGGCCACGTCCAGGCGAAACGGCAAGGTGTTGATGAAGATGCCCAGGGCCCGGTCGGTGGCTTCGGCGCCCTGCATCCGGCCCATCAGCACGGTGCCGAACACCACTTTGTGCTTGCCGGCCAGGGTCGCCAGTACCCGGCCCCAGGCCAGGTGGAACAGGCTCGCGGCACTGACCCCGGCCTGCCGCGCCTGGCTGCGCAGGCGCAGGCTCAGGGCGGTGGGCAGGGCCAGGCTGGCCTCCTCGATCGCCCGGCCATCGCCTTGCACGTCCTGCAGGCCGAACGGCAGGGTCGGCTCGTCGACGTCCGCCAGCATCTGGCGGAAAAAGGTCTCGTGTTCTTGCTCACTGATGCCCAGCCGGGCCTGGGCCACGTAGTTGCGAAACGGCAGGGCCGGGCCCAGGCGCGCGGCCTGGCCGGTGAGCAGGGCCTGCATTTCGTGGCGCACCACGTCCAGGGCGCTGTGGTCCATGGCCATGTGGTGGAACAGCAAGATGGCGACGATGCGCTGTCCGGCTTCGTCCCAGGCATGCACCAGGCGCAGCATCGGCGCCTGGCTGATGTCCAGGCGGTAGTGGCGGGCATCGAAGCGCACTTGCAGTTGCTCCAGCACGGCGCCGCCGGCCGGGTCCGGCTCGACTTCCTGGAGGATCAGCCCGGCTTCGCGCCAGACCACCTGCATCGGTTGCGCCAGGCCGTCCCAGAGCACGGCGGTACGCAGGATGTCATGGCGGGCGATGACCCCGCGCAGGGCCTCGGCGAAAGCCTCCAGGTGCTGCGCGCTGGCGAAGGCGAACTGCGCCTGCATCACATAGGGATCGCCCAGGGTGGCGCTGACGTGGTGATAGAGGATGCCTTCCTGCAGCGGCGCCAGGGGGTAGATGTCCTGGATGTTGGCGACCCCGCCCGGCACCGTGGCGACGATGCGATCGATGGCCTGCTGGTCGAGGTTGGCCAAGGGCAGCAGGTCCGGGGTGATGCGCCGGGTCTGCGCGGTGATGCCGTTGGCCGGCACCTCGACCTGGCCGGCCTTGGCCGGCGCGTACTCACCGCTCTTGATCAGCTCGATCAACTGCGGCTTGAGCTCGCGCAGGCGCGCCAGCAAGGCCGGGTCGCTCAAGGCCTGCTTGTTGCCCTGGACCACCAGTTGGTCGTCCTTGAGCACCAGCTGGACGTCCTTTTCCTTCAGTGTCGCCAACAGTTCGATCACGCTCACAGGACGATCTCCATTCGTTCGGTAATTGCCGCGTAGCCGGCCAGGGTCGGTTGTTCGAACAACGCGCGGACATCGGCCTCCATGCCGTGTTCGCGCATCCGGCTGATCAGGCTCACCGCCAGCAGCGAGTGCCCACCCAGTTCGAAGAAGTGATCGTGGCGCCCTACCCGCTCGACGTTGAGCAACTCGGCCCACAACTGCGCCAGCAGGATCTCGGTGTCGCCCACCGGCGCCTCGTACTCGCGCACCACCGCCGCTTCCAGCCCCGGCGCCGGCAGCGCCTTGCGCTCCAGCTTGCCGTTGGGGCTCAGGGGCAGCGCGTCCAGGTGCACGAACAGCGCCGGCACCATGTAGTCCGGCAGGTGCTCCAGCAGCGCCTGGCGCAACTGCTCCACGGGCAACTTCGCGTGGCCGGCGGCGCTGGTGTAGTAGGCCACCAGGCGCTTGTCCCCGGGCACGTCCTCGCGGGCCAGGACCACCGCTTCCTTGATGCCTTCGAGCTGGGTCAGGCGCGCCTGGATTTCCCCCAGCTCGATGCGCAGGCCGCGGATCTTCACCTGGTCGTCGTTGCGCCCCAGGTACTCGATATTGCCGTCGGCGAGATAGCGCCCCAGGTCGCCGGTGCGGTACATGCGCGCGCCTGGTTGATCACTGAACGGGTCGTCGACAAAACGCTCGGCGGTCAGTTGTTCGCGGTTGAGATAACCACGGGCCACCTGCACCCCGGCGATGAACAGCTCGCCCACCACCCCCAAGGGCACCGGCTGCAATTGCGCATCCAGCAGGTACAGCCGGGTGTTGGCGATCGGCTTGCCGATGGGCGTGTTGTCCGGGGTGGCGTCCAGCGGGCCGGTGCAATCCCAGGCCGTCACGTCCACCGCCGCTTCAGTGGGGCCATACAGGTTGTGCAGGTCGACGTTGGGCAACTGCTGCTTGAAGCGCCGCACCAGGCTGCCCGGCAGCGCCTCGCCGCTGCACATCACCTGGCGCAAGCCGAGGTCGTCAGGCGTGGCGTCGTGGGCGAGGAATACATCGAGCATCGACGGCACGAAGTGCAAGGTACTGATGCCCTGCTCGCGTATCAGCTGGCGCAGGTAGGCCGGGTCCTTGTGCCCTTCGGGGCGGGCCATCACCAGGCGGGCGCCGGTGAACAACGGCCAGAAGAACTCCCATACCGACACATCGAAGCTGAATGGAGTCTTCTGCAACACCGCATCGTTCGCGTCCAGGCGGTACTGCTCCTGCATCCACAGCAGGCGGTTGACCACCGCCCGGTGCTCGTTCATCACGCCCTTGGGCTGGCCGGTGGAGCCGGAGGTGTAGATCACGTAGGCCAGCTGCCGTGGCGCGCAGTGCGGCGCTGGCGGGTTGTCCCCGGACTGTGCGGCCCATTGCGGCTGGTCCAGGTCCAGCAACGCCAGCCCGCACGCCTGCGCCAGGTGCCGGGTCGCGCCCTGGACCAGCACCGCCAGCGGCGCGCTGTCCTGGAGCATGTAGTCGATCCGCTCCTGGGGATAGGCCGGATCGATAGGCACGTAGGCGCCCCCGGCCTTGAGGATCGCCAGCAGGCCCAGCACCATGTCGACGCTGCGCTCGACGCAGATCGCCACCCGCTGGTCCGGGCCGACGCCCAGTTGCAGCAAGTGCCCGGCCAACTGGTTGGCCTGCTGGTTCAGCTGGCGATAACTCAAGCGCTGCTCGCCGGCTTGCACCGCCAGCGCCTCGGGGCTGCGCAGTACCTGGGCTTCGAACAACCCGTGCAGGGTCTGCTCAAGCGGGTAGTCGCGGGCCGTGGCGTTGAAGCCTTCCAGCAGTTGCCGGCGCTCGGCCTCGGGCAGGATCGGCACCTGCAGCAGGGAACGCTGCGGCGCTTGCTCCAGGCTGTCCACCAGGGCCAGCAGGGCTTGCTGCAAGTAGCCGCACACCCGTCCGGCGCCAATCCGCGCCGGGGTCATGGCGGTCAGGCGGAAACCCTGGCCAAAGTCGTCGACGTTGAGGCTCAGCGGGTAGTTGGTGCGCTCCTCGCTGTGCAGGGTCTGGATGCCCTGCCAGGCCTGGCGTACGGCCTCGCTCGGCGGTGCATCGCTGCCGTGGCGATAGTTGAGCATGGCGCTGAACAGCGGCAGCGGCGCGGCCACCCCACTGCAACGCTGGGCCAGGGCCAGGGACGCATGCTCATGGCCGAGCAAGGCGCTGAGCCGGGCGTGGGTGGCCTTGACCGCCGCACGCACCCCACCGGCGTCCAGGTCGACCCGCAGCGGCAAGGTGTTGATGAACATGCCCAGGGCCCGGTCGGCGCCCTGCCCGGCCTGCAGGCGGCCCAGCAGCACGGTGCCGAATACCACCCGCTCCTGGCCGGTAGTGAGGTTCAGCACCCGGGCCCAGGCCAGGTGGAACAGGCTCGCGGCACTGACCCCCAGCAGCCGCGCCTGGGCCCGCAAGCGAGTGGCCAGGGTCGCGTCCACAGCTTGCTGCACCTCTTCGATGGCATCGCCATCGCCCTGCACATCCTGCAAGCCGAACGGCAGGGTCGGGGCATCGATATCGCCGAGCATCTGGCGGAAGAACGCCTCGTGCTCCTCGCGGCTGACACCCAGGCGCGCCTGGGCCACGTAGTTGCGATAGGGGATCGGCGCGCCCGCGGGCTGCTGCCCCAGCAGGCAGGCCTGGATCTCCTCGCGCACCACATCCAGGGCGGTGTGGTCGAGGACGATATGGTGAAACAACAGGATCGCCACCACGCCCTGGCGTACCGGGTCCTGGGCGAACACCAGGCGCAGCAACGGCGCCCGGGTCAGGTCCAGGCGCCAATGGCGAGGATCGAAGCGTTGGTGCAACTGCTGCAGGATGTCGCCATCGGCCGGATCCAGGTCGACTTCCTCGAGGGCCACCTGGGCCTCGCGCCAGACCACTTGCAGCGGTTGCTTGAGTCCCTCCCAGAGGATCGCCGTGCGCAGGATATCGTGGCGCTCGCCGACCCGTTGCAGGGCCGCGGCGAAATCCTCCAGGCGCTGGCGGCTGGCGAACGCCAGGTGCGACTGCAACAGGTAGGGATCGCCTTCGCGGGCGCTCAGGTGATGGTAGAGGATGCCCTCCTGCAAGGGCGCCAGGGGGTAGATGTCCTGCACATTGGCGGCGCCGCCGGGGACCATGGCCTGCACCCGGTCGATGGCCTCCTGGTCCAGCTCGATCAGTGGCAACAGCTGCGGGGTGATGTGCCGGCAGCCGGCCGGGATGCGATTGGCCGGCACCACGACCTGGCGCCCGGCACCCACCGCCCCGGCCAGGGCGGCCAGGGTCGGCTGTTCGAACAGCACCCGCACGTCGGCTTCCAGGCCGGCCTGGCGCATGCGCTCCACCAGGGTCACCGCCAGCAGCGAGTGCCCGCCCAGCTCGAAGAAGTGATCGTGGCGGCCGACTTGCTCGACCTTGAGCAACTCGCTCCAGATCCGCGCCAGGGTGGTTTCCACCTCGCCTTGGGGGGCCTCGAACTCGCGACTGAGCCAATCGCCCTGGGCCGGCGCCGGCAAGGCCTGGCGATCGAGCTTGCCGTTGGCGGTCAGTGGCAGGGCTGCAAGGCGGACGTAGGCCGCCGGCAGCATGTAGTCCGGCAGGCGCCCCTGCAGGTGGTCGCGCAGGTCTTCGGCCGCCAGTTCCGCGGCGCCTGCGCGCAAGGTGAAGTAAGCCAGCAGGCGCTCTTCGGCCACCAGCACCAGGGCTTCCTCGAGGGCCGGGTGCTGGAGCAGCGCGGCTTCGATTTCCCCCGGTTCGATGCGCATGCCGCGCACCTTGACCTGGTCGTCGTTGCGCCCCAGGTAATCGAGGGTGCCGTCTTCGCGCCAGCGCGCCACGTCGCCGCTGCGGTACATGCGCGCGCCGGGCTCGGCACTGAACGGGTCGTCGAGGAAGCGCTCGGCGGTCAGCTCGGGACGATTCAGGTAACCCCGGGCTACCCCGGTGCCGCCCACGTACAACTCGCCGGCGACACCGACCGGTACCGGCCGCAGCAGCTCGTCCAGCAGGTAGATGCGGGCGTTGGCCGTGGGCCGGCCGATATGCAGCGCGCCACCGGCCACGAGCGCCCCGGAGGTCGCCACCACCGTGGCTTCGGTGGGCCCGTAGTTGTTGACCACGGTAAAGCCCGGGTCGCGGGTGAACTGGCGCAAGCGGTCACCGCCGATCAGCAAGGTACGCAGGGTCGGGTGCCGCAGTTGCTGGCTGAAGGCGTACTCGGCCACCGGCGTCGGCAGGAAGCTCACATCCAGCGGCTGGTCGCGCCACCAGGCCAGCAGCCGCTCGATGTCCTGGTGGCCGATATCGGCCGGCGGCAGGTGCAGGGTCGCGCCACTGCACAGGGTCGGCCAGACCTCCCAGGCCATGGCGTCGAAGCCCAGGCCGGCGAGGCTGGAGGCATGCCGCCCGGGGCCCAGGTCGAAGGCCTGGCAATGCCAGTGCACCAGGTTCTCCAGGCTCTGGTGCTCGACCATCACGCCCTTGGGCTGGCCGGTGGAGCCCGAGGTGTAGATCACATAGGCCAGGTGCGCCGGGGTCAGCCGTGGCACCTGCGGGGTGTCCGGATCGGAGTCGGTCCAGACCTGCCGGTCGAGGTCGAGCACCGGCACCCCAGGCGCTGGCGACAAGCCGCCGGCCACCAGCAGCGCCCGGGGGGCGCTGTCCTGTACCAGGTAGGCGATGCGCTCGGCCGGATGGCTCGGGTCGATGGGCACATAGGCAGCCCCGGCCTTGAGCACCGCCAGCATTCCTTGCAGCAGTTGCGGGCCACGGGCCAGGCACAAGGCCACCCGGTCATCGGGTTGCACGCCGAACGCCAAGAGTTTCCGGGCCAGCTGGTTGGCCTGCTGGTCCAACTGGCGATAGCTCAGGCGCAGCGGCCCCTGGACCAGCGCCACGGCGTCGGGGGCCGCGCGGACCCGGGACTCGAACAGGCCATGCAAGGTCTGCCCACGCGGATAGGCGGCGGTGCTGGCATTGAAGTCCCGCAGCAGGCGCTCGCGCTCCGCCAGCGGCAACACCGACAGTTGCCCCAGCTCCAGCTCGGGGCTGTGCTCCAGGGCATCGACCAGTTGCTCCAGGGCACGCGACATGTAGTCCCCCAGGCGCTGCGCGCCGATCCCGGCCAGGGCCAGCAAAGACAGGCCGAAGCCTGCGCCCAGATCGTCGACGCTCAGGCTCAGCGGATAGTTGCTGCGCTCCTCGCCACCGAGCAGTTCCACGCCCTGCCAGATGTCCTGGCCGGCGGCGGCCGGTTGCGGGGCGCTGTGCCGGTAGTTGAGCAAGGCGTTGAACAGCGGCGCCCCGCTGGCCAGGGCGCTGCAGCGCTGGGCCAGGGCCAGGGAAGCATGTTCATGGCCGAGCAGGGCACTGAGCCGGGCGTGGGTGGCCTTGACCGCCGCGCGCACCGTGCAACCCTGCACATCCACCCGCAACGGCAAGGTGTTGATGAACACCCCCAGGGCCCGGTCGGCGCCCTCGCCGCCTTGCATGCGGCCCATGAGCACGGTGCCGAACACCACTTGCCGGCGGTTGGCCACCTGCCCCAGCACCAGCGCCCAGGCCAGGTGCATCAGCGCCGCGGCACTGACCCCCAGTTGCCGCGCCTGCTCACGCAAGCGCAGGCCCAGGGCCTCGGGCAACGCCAGGTGGGCCTCCTCGATGTCCCGGCCGTCGCCTTGCACATCCTCCACGGCGAAGGCCAGGGTCGGCTCGTCGATATCGCCGAGCATCTCGCGAAAGAACGCCTCATGCTCGGCCTGGCCGCCCCCCAGGCGGGCCTGGGCCACATAGTTGCGATACGGCACCGGGGCGCCGAGGCCGCGACCACCGTTGAACAGCAGCTCGCGCATTTCCTGGCCGATCACCTCCATGGCGGTGTGGTCCAAGGCCAGGTGATGGAATAACAGGATCGCCACCACCCGCTGGCGTTGCCGGTCATAGGCATGCACCAGGCGGATCAGCGGTGCCTGGGCCAGGTCCAGGCGCCAGTGGCGGGCGTCGAAACGCTGTTGCAGTTGTTCGAGGATGTCGCCGTCGGCCGGGTCCAGCGCCTGCTCCAGCAGTTGCAGCCGAGCCTCGCGCCAGACCACCTGCAGCGGCTGCGCCAGGCCCTCCCAGAGCACCGCGGTGCGCAGGATGTCGTGGCGGTCGATGACTTGCTGCAAGCCCGCGGCGAAGCGCTCCAGGCGCTCGGGACTGTCGAAGGTCATGCGCGACTGCAGCAGGTAGGGGTCGCCCTGCCCGGCGCTCAGGTGGTGGTAGAGGATGCCTTCCTGCAAGGGCGCCAGGGGATAGATGTCCTGCACATTGGCCACCCCGCCCGGCACACAGGCCACCACCCGGTCGATGTCCGCCTGCTCCAGCTCCACCAGCGGCAGCAGGTCCGGGGTGATCTGCCGGCACTGGGCGCCGATGCGGTTGGCCGGCACCCGAACTTCGCGGCTGCTGCCCACGGCCGCGGCGAGGTCGGCCAGGGTCGGCTGGCTGAACAGCACCCGCACATCGGCTCCCAGGCCGATCTGGCGCATGCGTTCGATCAGGCTCACCGCCAGCAGCGAATGCCCACCCAGTTCGAAGAAGTGATCATGGCGCCCGACCCGCTCTACCTTGAGCAGGTCGCTCCAGATCCGCGCCAGGGCGATTTCCACCTCGCCCCGGGGCGCGACGAACTCACGGCTGAGACTGGCCGAGGCGGCCGGGGCCGGCAGGGCCTTGCGGTCGAGCTTGCCGTTGGCGGTCAGCGGCCAGGCATCCAGCCGCACATAGGCCAGCGGCACCATGTATTCCGGCAATTGCTGGAGCAAGGCGTCGCGCAGGGTCTGGGCGGACAGCTGCGCGACATCGTCCTGGACCCGGTAGTAGGCCACCAGGCGCTGGTCCCCGGGCTCGTCCTCGCGCACCAGGACCTGCGCATCCCTGATCCCCGGGCACGCCGCCAGGCGCACCTCGACTTCCCCCGGCTCGATGCGCAGGCCACGGATCTTCACCTGGTCGTCGTTGCGCCCCAGATACTCCAGCAGGCCGTTGCCCAGCCAGCGGCCGATGTCCCCGGTGCGGTAGAGCAAGGCACCGGCGCGGTTGGCGAACGGATCGTGGATGAACTTCTGGGCAGTGAGTTCGGGACGGTTGAGGTAGCCCAGGGCCACGCCGTCGCCACCGATCACGATCTCGCCCGCGACCCCGATGGGCAGCGGCTGCTGGTGGGCGTCGAGGATGTACACCTGGGTGTTGGACAGCGGTCGGCCGATGGGCAGGCTGTCGGCAGCTTCCGGCAACTCCCCGGGCTCGTGGGTGACGGCGAAGGTGGTGGTCTCGGTCGGGCCGTAGCCATTGACCAGGCGCAGCCCCGGCGCCTGGGCCTGCATCCGCCGGAACGCCGTGGCATCCGCCCGCTCGCCGCCACACAGGAGCATGCGCAGGCCCTTGAGGGCCTGGGGGATCAACTGCACGTACTGGTTGAACAGGCTCGTGGTGAGGAACAGCAGCGTCACGCCAGAAGCTTGCAGCAGCTGGGCGAACGCCGGTGGGTCGAGCAGGGTCTGTTGGTCCACCACCACGACCCGGCCACCGTTGAGCAGCGGGCCCCAGACGTCCATGGTGCTGGCGTCGAAGGCCGGGTTGGAGGCGAACGCCACCCGGTCAGCGGCGTTGAAGTCGGCGTAGCCGTTGTTGATCACCAGGCGGGTGATGGCCCGGTGCGGCACCCGCACGCCCTTGGGCTCGCCGGTGGAACCGGAGGTGTACATGATGTATGCCACCGCCGCGCTGGATTGCTGCACGTGCACGTCATCCGCTGGCAGGGCCTGCAGCTCCAGCCGGTCGAGCTCGATCCGGGGCACCGCCACCGCCAGCGGCAGGTCGCTGTGGGTGACCAGGGCCACGCTCTGGCTATCGCTCACCATGAAACCCTGGCGACTGGCCGGGGCGTTGCTGTCCAGCGGCACGTAGGCTGCGCCGCACTTGCTGATGGCCAGCTGGCTGACCAGCAGGTCCAGGGAGCGCGGCAGCAGGATCGCCAGGTGATCGCCCGGCTGCACCCCGAGTTCGCGCAGGTGATGGGCCAACCGGTTGGCCCGGGCATTGAGCCCGGCGTAGCTGAGCCGCTCCTGGCCGTGCACTGCCGCGACCTGCTCAGGGTGGGCCTGGACCCGGGCCTCGAACAGCTGCGCCAGGGTCTGCTGGCGCGGGTAGTCGCGGGCGGTGGCGTTGAATTCCACCAGCACTTGCTGGCGTTCGGTCCTGGGCATCACCGGGATCGCCAGCAGGGCCTTGTCCGGCGCCTGCTCCAGGGCCTGGGCCAGGTGTTCCAGGACGCAAGCCAGGTAGCCGCAGACCCGCGCCCCGTCCACCGAGGCTTGCGCCTGCACGGTCAGGCGCAGGCCCTGGTGGTCGTCGTCGACGTTCACCGTCAGCGGATAGTTGCTGCGCTCGCGGGATTCGAGCACGCGGATGCCATCCCAGATCGCCGGCCCCTGGGGGTCTGCGTCGAGGCTGGCGCTGTGGCGGTAGTTGAGCAGGCTGTTGAATAGCGGTTGCGCCGCCGGGACTGCGCTGCAACGTTGGGCCAGGGCCAGGGAGGCATGCTCGTGACCGAGCAGTTGCGCCAGCCGCGCATGGGTGCAACGCAGCGCCTGTTCCACGCCCTGCTCGCCCAGGCTGATGCGCAGCGCCAGGGTGTTGATGAACATGCCCAGGGCGCGGTCGGCCCCCTCGCCACCCTGCATGCGGCCCAGCAGCACGGTGCCGAATACCACGTCATCACGCCCGGACAATTGCCCCAGCACCCGGCCCCAGGCCAGGTGCAGCAGGCTCGCGACACTCACCCCAAGAGCCCGGGCCTGGGTGCGCAAACGCTGGCACAGCAGCGGGTCCAGGTGCAGTTGGCGTTCGTGGATATCGCCACCGTCACGCTTCACGTCCTGCAAGCCGAAGGCCAGGGTCGGCTCGTCGATATCGCCCAGCAACTCCTGGAAGAACTCCTGGTGCTGCGCCTCGCTCAAGCCCAGGCGGGCCTGGGCCACGTAGTTGCGATACGGCACGGCGGGTGGCAGTTGCCCGCCACGGCCTTGCAGCACGGCGCTGATTTCCTCCACCAGCACCTCCAGCGAGGTGTGGTCCAGGGCCAGGTGATGGAACAGCAGGATGCCCAGCCAGCGCGACTGCCCCGGGTCCCGGGCGCAGGCCAGGCGCAGCAGCGGCGCACCGCCCAGGTCCAGGCGGTAGTGCCGTGGATCGAAACGCTCCTGCAACTGGGCCAGGGCCGAACCCCGGGCCGGGTCCGCCGCCAGCACCTGCACCACCAGCGGCGCCTGGCGCCAGACCACCTGGACCGGCTCGTCCAGGCCTTCCCAGGCCAGGCTGGTACGCAGGATGTCATGCCGCTCGATCACCTGTTGCACGGCCTGGGTAAAGGCTTGCAGGGTCGCTTCGTCGGCGAACTCGAACTGCACTTGCAGCAGGTAGGGATCGCCCTCCTCGCAGCTCAAGTGGTGATAGAGAATGCCCGCCTGCAACGGCGCCAGCGGGTAGATATCCTGGATGTTGGCGGCGCCCCCGGGCACTCGGGCCACCAGCCGGTCGATGGCGGCCTGGTCCAGGCTGGCCAGGGGCAGCAGGTCTGGAGTGATGCGCGAACAATCGCCGGGAATGCGGTTGGCCGGCACCTGCACCTCGCTCACCGCGCCCACGGCAGCGGCCAGGGCCGCCAGGGTCGGTTGCCCGAACAGCACTCGCACATCGGCGCACAGGTCCACCTGGCGCATGCGTTCCATCAGCTTGACTGCCAGCAGCGAATGTCCGCCCAGCTCGAAGAAGTTGTCCTGGCGCCCGACCTGGGGCAGTTGCAGCAGCTCTTGCCAGATCCCCGCGATGGCTTGCTCCACCTCACCCTGGGGCGCCTCGTACTCACGCCGGGCCACTGCCTGGCTGTCGGGCGCCGGCAGGGCCTTGCGGTCGAGCTTGCCATTGGTGGTCAGCGGCAGGCTGTCCAGCAGCACGAAGGCGCTGGGCAGCATGTAGTCGGCCAGGCTGTAGCGCAGTTGTTCACGCAATTGCGTGGCGCTGGGCGCGGCACCCGGGGCGGCGATCACATAGGCCACCAGGCGCTTGTCCCCGGGCAGGTCCTCGCGGGCCACCACCACGGCTTCACGAACGCCGTCGCAACTGGCCAGGCGCGCTTCGACCTCCCCCAGCTCGATACGGAAGCCGCGGATCTTCACTTGGTCATCGTTGCGTCCCAGGTACTCCAGGCTGCCGTCTTCGCGCCAGCGCGCCAGGTCGCCGGTCTTGTACAGGCGGGCGCCTACCTGCTGGCTGAACGGATCGACGATGAAGCGCTCGGCGGTCAATTCCTCACGATTGAGGTAGCCCCTGGCGACCCCGGCCCCACCTACGTACAGCTCACCCACCACGCCGGTGGGCAGCGGCTCGCGCCAGGCATCGAGGACGTATAGCTGCAGGTCAGGGATGCGCCGACCAATGGGACTGCTGCCCACCAGTTGCGCGTCCGCCGCCTGCAATGGCCGGTAGGTCACGTGCACGGTGGTCTCGGTGATGCCGTACATGTTCACCAGCTGGGTGCCGACGTTGCCCACACGCGCGTACCAGGGCTTGAGCAGCCCGGGCTCCAGGGCCTCGCCACCGAAGATCACCTGGCGCAGCGAATGCTTGAGGGCGCTGCGGCCCTGGGCCGCGATCAGCGAGCGGAAGGCGCTGGGCGTCTGGTTGAGAATGCTCACCGAGGCTTCGCACAGCAGCGCATAGCAGGCGTCGGGCGAGCGGCTGACCGCCTGCGGCACGATCAGCAACTGACCGCCATGGACCAGCGCACCCCAGATTTCCCAGACCGAGAAATCGAAGGCGAAGGAATGGAACAGCGCCCAGACATCGCGCCAGTTGAAACCGAACCAGTCGCGGGTGGCCGAGAACAGCCGGGCGACGTTGCGGTGCTCCACCATCACCCCCTTGGGCAGGCCGGTGGAGCCGGAGGTGTAGATCACATAGGCCAGGCTGGCCGGGGTCAGCCCGGACACCTGGGGATTGTCCAGGGCCTCATGGGCCAGGGTGCGGCTGTCGAGGTCGATCAGCGGCACCCGCAGGTCGCTCACCAGGGCCTGGGTGTCGGCCTGCACCAGCAATGCCACCGGGGCGCTGTCCTGCAAGGTGTAGGCAATCCGTTCGCGCGGGTAAGCCGGGTCGATGGGCACGTAGGCCCCACCGGCCTTGAGGATGCCCAGCAGGCCGACGATCATTTCCAGGCCGCGCTCGACGCAGATCGCCACCCGTTGGTCCGGACGCACACCCAGGGCCAACAGGCGGTGGGCGACCTGGTTGGCACGCTGGTTGAGCTCGCCGTAGCTCAGCCGCTGGTCCTGGAAGATCAGCGCCGTGGCCTCGGGCTGGACCCGGGCCTGGGCCTCGACCTGCTGGTGGATCAGCGGGTGATCCGGGTAGTGGCCCTGGGGCGTGTTGAGCCCTTGCAACAGGTACTGGCGCTCGCTGGCCGGCAACATCTGCAGGCTGTGCAGCGGTGCCTCGGGGCTGTCCTGCAAGGCCAGGGCCAGGCTCTCCAGCACGCCCAGCAAGTAGCCGGTGATGCGCTCGGCGCCGATGGCGACGTCCGCCAGGGCGACGATCCGCAGGTCTTCGCCGAGATCGTCGACGTTGATGGTCAGCGGATAGTTGGTGCGCTCCTCGGCTCCCAGGATCTGCATGCCCGGCACGACTTCCTGGACTTCCTGGGCGTCGCCTGCGTGGCTGTGGCGATAGTTGAGCATGGCGCTGAACAGCGGGGTCGGCGCGCTGACGCCGCTGCAGCGCTGGGCCTGGGCCAGCGACGCGTGTTCATGGCCGAGCATGGCGGTCAGCCGGCGGTGGGTGGCCAGCACTCCGGCGCGCACGCCCTGGGCACCGACATCCACCCGCAGCGGCAAGGTATTGATGAACATGCCCAAGGCCCGCTCGCCGCCCTCGCCGGCTTCCATGCGGCCCAGCAGCACCGTGCCGAATACCACCGCCTCGCGTCCGGATACCTGGCCCAGGACCCGCGCCAGAGCCAGGTGCATCAGGCTCGCCACGCTCACCCCCAATTGCCGGGCCTGGGCCCGCAGGCGCTGGCTGAGCTCGCTGGGCAGGGTCGCCCGCCGCTCCTCGATGCGCCGGCCCGTGCCCTGTACATCGGCGATGCCGAACGGCAGCGTCGGCTCGTCGATGTCCCCCAGCATCTCGCGAAAGAACGCCTCATGGTGCCCCTGCTCCTGGGCCAGGCGCGCCTGGGCCAGATGATTGCGAAACGGCACCGGGGCCGGCAGCCGGTCGCTGTGTCCGAGCAAGCGGGCCTGGATTTCCTGGCGCACCACATCCAGCGCGGCATGGTCCAGGGCCATGTGGTGGAACAGCAACAGGGCCACCTGGCGCCCGTTGCCCGGGTCCTCGGCGTAGACCAGGCGCAGCAGCGGTGCCTGGCGCAGGTCCAGGCGCAGATGCCGAGCATCGTAGCGGGCCTGCAACTGGCCCAGGGCATCGCCGCCGGCAGGGTCCAGGGCGACCTGCTCGCACACCAGCGGCGCATGGCGCCAGACCACTTGCAGCGGTTCGTCGAGGCTTTCCCAGGCGATGGCGGTACGCAGGATGTCATGCCGCTCGATGACCCATTGCAAGGCGCCGGCGAAGTCCTGGCGCAACGCATCGTTGGCGAAGGCGAAGCGTGCCTGCAGCACGTAGGGATCACCCTGGGCCGCGGACAGATGGTGGTAGAGCATGCCTTCTTGCAGTGGCGCCAGGGGGTAGATGTCCTGGACGTTGGCCGCGCCACCGGGCACCGCGGCGACGATGCGCTCGATGGCCGATGCGTCCAGCCGGGCCAGCGGCAGCATGTCCGGGGTGATCTTGAAGGCCGGGCTCAGCCAGTCGCCGCCCTGCTCGTCCAGCAGTTCCAGGAGCCGCGGCTTGTGCTCGACCAGACTGTCCCAAAGCCCATCGTCCAGGGCCTCGTCATCGCCCTGGACCAGCAGGTCCTGGCCGTCGCGCTGGAGTCGGATCGCCAGGGTGGAAAGAACCGCCATCAATTCGCTGAACTGCATGTGTGACCTGCCTAGGATTCGGAAACGGTTGAAGAGAACGTCCGTGTTTCAGATGCAACGTTTCAGATGTGGCCGCTGTCCACTTCACGAGCAGCCACGCCCCTTGGGTGCAGGGGGCCGCGCAACAGCCAGGATCTGGCGCAGCGAAGGAACGCTAAAACATCCCTCCACAGGTGTCTGGCATGGGAACTCGGGACACTATCCCGGGCCTGTCCCCCTTGGCGTCACGCCGGCGCGCCGGCATCCGGGCCGGCGCGCCAAGGTCATGACAGAAGGTGCGAAAGGCTCAGAGGCGCCGCTGGCGCTTGAGCTGTGGAATGGTGGTGGCGGGAATGTCCACCTGTTGCAACTGGCTGCGGGTATTGGCCGCCAGCGCGGCCAGGGTCGGCTGGCTGAATAGCAACCGGGCATCGGCATGCAGGCCTTCCTGGCGCATGCGCGCCACCAGGCTGACCGCCAGCAGCGAGTGTCCGCCCAGCTCGAAGAAGTGGTCGTGGCGCCCCACCCGCTCGACCTGCAGCACCTCGGCCCAGAGCCGCGCCAGGGTGGTTTCCAGTTCACCCTCGGGGGCCACGAATTCCCGGGCCAGCACCGCATCGGCCCCGGGCTCGGGCAAGGCCCTGCGATCCAGCTTGCCATTGCCGCTCAGGGGCAAGGCGTCCAGGCGCACGTAGGCCGCCGGCACCATGTAGTCGGGCAGGCGCTCCAGGACATGGGCGCGCAAGACCTCGATCCCCGGTTCCGTGGCTCCCGGATGCAGGCTGTAGTAGGCCACCAGGCGCTCGCCGCGCAGCAGCACCGCCACCTCGCGCACCGCCGGATGCTCGGCCAGCCGTGCCTCGATTTCCCCCGGTTCCAGGCGCAAGCCGCGCAGCTTGACCTGGAAGTCGTTGCGCCCGAGGAACTCCAGGTTGCCATCCTCGGCATAGCGCACCAGGTCGCCACTGCGGTACAGCCGGTCGCCGGCGACGAAGGGGCTGGCGATGAACCGCTCGGCCTGCAACTGCGCCAAGCCCAGGTAGCCGCGGGCGACCCCGACGCCACCGATGTGCAACTGGCCGCTGACGCCCCGTGGCACTGGCTGGTCGTGGGCATCCAGGACGTACAGCCGGGTGTTGGTGATGGCCCGGCCGATGGGCAGTTGCACCGGCGGAATCGGCGCATCGGGCTCCAGGGTCCAGGCCGTGCTGTCCACCGTGGCCTCGGTAGGCCCGTAGACGTTATGCAGGCGTGCCCGGGGCAGGCGCTGGCGCAGCAACCGGGCGATGGCCTCGGTCAGCTCGCCGCCGCCGCAGAACACGTCGGTCAGGCTCTGACACTGGCTCGACTCTTCCAGTTGCAGGAACTGCAGCAACATCGCCGGGACGAACTTGATCATCGTCACCTGCTGTTCCACTACCAGCTGCGCCAGGTAGTCCGGATCGCGGTGGCCGCCGGGCCGCGCCAGCAGCAGGCGCATGCCGGTGACCAGGGGCCAGAACAGCTCCCAGACCGAGCCGTCGAAGCTGAACGGGGCCTTTTGCAGCAAGGTGCCGCCCGCAGACTGCGGGCACAGCTGCGAGCCCCAGTGCATCAGGTTGCCCAGGCCACGGTGCTCGACCATCACGCCCTTGGGCGTGCCGGTGGAACCCGAGGTGTAGATCACGTAGGCCAGGTGCGAGACCTCCAGGTCCGGCACCTGAGGGTCGTGCTGCGGCTGGTGCTGCCAGGGGCTGGCGTCGAAGTCCAGCAGCGCCAGGGCCAGGTCCGCCAGCAAGCCGTGGGTCGGCTGGTGCACCAGCACCGCCAGCGGCTGGCTGTCCTGCACCAGGAAGTGCAGGCGCTCGGCCGGGTAGTCCGGGTCCAGGGGCACGTAGGCGCCGCCGGCCTTGAGAATGCCCAGCAGGCCCACCAGCAGCTCGGGACTGCGCTGGACGCAGAGCCCGACTCGCACGTCCGGCCCCACGTCCAGCTCGCGCAGGTGATGGGCCACCTGGTTGGCCTGGCGATTGAGCTCTGCATAACTCAAGCGGCGCTCGCCGGCCTGTACCGCGATGGCCTCGGGCGTGCGCCGGACCTGGGCCTCGAACAGCGCATGCAGGGTCAGCTGGCGGGGATAGTCCGACTCGGTGGCGTTGTACGCCGACAGCAACTGCGTGCGCTCCGTCTCGGGCAGGATCGACAGGCTGTGCAGGAATGTCGCCGGCGCCTGCTCCAGGGCCAGCAGCAGGCTTTGCAGCGTGCATTGCAGGTAGTCCAGCAAGCGTTGCGCGCCGATCCGCTGGGGCGCGCGAAGGCCCAGGCGCAAGCCCGGTTCCAGGTCGTCCACCGCCAGCATCAGCGGATAGCTGACCACCTCCTCGCTGGCGAGCAATTGCACCCCGGCCGGCAGGTCCTGCAACAGCGCCTGGGCGTCGGCCTCGACGTTGTGCCGGTAGTTGAGCAAGGCATTGAACAGCGGGGTCGGCGGCGCCACTGCGCTGCAACGCCGGGCCAGGGACAACGGCGCCTGTTCATGGGCCAGGAGCGCGCTGAGACGCTCCTGGACCTGGCGCAGCCCGTCGACGACGTTGAGCCCCGCCAGTTCCAGGCGCAGGGGCAAGGTATTGATGAACATGCCCAGGGCCCGGTCCGCCCCGGCACCGGCTTGCAAGCGTCCCAGCAGCACGGTGCCGAACAGCACGTCGTCGCGGCCGCAAGTACGTCCCAGCACCAGGGCCCAGGCCAGGTGGAACAGGCTGGCGGCGCTGACCCCATGGCGCCGGACCTGCTCGCGCAGGCGCTGCTCGAAGCCGGCGTCGAGCAACTGCCCGGCCTCTTCGTGGTCCGCTTGCTCGCCGGGGCGCTCCTTGAGTTCGAAGGCCAGGGTCGGCTCGTCCACCCCGGCCAGGGCCTGGCGGAAGAACGCGGCGTGGCGCTCCTGGTCCAGGCCGGTGCGGGCCACGTATTCGCGGTAGGCGAAAGGCGCGGCCAACTGCTGCTGGCGGCCGTCCATGTGGGCGCCGATTTCCGCCATCAGCATCGCCGTGGAAGTGGCGTCGTTGACCAGGTGATGGAAGCGCAGCAGCGCCAGCCAGCGCCCCTGTGGCCGGTCCTCGGCCCAGGCCAGGGCGAGCATCGGCGCCTGGCGGATATCCAGTGGCCGCTGGCGTGGATCGAAGTGCCGGCGCAATTGCTCGAGCACCGGTTCGCCCGCCACCGGCCGCAGTTCTTCCAGGTTCAGCCGGGCTTCGCGCCAGACCACCTGCACCGCCGGCTCCAGCACTTCCCAGACCAGGCTGGTGCGCAGGATGTCATGGCGCTGGATCACCGCCTGCAAGGCGTTGGCGAAGGCGTCCAGGTCCTCGCGGCGGGCGAAGGCGAACAGCGCATGTTGCTGGTAGGGATCGCGCTGGACCGAGGTCATATGGTGGTACAGCAGGCCGGCCTGCAAAGGCGCCAGGGGATAGATCTCCTGGACGTTGGCCGCCCCGCCGGGAATCGTCGCCACCACCCGGTCGATGCTGTCCTGGTCCAGATCCACCAGGCTGAGCATGTCCGGGGTGATGCGCTGGCAGCCCGGCGGCACACGGTTGGCCGGGACCTGCAACCCGGCTCCCTGCTCCACCGCGGCGGCGAGGCTGGCCAGGGTCGGTTGGCCGAACAGTACTCGCACATCGGCCTGCAAGCCTTCCTGATCCATGCGCTGGATCAGTTGCAAGGCCAGCAGCGAATGCCCGCCCAGTTCGAAGAAGTGATCCTGGCGTCCCACCCGCCCGACCTGCAGCACTTCGGCCCAGAGCCGCGCCAGGGTGGTTTCCAGCGGCCCCTGGGGCACCTCGTATTCGCGACTGATCAAGGCCAGCGGGTCCGGCGCCGGCAGGGCCTTGCGGTCCAGCTTGCCGTTGGCGGTCAGCGGCAAGGCGTCGAGCCGCACATAGGCCATCGGCACCATGTAGTCCGGCAGGCGTTGCAGCAGGTGTTCGCGCAGCTCGCCGATGGGCACCTCGCCGTCGGCACTGAACCAGGCCACCAGTTGGCCGTCGCGGGCCTGGACCACCGCCTCGCGCAGGGCCGGATGGCGACCCAGGCAGGTTTCGATTTCCCCCAGCTCGATGCGCAGGCCGCGGATCTTCACCTGGTCGTCGTTGCGCCCCAGGTACTCCAGGGTGCCGTCGTGGCGCCAGCACGCCAGGTCGCCGGTGCGATACATGCGTGCCCCCGGCACTTCGCTGAACGGGTCGTCGAGGAAGCGCTCCGCAGTCAACTCGGGACGCTTGAGGTAACCCCGGGCCACTGCGGCGCCGCCGACGTACAGCTCGCCGGGAATGCCGATGGGCAGGGGCCGCTGCTGCTCGTCCAGCAGATAGATGCGGGTGTTGGCGATCGGCCGGCCGATGTGCAGTGCCCCGCCCGGCTCGATGACCCCGGAAGTGGCCACCACCGTGGCTTCGGTGGGGCCGTAGTTGTTGACCAGGGTAAAGCCCTGGGCCGCGGGTGGCTGGCGCAGACGATCGCCGCCCACCAGCAGGGTCTTGAGGTGCGGATGGCCGGTGTGGCGGCTGAACGCGTACTCGGCCACCGGGGTCGGCAAAAAACTCACGTCCAGGGGCTGGGCGTGCCACCAGGCGAGCAGGCGATCCAGGTCCTCGGGACCATCGCTGACCGGCGCCAGGTGCAGGGTCGCCCCGGCGCACAGGGTCGGCCAGATTTCCCAGGCCATGGCGTCGAAACCGAAACCGGCCAGGCACGAGCTGTGGCGGCCCGGGCCCAGGTCGAACGCCTGGCAATGCCAGTCCACCAGGCCGGACAAGCTCTGGTGCTCCACCTGCACGCCCTTGGGCAAGCCGGTGGAGCCCGAGGTGTAGATCACATAAGCCAGGTGTCGTGGCGTCAGCCCCGGCACTTGCGGGTTGGCAGCGGTCCCCGGTTGCCACTGCTGGCTATCCAGTTCCACCACTGGCATCGGCAACGCCGGCAGGCGCTGGCGCAGGTCCTGCTGGACCAGCACCGCCACCGGAGCGCAGTCCTCCAGCAGGTAGGCCAGGCGCTCGGCCGGGTGCGCCGGATCGATGGGCACGTAGCCGGCGCCGGCCTTGAGGATTGCCAGCAAGCCCACCAGGGTTTGCGGGCTGCGCCGGGCCACGATGGCCACCCGCTCATCCGGGCCGGCGCCCAGGGCCTGCAGGTGCCGGGCCAGGGTGTTGGCCTGCTGGTTGAGCTGGGCATAGCTGAGCTGCTGGCCCTGGGCGATGAGGGCGATGGCATCCGGGGTGCGCTCGGCCCAGGCCTCGATCCGCCCATGGATGCGCTGCTCGGCGGCGTTCGCCTGGCCGGTGGCATTCCATTGCTCCAGGCGGGCGCGATCGGCGTCGGTGAGCAACGAGAAGCGCTGCATCGGCAAACCTGTGTCCTCCAGCCCTTGCTCCAGGACGTGCAGCAAGTGCCCGGCCATGGCCTGGATCTCCTCGGCCTGGAAATACCGGCGGTCATAGACGTAGTGCATCCAGGCACTGTCCTCGAAGCTGTTGCTGCGCAGGTGGATGGCCAGGGGTTCCGGCTCGTGGCGGTTGGAAACCTTGACCGACGAGGCGCTGGCCTCGCCGTAGCGGTAATCCAGGTTCTCCACCTCGTAGGACAGCGACAACTCGAACAGCTGGGTGCGGTCTTCGCGCAGCAGGCCGAGGGCACGATTGAGCTCGCTCAAGGGGAAGCGCTGGTGGCGAAAATCCTGTTTCAACCTGTCGCGCACCGCCATCACCAGGGCTTCGAAGGTCAGGTCCGGGGCGAAGTCCATGCGCACCGCGCTGACCTGGGTGAAGGAGCCGAGAGTGGCCTTGAAGGCGGCGTTGGGCCGGTTCAGCACCGGCATGCCCAGGACCCAGTCACGGCGCTGGTCGACCCGGGTGAAATACACATGCAGTGCGGCCAGCAGTACATGGAAAGCCGAGCCGCCAAGCTGCTTGCCCAGGGCCTTCATTCGTTCGTGCAACACTGCGGGGAAAGCCTGTACCAGCGCCCCGCCGGGGGTCTCGTCGGTGACGCTGGGGCGATAGCGCGGGCGCAGCAACGGTTCCGGCACACTGTGGTAACTGGCCAGCCAGTAGTCGCGGTCGCGCTGGTAACGGGCGGACTGGTGGTAACGGCCATCGTCCTCGACGAAGTCGCTGAAGGATGGCGCCTCGGCCGCCGGCTGCTCACCCTGCAACAGGGCGCCGTAGACCTCGCCCAGGGCCTGGGACAACTGGGCGAAGCCCCAGCCATCGAGGATCAAGTGATGGGCTTCGACCTGCATCAAGTGATGCTCGGGGCCCAGGCGAAACAACGAGAAACGGCACAGCCGCTGGCCTTCGAGGGCGAACGGCTGCTGCATCTGCCCCTGGATCTGCACCCGGGCGGCGGCCAGCGGATCGGCCGCATCGGACAGGTCGTGGAACGCCAGCTGCACCGGCCAATGGCGGTCGAAATACTGCAGCGGCAGGCCATCCTGGCTGCCCTCGCGGGACAGCACGGTGCGCAGCACGTCGTGCCGGGCCACCACCAGTTCCACGGTGCGCTGCATCAACTCGGGACGGAACGGGCCGCGCAACTCGGCATAACCGCCGATGTTGTACAAGGGCGAGTCGCCGCGGCTGAGCTGGTCGAGCCAGATATCCCGCTGCCCGGCGGTCAACGGCAGGCCCGGGGCCTGTAGCGGACCGGCGTTCATGACTGCTTCCGGGGCAGGCATCCGGCCTGCGGCGAGCGACGGATGGCGACGGCAGCGTCGCCCACGGCAATGGCAGAAAAACGCGTCATAAGATCCTTCTCATGTGATGGCCAAGGCACCGGCGAACGAAATTTAAGCATCGGCCCCCTGGGCTGTATGTCACCCCAAACCCGGACAGTCCGCCGGGCTGCCGGCCGCCTGGGACGCGGCTCTGGCGGGTATCGGAGGGGTTGGCGATGGTTTGCGGATCGGCTGAATTAGCTGTAGGAAATTGACCATCTGTACCTGAGGTTCCTGACTCGTCAGTCCAGTCCCGAACTCTTTGCGAAGCCTGTCGCCAAAGTCCGTTGCAACTCACTGCGACCCCGTGCCCACGGGCTTGCGGCGCACTGGCCGAGGCCCGGCGCAGGGGGCTTGGCGAGCCCGGCCCGGGGTTTTGTGTCCCGGTTTCCCCCTACAGACGCGAAGCAAATGCTTAGGCTTAAATCAGACGCATCTGACCGGATCGGGTTCATGGAGGACCTGCTGCGGTGCGCCGTCGCAATAAGGTTTCAAGGCTTCGATCAGCGATTTGCCTTGATCAAGGATGATAGGGATATGAGTCTGACCAGCAGTATCGCCAACCTGGAAACACCGAATTTCTACTTGGAACTGGGGCAGTTGATCTCCAACACCGGCCAGGGCCAGTTCGCCGCGAACATGCTCGAACTGGTGAACAAACTGGTGCCGGCCGATCACCTGGTGCTCAGTGAATGGACCCTCGACGAGCGCCAGACCCGCGCCGAGGAAATCACCTTGCTGGGACGTGCCGGACAGCCGGAACAACTGCCGGAAGCCGCCCGGCGCCAAGAACCGCTGCTGCACAAAATGCTGGAAATGGATGATTCGCTGCTGATCCAGATCAACGCCCAGGTCCATGGCCGGCAAGCACGCAATACCCCGCACCAATGCCACCTGGTGTCGCGCAAGGCCAACCGCCGCTGCGTGATCGCGCTCTACCGCGAATCGACCCAGGGTGGGTTTTCCCTGTCCGAGCTGTCGTTCCTCAAGAGCCTGTCCTCGACCCTGCTGCCGCTGCTGGAACGCCATGCGCAGATGCATCGCCAGCAAGCCCTGAAGAACCTGCGCAGCTGGACCAGCCGCCCCCGGGACAACCAGGAGCAGTCGCCATTGCAGCGCGAGTTCGACGAACGCCTGTCGCTGGGCGATATCACCCTCTCGGCCCGGGAAAAAGAAGTCTGCCTGGGGCTGCTCACCGGCGGTACCGTGCCGGAGATGGCCCAGCGCCTGAGCGTGAAGAACAGCTCCATCGAGACCTACCTCAAGCGCGCCGCCGCCAAGCTCGGGGTCAGTGGCCGCCACGGCCTGGCCAAGTGGATGGTGGGCGCCTGAACCGGCACGGCCCGGACTCCCGGGAAGATATCCCAGGCCCGGGCCACACCCGCCTGCACCGCTAAGCCGTCAGATCTCGCAATCGGGGTGGATCACCCGCCACTGGCCGAACAGTTCCAGCCCCGCCGCCCGAGCCAGCGCCACCGAGGCCAGGTTGTCGACCTGGCAGCGGTACTGCGGCTCCAGGCCCTGCTCCAGGGCATGCCGACAGATCGCCCGCACCAACCTGCGGGCATGGCCCCGGCCGCGAAACGCCTCCAGGGTCAGCACGCCCAGATCGGCGAGCGGCGACCCGTCCCAGGCATACATGCTCGCCGCCGCCACCAGCCGGTCCTGCTCGAAAGCGCCGAACACCGCCCAGTGATCCAGTTCGACATAGGCATTGTCCAGGTCCTCTGCGCTGGCGCTGGACTGGAAGCGGGCGAACCGCTGCTCGTGCGCCGCCGACAATGCCCGGGTATCGCCCAGGGCCGTATCGCGTAACAGCTCGGCGTGACGTTGCCGGGGGTAATAGAACACATGGTCGGCGCCGTTGAGACGGATACCGGCCTGCTCCAGGCGCGCCAGGAAGGCGGCCTCGGTATCCACCGGCCCCTCGGCCAGGCCGAGGATCTGCGCCAAGCCCGGGGTCAACACTGCCTGGCTGCCACCGGGAGTGCGCAGCAGCATCAGGCGCGATTGGTCTTCCAGCCCGGGATTGACCCGCACGCTGAAGCCGCCGTCCTCCCGCAAGCCTTCGAGGGCGCTCAAGCTGGATTGCCAGTAGTGGTAAATGCTCGTTGCAAACAGGCTCATCAGGGTCATCCATCGAGATTGTCATTGCGTGACCACGCACCTCCCCTGGCTGGTGGCCTGCGAGTGCCCAGGCTAGCGCGGTGCTGTTCCGGCAGCTGTAAATCTGTGTGAAAAACAGTGCAGGAGCACCACGCCAGCAGCGCCATGCCCTTGTCTCTTTCCATCCTCGAGCCTTCGTTCATGGCGTGCCAGCTTCAGCTGGCAGCCCGCGCTGCACCTGCCAGGACAGGGGCAACGTCAGCAGCAGGAGCGCCGCCAGGACCATCACCGCCGGCGCCACGCCGGCGACATCGCTGAGCAGTCCGGCCAGCATCGGGGCCAACGCGCCGCCGCCGATGGTGCCGGTGTAGAACAGCGAGAATGCCTGCTCGCGCTTGCCGGCCCCTGCCAGGTCCGGCACTGCGCCATACAGCACCGACGAGGTGCCGTTGAGCACCAGGCCCAGCAGCGGCAACGTCACCATCAGGGCGCCATAGGGCAGGAACACCGCCAGGACGATCAGGCACGCCGTGCTGGATTCGGTCAGCCAGACGGTCTTCATCATGCCGATGCGTGCCCCCAGGTAACCGCAGAACAGCTTGCCGAACGCGCCGCCGATGAACAGCAGGGTCAGGGCCAGGCCGATTCCGGCGCTGCCGGCGCCCTTGGCCTTGAGCAGGAACGGCAGGAAGGTCAAGAAGCCCATGCGCACCGCGCTGTCCAGGGTGCCGGTGACGATCAGCGCCCACAGGCCACCGGCCGAACCCTGGCCGCTGAGGACCCTGGGCGCCTTGTCGCGCAGCGCCGAAGTGCTGGCCCGGGACGGGAGCAACCACCACAGCAGCAACGCCGCGGCCAACCCCAGCAGGCCCACCAGGGTCACGCTGGCGCGCCAGCTGACCAGCGCCAGCAACAGGCCCACCACGCCGGGGACCAGGGTCTTGCCGATATCGCCGGCGAAGTTGTATTGCGCCAGGGCCTCCTTGACCCCGCCACCAGCCTCATGGGTATCGGTAATCAGCGAGGAGGCCAGCGGGTGCTGGGTACTGGCCCCCAGGCCGCCCAGCAACAGCGCCAGGAACAGCACGCCCAGGCCAGTCGCCTGCCCGGCCAGCAGATAGGCCAGGCCGGCCAGCGCGGTTCCTCCCACCAGCAGGCGCTCGCGCCCCCAGCGCCCGGCCGCGCGGCTGGCCAGCAGTTGGACGCCGGCCATCATCCCGGCATAGACCCCGCGCAAGAGGCCGACCTGGGCATAGCTCATGGCGAACTGGGCCTGCCACACCGGCAGCAGGACATAGATCACATCGGTCAGGCCATCGTGCACGGCATGGGCGCTGCAACCGGCCAGCAGCGAGCGGCGCCGCACCTGGGTGGCGCTGGCGGAGGCTACAGCGGGAATCGCGGGGTTCTGGTCATTCATGGGGGTGGCCGGATGGGTTGGGGGAAGAATCGGCGGGCAGTACCCGGGCGCAAGCGAGCATGGCCCGGGAACGGCGCTGCAAGTACTGGGCGAACAGGTTGCGGGCGGCGGGCTCGTCGGGGGCGATGGCCATGGCCTCGGTGCAGGCGTCTACGGCTGCCAGCCCCGGTCCCGGGTATTGGACCAGTTTCAAGAAGGCATCCTCGATGGCCAGCAGGTCGCGCCGCTGGCTCCAGAATGCCTCGAACAGCGCATGCTTCCAGGCACTGGCGGGCATGTCGTTGAGCAGCGGCTCGACGAACTTCAACAATTGGCTCTGGCGCAGCGGCAGATCGCTCAGGCTCATCTCAGGTAGTCCCTTGGGGCCGCATCAGCCGGCCAGTTGCTGGCGTGGCCGCGGCGCGCGCCAACCGTGCCAGCCGACCAGCAGGGCCAGCACCTGGAACACCAGGATCAACGCCACGCAGCCCGGCCAGCCCCAGCGGTTCCAGAGTACTGCCGGCAGCACGGCGCCAGCGCTGCCGCCCAAGTAGTAGCAGGTCAGGTACAGCCCCACCGCCCTGGCCTTGTGCGGCCCGGCGCTGGCACTGATGAAGGCATTGGCCGCCGCCTGGGCCAGGAACACTCCGGTGGAGCTCAGGGCCAGGCCCAGCACCATCAGCCACAATGACGACAACAGGCTCAGGGCTGAGCCGCAGACACCCAGCGATGCCGCCACCAGCAACAGTTCGGCCTGGGGCCGGGACTTGCTCAGGCGCCCGGCGAGCGGGATCACCACCAGCGCCAGCAGGAACACGCCATAGAGCGCTCCCAGGGCCGCCGGGCCCAATTCGAATGGCGGCTGGCCAAGGTAGAGCCCGGCGTAGGTGAAGGTGGCGACTTGCGCGAACAGCACGCAGAACCCCACGGCGTAGGACGCCAGCAAGGGCTTGCCGCAGAGTTGACGCCAACTGCCACGACGCTCGGCAAGATGGCGCTCGGCCGCCGGCGGATTGGCCGGCAACAGCCAGTGGATGGCCAGGCCGAGCAGCAGGCTCAGGAGCGCCAGCAGCGCGAAGGCCTCGCGCCAGCCCAGGTACTGGGTCGCGACACCGGTGACGAAGCGCCCGGCGAACCCACCGAGCACGGTGCCGGCCACATACAGGCTGGTGACCTCGGTGATCATGCCGCCGCGCCAGCGGTCGCCGATGTAGGCAACGCTGGTGGCGAAGACCAGGGGAATCAGCAGGCCTTCGACAAAACGCCACAGCAGCAACTGGGCCAGGTTGCCAGCGCAGGCCACCAGCACAGCCGGCAGCGCCAGGGCCAGCGCCGCCAGCACTATCACCCGGCGTTGATCCCAGGCACTGCTCAGGCGGCTGGTCAATGGCGCCCCGAGAGCCACCGCCAGGGTGGTGACGGTGATGCTCCAGCCCGCTTCCCTGGCGCTCACGGCAAAATCCGCGGCGAATACCGGGAGGATGCCCTGGGTCGCATACAGGTTGAGGAAGGCGGCGCAGCCACATAGAAACAGGGCCAGGCGGGCACGGTGTGCAAACAGGGACATGAAACCTCTCGTTTTGTGGCGAAAGGCTTTTATAAAATACGTCGCTGGACCAGGACCAATACCGATTTCCGACCGATCAATACCCAGGGAACAGGATGCTCGATCTACGCAGGCTGCGTTACTTTCTGACCGTCGCCGAAGAACTGCACTTCGGCCGCGCCGCGTTGCGCCTGCACCTGGCGCAACCTCCTCTGACCCGACAGATCTCGGCGCTGGAGAGCGAGCTGGGGTTTCGCTTGTTCGATCGCACCAGCCGCAGCGTGACCCTCACGGCCCAGGGCCAGCATTTTTTACCCTATGCCCGAGCGGTGCTGGAACAAATGGAACTGGCCGAGGCCATGGCCGCCAAGCTGGCCGCCGGCAGCGCCGGACAACTGGCCCTGGGATATGCCAGCTCGATCGCCTTGTCGGAGTTGTTCAGCGAGGCGATCCAGGCCTTCGCCCAGCGCTTTCCCGAGGTGCAGTTGACACTGGTGGAAGGCGCCTCGGCCAGCCAGTGGGCGCAGATCGTCGATGGGCGGATCGACATCGGCCTGAGCCGGATGCAGCCGCCGGACGAGTTGGCCGAGATCCACACCCTGTCCCTGGGGGACGAGCCGCTGGTGGCGGCGCTGGCCAGCGACAGCCCGGTGGCGGCCCAGGCCGAGGTGACCCTGGCCGAACTCAGCGAGTCGCCGCTGATCCTGTTTCCGGCCGGCTATGGCTCGGGACTCAATGAAGCCATCGAGCAGCTGTACCGTCGCAACGACCTGCCCCTGCGGCCGGGGCCCAGCGGGCGCCAGATCACCTCGATCATCGCCCTGGTCGCCGCCGGCCAGGGTATCGCCCTGGTGCCCAGTTGCACCCGGACCCTGGCAAAAAAAGGCGTGAGCTACCGGCCGGTGGTGGACCTGGGCGCCACCGCTCCGTTGCTGGTACTGACCCACAGCCAGAAGCGCAGCCCCCTGGCGCAGGCCTTCATCGGCGTACTGGAAAACCTGCACCAGGCCCGACAGGACTGATTCAGAGGACCGTCAGGCCCAGGCCGGCCAGGAGCATGCCGGCCTGGCTACGGGAGATGATCGCGCCCTTGAACAGCTTCGCATCCACCAGTCGCAGGCCCTGCAGGCTGGCTTCACGCAGGTCGGCGTCGTCGAAACGGGCATTGTTCACCCGGGCCAGGGACAGGCTGCCCCCCTCGATGAACACTGCCTTGCGAAAGTCGCAATAGGTCAGGTCCGCTTCGCTGAAATCGATGCGATACAGCTGCGCCTTGTAGAACGAGATACCGGACAGCATGGCGCTGTTGAGCAGGCAGTCGGAGAAGCCCAGGCCCAGGGCCGAGACATCGGCGAAGTTGGCGCCGGTGAGCTTGCAGGCTTCGAACTGCACATGGGCGACCTTGCTGCGTTGCCACAGGGTGTTGTTCAGGTCGCAGCGTTCGAAGCGGGCATCGGTGAGCACCGCCGAGCGCAGTGTCGCCTGGCCGGCCCGGCAACTGGTCCAGCGGCTGTTGGCCAGGTTGGCGGCGGTGAGGTTGGTAGCACTGAAGCTGCAGCGTTCGAAATGGGCACCGGCCAGGTTGCTGCGCGACAGGTCCTGGCCGCTCAGGTCCAGGCCCACGCCACGCACGGGCAGTAGCTGGCTGGCGGCCAGTTGCGCCAGGGAGCGCTCCTGCAGATCCTCGGGGGTGATTTCGAAGTAGCCGTCTTGCGCCTGCATGCCCTCTCCTGAGCCTGGGATTGAAGGTGGGCATCTTCTGGATAGCGGACCGGCAGGTCAAGGTTGGCCTCGCTCCCGGCCCTTCGAATGGCGTGCGAGGCGCGGCAATTGAGTTAGGCTTGGCGCCTGCCCGCCCCCGGAAACGAGGAGATGCACTATGGATGTCTACGCGATTTGTGGCGCCGGCGGCTTCGGTCGCGAAGTGATGCCGTTGGCCGCCCAGCAGTTGCACAAGACGCAGCGCTGGCAAACGACACGGCTGGTGTTCGTCGATGAACAACTGGCCGGCACCTGCCTCAATGGCTTCAGCGTGCTGGGACTCGAGGAGTTCCTGGCCCTGGATGCCACCAGGCACTTCAACATCACCATCGCCAACAGCCATATCCGCGAAGAGCTGGCCGCGCGGATGGCCAGCGCCGGGGCCCGGCCCTTCTCCATCATGGCGGCCAATGCACTGGACCTGGCGTGCAACGAGATCGGCGAGGGCGCGGTGCTGTGCCCATTTGCCGTGGTGACGGCCAATGCGCGAATCGGCCGGTTCTTCCACGCCAATCTCTACAGCTACGTCGCCCATGACTGCATCATCGGCGACTTCGTCACCTTCGCGCCCAACGTGCATTGCAATGGGGCGGTGGTGATCGAGGACCACGCCTACCTCGGCGCCGGCGCCATCATCAAGCAAGGCACGCCCCAGCGGCCCATCGTCATCGGCCGGGGCGCCGTGGTGGGCATGGGAGCGGTGGTGACCCGCAGCGTGGCGCCCGGCACCACGGTCTGCGGCAACCCTGCTCGCCCTCTGCACAAGGAACCCTGACACGGCCGGGCCAGCGCCGGTGCAATGAAAAACCCGCCGTAGCGGGTTCCGGTTGCCTCGTTGTACCGGGCTAGCCGATCACGTTGATCCCCAGGCGCGCGGCAAGGTGGCTCATCTGGTCGCGGTCGAGCTTGACTCCGTCCAGGTTGACCAGCCGGATATCCAGGTCGCCCAACTGCGAGTTGGTCAGGTCGCAGCCGGTGAAATCGGCGGATCGCCAATCCAGGAGGCTGAACTCGCCACCGGACAAGTCCGACCCGGCAAAACTGGCGCCGGTGACATTGGCGCCGGTCCAGCGGTTGTCCCACAGCTCGCACTTCTCGAGATTGACCTTGGAGAAGTTGGCGTAGGCCAGGTTGCTCTTGTTGATGTAGGCATTGCAGAACCAGGACTTGCTGGAAATCACGTTCATGAAGCTGGCGCTGCTGAAGTCGGCCCCCTGGGCCTTGCACTCGGTGATCTCCAGCCCCAGGGCGCTGGCGAAGTTGAATACGCAGACCGTCAGGTCACAGCGCTTGAACGAGGCGCCCTTGAGCTTGGCACTGCGAAAGTTGCAGCCGACCTGGCGCTCGGGATCGTAGAAACTGCAATCGATGAACTGGGTTTCCGACAGGTCGACCCGGGAAAAATCGCAATCCAGAAAGGTCATACCCGTGACCACCTGACCGGTAAACTCCTCCACGCCAATGCGCTTGTTCTCAAAAATTTGGGATTCCATGGCGCTTTCCTACACAATCCGCGACCGATAACGCGACAAACCTAGCATCCCGGGCAGCACCATTTGAAGCCTTTGTGTCTCAAGTCGTAACCACCTTGGAAGCACAATCCCAGCGTGCCGGGCTCATGCGCCACGTCCAGTTGCAACCCCGCTATCGCTTGTGGCGCACGACTCGCCCCAGTCTCAGGAGACAGGAAGTCACTCTATGGAACAAATCATGAAGCACCTTGTGGTCCAGGGTGCGGTGCTGTTCATGTTCCTTTCGATCATGTGGCACATGAACAATATCCGTCGCTGGGAGACCACTACCCGGCAGGATTTCGAACAAGCGCTGAAACGCCTGAACATCGAGGATTATCAATTACTGGTGGAGCGCAGCGTCACCCCGGGCTCGAGACGCCAGGGCAATATCTACCGCATCCTGCATGACCAGGCCGAGAACTACTTTTTCTACCAGCGCATCGGCAATGACCAGGGTGTACTCAAGCCGCTCACCAAGGAGCGAGCCCTGCTGGCGGCGAAGATGGATAGCTGAGCCAGGTTCCATAAAACAGTTCATGAGGCACCCGGACGTGGCACCCCGGCTGCCGGGGGAAATTGTTCGACCAGGAACTCCACAAAGCTGCGCAGCCTGGCCGAGTGAAAGCGATCCGGCAGGTATACCGCGTGCACTGGGCGGTCCGGCAGGCTCTGCTCGGGAAACAGCTGCACCAGGTGGCCCGCCTGGACATCCGCCTGCAACAAGAGCGCGGGTTGCAGGACGATCCCCAGGCCATGCAGGGCGGCGACGCGCAGTGCCTGGCCGTTGTTGACCTGCAGCCGCGCCGATGGCGCCCGGTGGGCCAGTTCTTCCCGAGCGTCGGGCCAGTCGTTCAATGCTGTCGGACTGAACGACAGGCATTCGTGATGCAGCAAGTCCTCCATTCTTCGCGGCATACCCCGACGCGCCAGATAGCCCGGGGAGGCGCACATCATCAGCCGGTAGGGAGCCAGTGGCCTGGCCACCAGCGGCGCATCCTCCGGCAGCGCGCCAATGCGAATGGCCACCTCGAAGCCCTCCTCCGCCAGGTCCGTGACCCGATCGCAGAGAACCACCTCGAGCCGGACCTCGGGATAACGATCCATGTAGCTCGACAAGACCGGCATCAGCGCGTCTGTTCCGAAGGTTACCGGCGCCGTGATCCGCAGCTTGCCGACGGGCGCCAGATGCTGGTGCTGGGCTTGCTCGTCGGTCTCGGCCACCAACCGCAGGATTTCCTTGCAGCGCAGATAGTAGTCCTCACCGAAGCTCGTCAGATGCTGGCGCCGCGTCGTCCGCTTGAGCAGTTGCATGGCCAGGCGTGTCTCGAGGGAGCGCAGGTGCTTGCCAGCCATGGCCGCGGAGATACCCAGGGTAACGGCGGCGGCACTCAGGCTGCCCTTCTCTACCGTCAGGACGTACACCCGCATGCTGTCCAACAAATCCATTCGATACTCCTGGTTCCAAGTTATGCAACTGGATGCAAGTTTATCTACTTGAGGTAATCAATAAACTCTCCGCAAGCGCTCAGTCATTCGGATAGAGGCCACCCGGCCCCAGAAGCGGCTGGAAGCTCTCATAGGAGAAGATCATGGAATTGAATCTGGCAGGCCGTACGGCCCTGATTTCTGGAGCCAGCAGCGGCATCGGGGCTGGCGTTGCCCGGGTGCTCGCCCAGGAGGGAGTGCGCATCGCCATCACCGCGCGCCAGCCTGATAGATTGCAAGAGGTTGCAGCACACATCGAAGCCGCCGGGGCTAGCGCGCCGATTGTCATCAGCGCAGATGTGACGAATGCAAGCGATGTTGCCCATATCGCTGCCGAAGCCGCCAGGGCCTTGGGTGGCATCGATATCTTGGTCAATTGCGCTGGCGGCGCCCGCCCCACCGGGCTCTATGCTTGCGATGACGACTGGGAGGAAGCCCTCGCCCTCAACTTCTCAGCGGCGCGACGACTGACCCAGGCGGTATTGCCAACAATGCATGCACGCCAGTGGGGCCGCATCATCAACCTCAGCGGCTCGATGGAGCCTCGATCGCTGAACGCCGCTAGCGCCGCCAAAGGTGCGCTGCATCTCTGGGCCAAGGGATTGTCATGCGAGGTAGCCTGCGCGGGCATCACGGTCAACTGCATCGCCCCCGGCCGGATCAACAGCGCCCAGGTGCTGGAAAGGTTGCACCCAACGCAAGAGAGCCGGCAGGCATTCATCGCCCGTCATATCCCCATCGGTTACTTCGGCGAACCGCAAGATGTTGGCCAACTGGTCGCATTCCTCGCCTCGCCCCTGGCTCGCTATATCACCGGGGCGGTGATTCCCGTCGATGGCGGCATGCACTTCCATGCCCATTGAGTGGCGTCTGGGACCGATAACTGCGCACGCCCATCAGGGGCAAAGGCCTGGAGAGCCTGGCTCGAACCAGGCCCTGCAAGCTGTGCATCTACTCCGGTTTGGCTCGCGAAGTGGCCCGTGCTCGATGGGGCGGGCCGTTATCAAGGAGAGGACCCGGGATGTGAATGGCAAGCCGGCGCTCGATGCTACGTGGCAATCCCAAGGGGTTGATCCAGGAGGGCCGCAATAACCCAAGCCCTCTTGCTACCCAGCACAGGATCTTGCGCGCCTGGCCAGGTAGTAAGCGATACCCAGGGCGAACAGGGCTGGCGCTACATTGTCGAGGTCAGTGACACCGCCCGCCAGGTGCCGCCCCGCCTGCACAACCATGGCGCCAGCACCGACGTACAGGATCACTACCTTAAAACGCTTCCACTTCATCGGGTCCTCCCACTTTGGGAGCGAACCTACCAGAGAGGCATGGTCTTTCCAAACGAGCAATTGGATTGTCACCCGCGCAGCGATGGCGCAGGCCTGGAGCAAAATCATGAGCAAACCTGCGCCGCCATTTCATCAATGCATTCCAACGAGCTAGTGCATGGACATTCGCAGCGCCGACGAGCTGGGTATAATTCGCCGATTTTTCGAGGCATCAGTCCCATGCACGGACGCTTGTATCTCTGCGCGCTATTCATCGCCGCCCCAACCCTGGCTGCGCAGCCATCCCCTTACAACTACGACCGGGCCCCAACGGACGGCTACATGTACGCCGTTAGATATCAGCAAGCCAAGCTGGCTTGTAAAGCGCTGCCCGAAGACCTCGAAACTGACTACGCCAAGGCGATGCTATTGGCCAAGGCGGCCAGTCCTGAGTTTGAAAAGACCTATGCGAAAGGTCTTTCAGCTACCCCTCGCTGGCATAGACCTGCAACTACTGAAGAGCAGGAAGCACAGTGCAATGAAGCTCAAGTTGCACTTCGAGTGACAGTCAAGCTCGCTCGTCAGTGGTTTCCAGGGGGCTGGTGACAACCCGCCACTGGCGAAGGTCGTCGAACTTCGGGCAAACCTGGTGAACCCGGTCATCTGGGGCTCCTCAGGACCAGGCTGGCGTAGTTGGCCTCCCGCGGCGGCATTGCCGGGCTGATCCTTTTGCAAACCAGAAACCATCCTTGGCCTGGATGACCAACTAGCCCCCAAATGCTCAACGTGGCCTCGCGTCAGGAGTCGATCCGCCTCATCAAACGAACCGAAAGGCAGCGGGTTGTTCTCGCCGGAATGCAGCTTGCTGTTACCCGGACGAGCGCGGCAATGCCATTGCCACTTTGTAAAGAATGCGCGGAAAACCATTGCCGCTTTTCTGCATTTGCCACATCCCCCTTTCGGGGAGGCCTTGATTTATGGAGCTCTCAGGCTTGGCACACAGGTTGCTAAGCCTCAGCCAGCGAAGAGTCTGGTCTCCTGGAGCTTCCCGACTCAAGCGTCAGCATCGATAGAGCCCCGGTATCCAAGAACTGAACCGTGACGATCAATCGCTGCTGTAACCGACACACAAGGAGTGGAACATGTCTTTCAATATCGGCCTTAGCGGTCTCTACGCTGCCAACAAGCAACTGGACGTGACCGGCAACAACATCGCCAACGTCGCCACCA
>NZ_NEIQ01000024.1:0-95558 GCF_002112765.1 Pseudomonas sp. B6(2017) | reverse complement strand
GGTCGGACGGGGGTTGGGCTCGGCGGGATCGGTCAGGGTCTTCCAGGCCTGGGCATCGAAGGGCGGCTCCTGCAACTGGACCAGCTTGAAACGCCCCAGCAACGGCGTTGGCGACCAGTAGTAGAACAGCACCGGCTTGCCACGCCGGATCGACGAGCTGATCTCGGCGTCCAGGGCCGCTCCGGAGCCGCTACGAAAGTTCACGTAGCTGTCCTGCAGGCCATAGGCCTTGAGCTTCTGCTTGTTGACGATCTCCGAAGTCCAGCCGATGGGGCTGTTGAGAAAGCGTCCCTTGTCGGGACTTTCCGGGTCCTTGAACACTTCCTTGTAGCGCTTGAGATCGGAGACGCTACGCAGCTCGGGGGCCAGGGGCTTGATGCCCCGCTGCGGATCGCCCTTGATCACGTATTCGGGAACCCACCACCCCTCGGTGGCGCCCTTGACCGTGTCCCCCAGCGCCACCACCTTGCCCTCGGCCTCGGCCTTGACCCATACCGGGCTGCGCCCTGCCCACTCCTCGCCGATGACCTGGATGTCGTTGTTGGCCAGGGCGGTTTCCAGGGTGATGGTGGTGCCGGGCAAGGTATCGGTGGGCAGGCCATAGCCGCCCTCGACCACCGTGCGCAGGATCTCGGTGATCAGGCTGCCGCTCTCCCAGTTCAGGTCGGCGAAATGGATCGGCTGCGGCGCCGCAGTCGCCGCTGGCGCCGCGCCAAGAGCAGCAAGGGTCAACAGGCTGCTGGCCAGCAGCGCACGTAATCCGTTCATGGCAAGCACCTCTCTAGGTCGAGTCCTGGGCAAGAGGGACAGCGACGCACCAGCGCAAGGCCCCTGAAGCATTAAGTCAACTGACTGTAGTAGAGGTTCCGTGTTTTCAAGCACCCACGGATGGCATCAGGAGTCCGGCGGCTCCTGCAGGCACTGCAACTCGCGGCGCACCATGCTGGCGTAGGCCGCTGGCCGCAGGTTGTAGATCTGCGCGGCCACCCAGCTCAACCAGGCACCTTGCAGGACGGGCTTCTGTGCGAACAGGCGCTGGGCCTCGCTGCGCGCAGCGGCCAGATGCTGCTGGTGGAATTCGGCGCGGCTCTGGCTCGTCACTCGCTGGCCTTGAAGCTGATCAGTTCGCCCTTGCGCCACTTGGCGGCCTTGGCGGATATGGCCTTGAGGGTCTTGGTCAGGCCTTCCTGCAACTGTTCGTTGGCGGCGAAAACCATCACCACCGATTGCCCTTCCCTGAACACTATCCCCTGCCCCAGGGGGCTGGCGACGAAGGCGTAGTCGCCCAGGCCATAGACCGTCAGCTTGATCTCGCGAAAGCGGATTTCCATCTTGCCGCCTTCGCGGCTGGGCAATACCGCAGCGCGAAAATGATCTCCCACTTTCAGTTCCAGGCGGGGCTTGTCGTCCACCACCATGGCCGTCTCGGTATCGAGTTCGGCGATGTAGATGCCTTCGGCGGATTGTTCGGTGACATAGACAAAACGAGATTGAAACTGCTTGACCAGCTTTGCGCGCAAATCACCCAAGACAAACAACGCGTGCATTTCAAGATTACTTACTGCCAAGGAAAGGCTCCCCGATACTCAAAATGATGCTGTCCTTAAAAAAACGGGCAGCACAAAAAAACGCCATGACGGCGTACTCACTCCAATCACTCAACCAGAAGTTCATTCAGTTGGACCTGCTACTCCGGCGGCCATGGACACTGGGCAAGGGAAGATTCCACCATTGCGTAGGCACATGTCGAAGGCTGGAGAATAGGCTCTGAACCCGAAAAACGTGGCGCCGCGCAGTAGGGAACGAGTGCTGGAACAGGCCTGCTGGCCGCAAACACCCTGGTCAATTCCCGAAATCGGCAGCCACTTCGGGCGGCTAGGGGCAATTCTAGAGCAACTTTGTGTACTTCGACTATGCAAAGCGCAGGTCCATCACCCTTTGCACCAGTCAAGCAAAGACCAGTACCGCACTTCAACCGGTAACGTTATCCCCGGCATGTTACCGGCTGGCGTCATTCCAGTGCGCCGCCTCACTCCTGTCGTGGCATGACTGCTACCGATACTTGAGCACAGCTCTTTAGGAAAATACTTACAAGCTGATCTGACTCAGGATCCGGTTTCCCCAGCCACGCGATACTCGACGCCGGGTCCACCGGCCACACTCCGTGGGCATCCGAGACTCAACGAGCCAAAGGAGCAGAGGGGAAATGAAAGAGCTGGATATTGGCGAATTCTTCATCCGCGGCCAGTGCCGGGAAGTCAGGGGCGAATACCAGGCCGTGATCGCCCTGCGCACCAAGGTGCCCAAGAGCCGGTTCCACTTCTACCAGGTGGAACGCGACCGCTGGTTCAAGACCTCGGAGGAAGCCGCGGCAGCAGCCCGGGAACAAGCCAGGGCCCTCAAGCAAGCGATCGACCAGGGCGCGCTGGCCCCTTGAGCCAGTGGAGCCGGCCTAGGCCGAGTGCTTGAAACGCTCCCGGTCGGGGGCAAGCCCTGCCAGTTGCTCCTGCCAGGCCAGCTGGCATTCCTCGGCGTCGGCGCGACTGGCGAACGCGGTACCCCGTTGTTCGCCATTGACCAGCACCACCCAGCACACCTTGCGCCCCAGGGCTTGCAACGAGCCGGGCACGCCGCTGCCTATCATCACCGCTACATCGACCTTGTACATGGCTATCCCCGCGGAAATAGTTAGCAACCTAACGATATAGGCATGCTAAATGATTTCCATCTCTGGACAACAGCCGGTTATTGCACATCAGCATTACGCCAACGGTAACAATCGCCGCTCGCCATCAGGTCCGTCGGGATGGTGCCTGCTCGGGTTTGTAGCCCAGGCGCAGGCCGCCCCAGTGGCGTCCCTGGACCATGATCGGCACCGAAAGATCGTGCATCAGCTCGCCGGTATCACGGGTGTAGGTCTGCAACAACAGCGGCTGCTGATGGCTGCCGCAGCGAATACCGGTGCGATCGGCGAACTTGCGCTTGCTGCGGTTGTGCAGGTTGTCCACCTGGGGATCGCCGGTCAAGGGTTGGGAAAACGCCTGGTTATGGGTCGGCACGTAGCCTTCCTGGGTACAGGCGATGGCGAACACCAGGCCGTCATGGCGTGGCAGCAAGGACTCCTGGATCGCTGGCAGCACCTGGTCGGTATAGCGATCGAAGCGGGTGTGGTACCTGCTTGGCTCGGTGTTGGGAATCAACTGGTAATTGCGGTCGAACAGCTCGTCGAGGCTAATGCGCTGGGCCGCGAGGTCGGCCTCGAACTGCTCGGCGATGCGTCGCGCGCCTTCGCGGGCCAGGTCGTAGATGCGCTGGTGATATTCATCCAGGCCCACCGCGGCCAGGCGCTCGCTGATGGTTTCCGCCTGCCCTTCCATTTGCACCGCCGCCTCGGCAAGGCTGCGGGTCTGCTGGTCACTGACCGCCAGGTCGCTGCGCATCTGCTCCACCGCGTGGAACAGGCTATCCAACTGTTCGCGATTGGTCTCGGCGCCCCGGGCGATCTCGCTGACCTGCTCCTCGACCCCGGCCGCCAGGCGGGCGATGTTGTCCAGGTGGCGACCGGTATGCTCCACCTGCTCGACCCCAAGATTCAGGTCATCGGACAACTGGCGGATCTGTTCCACTACATCACCGGTGCGCTGCTGGATATCGGCCACCATCACCCCGACCTCATCGGTGGCCACCGCCGTGCGCCCGGCCAGTCCGCGCACCTCATCGGCGACCACGGCGAAACCGCGGCCATGCTCGCCGGCCCGGGCCGCCTCGATGGCCGCATTGAGGGCCAGCAGGTTGGTCTGGCTGGCAATGGACTGGATCACCAGGGCCACGCGCTGGATCTCCTCGCTGCGCTGGCTGAGGGCCTCGATCGACTCACGGCTGTCGTTGGCGCGCTGGCTCAGAAGGTGCATGCGGTTGATGGACTCGCCCAGCACCGTGCGCCCTTCGGCACTGCTGGCATGGGCTTCGCTGGCGGCTCCCAGCGCTTGGCGGCTGAGCTGCGAGGTGACCTGCTCGGTCTTGATCATCACCTCGGCGTTGCCGACGATACGCACCGCTGCATCCAGCTGGGATTGCAGCTTGTCGGCCAAGCGGGTTACCGAATAGGCCACGGCAGCGGCGGACAATGCATTGTGGGAAGTGCTGTAGGACAGATCGCGGGTCAGCGCCGACATTTCGCCATCGCTGGCCGCCAGCACCGCCCCCGTCACCTTGCGGCTACGCAGCCGGGGCAACCAGATCACCACCACCGCCAGCGGTAGGCACAGGTACAGCGGCCAGTCGCCCAGGGCCTGGCCGGCCAACAGCGCCATCAGGGCCGCACTCTGTAGCGCCGGAGCCCACCAACGGGCAGGTTCGGGAGTTGCCAGCGCCTGCGCCACAGGCACCGCGAGAGATCCATCTCTTGACATGTTGCTCACCCCATATCGTTCTAATTGTTTTGCCGCATTAAACGCCACTATAACGCCATGATCCATGGTCCCTTAGTCGGAACAGGCACAGCGGCAAGCTTGCAGCCTCAAGCGGCAAGAAGCGCGTGCGGGGCATTATTCAGGCTCTGGCGGGATGGGTATTGCAACAGATCAAGGGAACGGTAGCCGTGGCGCGGCTCCCGAAGGGAGGGCAATTGTAGCGAGGGGTTTGCACTCCAGGGACGCAGCGCCGGCTAGGCTGCGCCCCTGAAGGCATCAATGCACTTGAAACACTTGCAGCGGCTGTCAGGCCTGGCGCTGGTGCTTGTCGATCTGCTCGTGACGCTCTTGGGCTTCGATGCAGTACTTGGTGGTAGGACTGATCAGCAGGCGCTTTAGGCCGATCGGCTCGCCGCTGTCGTCGCACCAGCCGAAGCTGTCGTCACTGATCCGGCCCAGGGCCTGCTCCAGCTGCGGCAACATGCGCTGGTCGCGATCGATGGCATTGACCAACCAGGTGCGCTCTTCTTCGACGGAAGCGGCGTCGGCCGGGTCAGCCGGGGTATCCAGGCTTTCAATGGCGATCCGGTTCTGCTCGATGCGCTCGTGGGTTTCCACCTTCATGGCTTGCAACAGCTCAGTGAAAAAAGCGTGTTGCTCGGCATTCATGTAGTCATCCGCCGGCATGGCCAGCAACTTTTCCTTGGTCATTGATTTCTCTATAAAAAATACGTGCATTAAGGCGAATTCAAACTGTTTCCGGTTGACCTTCAGGGTCATCAGAAAGGCGCCATACCTTCCAAGCGCCACCCGGCACTCAATTTACGAGGGGCGGCAGTCTAAGGCCGGTTTGAGGGCTCAGCAACTGAAATGACAGCGAATCTGTCCGACAAACCGCACAAAGCCCGCAATTGCGGGCTTTGGGGCTGGTGATCGGAGTGCTTTTATAACAAAAAATTCCATGCGCGCAGGTCTTTTAGAAGACAAACGGCAGTACCGGACAGCGGATTTGGCCATTTTTGCGACAGATTACCGCCCTGCCCGTCCGCCTCCAGGCATCGACATCAGCGTTTGAGCTTGCGTTTGTTGCGGTACTGGTCGATGACCACCGCCACCACGATGATCAACCCCTTGATGATGTCCTGGATGTAGGCATCGACACCGACGAAAGTGAAACCGCTGGCCATCACCCCCAGGATCAGCGCGCCGATCACCGTGCCGGTGATGCGTCCCACGCCTCCGGCCAGGCTGGTGCCGCCGATCACTGCAGCGGCGATGGCATCCAGTTCGTAGGACATGCCCATCCCCGCCTGCCCGGTGGCGGCCCGCGCCGAGGCCACCACCCCGGCCAACCCGGCCAGCAGCCCGGCGATGCTGTAGACGATCACCAGGTGACGCTTGACGTTGATCCCCGACGTGCGTGCCGCCTGCATGTTGCCGCCGATGGCGTAGGTGTACTTGCCATAACGGGTGTAGCGCAGGGCGACATGGAAAATCACCGCCACCACCAGGAAGATCACCACCGGCATCGCCCCATGGCCAATGGCAGTGTAGGAATCGGACAGCATGCTCACCGGCTGGCCCTGGGTGTAGTAGCGCGCCAGGCCACGGGCCGAGACCATCATTCCCAGGGTGGCGATAAAGGGCGGGATGCCACTGAGGGCGATGATGCTGCCGTTGATCGCCCCCGCCAGCAGGCCGACCCCCAGCCCCGCCAGTACCGGGATCCATACCGGCAGATCGGTCAACCCGGGGAACACCGCGCGGCTGAAGTCGGAAGTCTGCGCCAGGCTGGCGGCGATCATCGCCGACAAGGCCAGCACCGAGCCCGAGGACAGGTCGATGCCGGTGGTGATGATCACCTGGGTCACGCCGATGGCCAGCAGGCCAATGACCGAGACCTGGAGGATCATCAGCACCAGGCGCTGGGAATTGAGCAAGAAGCTCTGCTCGCGGACCACCCAGCCGGACAGCTCGAACACCAGGGCGATGCCGATCAGCACCAGGAAGATACTCAGTTCGGTCGGCAGGCGCCGACGGCTCTTGGCCGGTGCCAGGGCCGGTTTGTTTTCCAGTATTGCGTTCATCACCGTCCACCTTGATCAGGGGCGGCGCCATTGCAGGCGGCCGGCCCAGGTTGAATGTCGTGTGTCGCCGCTAGTGTTCCAGGGCCAGGCCCGAGGCCAGCTGCATCACCCGCTCCTGGCTCGCTTCGCTGCGGTCCAGGGTGCCCATCAGTTGCCCCTCGTGCATGACCAGCACCCGGTCGCTCATGCCCAGGACCTCGGGCAGCTCCGAGGAGATCATCAGCACCGCCATGCCTTCGCCGGCGAGTGTGGCGATCAGGCGATAGATCTCGGCCTTGGCCCCGACATCGATGCCCCGGGTCGGCTCGTCGAGGATCAGGATCCGTGGCCGGGTCATCAGCCAGCGGGCCAGCAGGGCCTTTTGCTGGTTGCCGCCAGACAGGGTGTCGATGCACTGCTCCAGCGACGGGGTCTTGACCCGCAACTGGCGACACATGTCCTCGCACAGCGCACGCAGGGCCTTGTGCTTGACGAAACCCGCCCCGGCATAGTGCTTGAGCACCGCCACTTCCATGTTCTCCAGCACCGAGAGGCAGGGGAACAAACCACTGAGCTTGCGATCTTCGGTGAGCAGCGCCAGGCCCTGGCTGATGGCCACGTGGGGCTCGCCAATGCGCAACACCTGGCCATCGAGGATGATCTGCCCGCCATCGGCCGGGGTGATGCCGAACAGGGTCTCGGCCACGTTGGTCCGCCCCGAGCCCATAAGCCCGGCGATACCGAGGATCTCGCCGGCATGCAGGTCGAACGACACCCCCTCGAACACCCCGTCCAGGCGCAGGTCGCACACCTGCAGCAAGCGCTCGCCGATGGGCTGGTCACGCGTGGGAAACAGCTGGCTCAACTCGCGCCCGACCATCATCGAGATCAGGCTGTCGCCGTCCAGGTTCTCGGCCCGTTGCAGGCCGATGTAGGTGCCATCGCGAAACACCGCCACCTCATCGGCGATGGCGAACACTTCGTTCATCTTGTGGGTGATGTAGATGATGCCCTTACCCTGGGCCTTGAGGTCGGCGATGATCGAGAACAGATGCGTCACCTCCTTGTCGGTAATGGCCGAAGTCGGCTCATCCATGATCAGCACATCGGAGTCATAGGACACCGCCTTGGCGATCTCCACCATCTGCCGCTCGGCGATGCTCAGGTGGCCCACCTGCTCCTGGGGATCGAGCTCGATGCGCAGGCGTGCCAACAGCGCGGCGGTGGCGCGATGCATCGCCCGATGATCGACCAGGCCCAGCCGGCCCAGCGGCTCGCGGCCGATCCAGATGTTCTCGGCAACGCTCATGTGCGGCATCAGGTTGAGTTCCTGGTGGATCATCGCGATCCCCGCCTCCAGGGCCGCCAGTGGCGAGGCGAAGCTCACTGGCCGGCCCTTGAGGCGCAACTCGCCGGCATCGGGCTGGTAGATCCCGGCGATGATCTTCATCAGGGTCGACTTGCCGGCCCCGTTCTCCCCCATCAGCGCCAGCACGGTGCCGGGACGCACCCGCAGCTGCACCTCGGACAGGGCCACCACCCCGGGAAAGCCCTTGCTGACATTGATCACCTCCAGCAGGTAAGGCTCGATGACGGGGGTGATCCCGGCCGGATTCGAAACGGACGCACAGGCGTTCATGCTCAGCTACTCCCGCCGCCAGGCACCCAGGGCACCCGGTCGGCTTGCTCGGTGAATGAGGCCCGGCTACTTGAACTGGGCGACGTTGTCCGGGGTGATCAACCGATACGGGATCCACACCGCAGCCTCCACCGGCTGCTGCTTGATCATCTTCATCGCGGTCTCCACCGAACCTTCGGCCTGGCCCTTGGCGTCCTGGAATACCGACATCGCCAGCTCGCCGCGCTGCACCGCGCGCAGCCCGTCGGGGGTACCGTCGACCCCGGCGATCAGCACGCTGCCGCGTTCCACCCCGGCCTGGTTCAAGGCCATGGCGGCGCCGATGGCCATCTCGTCGTTGTTGGCCACCACGGCGTTGAACTCGCGGCCCTGGGTCAGCCAGTCATTGACCAGGGTCATGCCGCGGTCGCGCAGCCAGACCCCGGTCTGCTCCTGGTCGATCCGGATGCCCGGGTACTTGGCCAGCACCTCCTTGACGCCCTTGGTGCGATTGGCCGTGGAGTTGTTGGCCAGGTCCCCCAGCAGGATCACCACGCTGCCCTTGCCACCCATCTTGTCCGCCAGGTACTGCATCTGCATCCGCCCGGCCTCCAGGTCGTCGGAGGCCACGGTGACCACCCCCTTGGGCAGGGCCAGGTCATCCGGGCGACGGTTGACGTAGACCAGCGGGATCCCGGCCTTGACCGCCGCCTCGGTGATCTTGCGAGTGGCGGCGGTATCCACCGGGTTGACCACGATGGCGTCGACCTTCTGGCTGACGAAGCTTTCGACCTGGCTCAACTGCTTGACCACGTCGCTGCGGGCGTCCTCGAACTGCAACTGCACGCCCTCGGGCATGGACTTGGCCTTCTGGTCCATGGACTCGCGCAAGTAGGTCAGCCAGGTGTCGTCGAACTGCGACATGCTCACGCCGATCCGCACCTGGGCCTGGGCCACGCCGCTGGACAGCAGCAAGGCCAGGGCCAGGAAAACCACTCGGGTCTGGATATTCATCAAGGGTGCTCTCCACGTTGTTGTCGGTTGGCGGCTCGGGCACCGCCGCGGCTCAGGCGCGTGAATACAGGACCGGGGCGCCAGGCATGCAGCCCAGCAGCGAACCTTGGTGTTCGACACACAGGCAACCCAGCAGCGACAGCAAGCGGGAGGACCAGGGAGTGCGAGGCATCTCGCGAGAGGGAACGGCACCTGCCCGGGAGGGCAATGGCGTGGCAGAGCGAGGGATCTTCATCGACGGCACCTGTGTTGTTTTTGTTGGATGGCTGTCCAGGGCATCAGGCAAAACCTGAGGACCCCGGCAGCCTGGGTAGTCGGCAACCTGGAAATGACTCTATTGGAAAATATTTTCTATATTAACTCATTTTAGAATTTTGTTGCAGACGCTATTCAATCCCCATTCAAGGGCCTGCCCAGGGCCTTGGCCCGGGCCTCTCAGCCATAGAATGCGGGGCGCGGCGGCAAGTGCACCGGCACGATGGCCCCGCTCTGCTGGGCCTGGATGCAAGCGTCGGCAGCCACCGCCGCCGCCAGGCCGTCCCAGGCCGAGGGGCCTCCCACCTGCCCTGCCGCTACGGCATCGATGAAGGCTTGCAGCTCGACGTCATAGGCGGCGATGAAGCGCTCCTTCCAGTCCATGAGGATGGCGCTGGACAGGTTGGCGGCGCTGCGCAGTTGCACCTGGGGCGGCTCGGGCAGGCGCGCGATACCGCTCTCGCCCACCACCTCGCACTGGATGTCGTAGCCGTATTGGCAGTTGACGAAAATCTCCACATCGATCCGCACCCCACGGGCGGTCTCCAGCAGCACGATCTGCGGGTCGCGCAGTTGCCCATGGGCCTTGCTCGAAACCCTGGGGAACAGCACCTGCACCGAGACGTAGTCGTCGTCCAGCAACCAGCGCAGCACGTCCAGTTCGTGGATCAGGGTGTCGGTAATGGCCATGTCGGTCTTGTAGTTCGGCCCTACCCGCGGATTGCGGTGGGCGCAGTGCAGCATCAGCGGCGTGCCGATCCGACCGCTGTCGACCACGGCCTTCAGCGCCTGGTAGCCAGCGTCATAAGGGCGCATGAAGCCCACCTGGACCAGGCGCTTGCCGTGGGCCAGCTCGGCCTCGACGATGCGCCGACAGCCTTCGGCGGTCACCGCCAGGGGTTTCTCGCAGAACACCGGCTTGCCGGCGGCGATGGCCGCCAGCACGAACTCCTCGTGGCTGGGGCCCCAGGACGTGACCAGCACCGCCTGCACCAGCGGCGAGCGGATCAAGGCATGGCCGTCTGCATGGACTTCAGCCTGCAGTTGCAGGTCGTCGACCACCCGCGCCGCCTGTTGCCGATCGATGTCGGTCACGGCCACGACCCGGCTGCCCTGCAGGGTCTGGCTGCAACGCCGGATGTGATCCTGGCCGATGGCCCCGGTCCCGATAACGCCTAGCTGCAAAGACATGGATGTACTCCTGTGGTTGTTCGTGGCAAAGGATCAATACTGGCGGGCCCTGGCCAGTTCGGCGGCAATGGCCCGGGACGCGGCGGCAACCCGCTCGCTGTCAGAGACTTGGGCCACCCCCACATGCCACCAGGACTGGTAGCCATGGAGCATGGTCTTGGGCAGGACCTTGATGTCGATCAGGGTCGAGACCGTCTGCCGGCGGGCATCCGCCAGGGCCGCCTGCAACTGCTCGAGGCTGGTGACCCGGTAGGTCTTGCAACCGTAGGCCGCGGCGCTCATGGCGTAGTCCACCGGGATCAGGCCGCCGTCGAGCCGGCCCGTGAGCGGGTCGCGATAGCGAAATTCAGTGGCGAAGCTGTCCTGGCCCTGGCCCAGTTGCAGGTTGTTGATGCAACCGAAGGCCATGTTGTCCAGCAATACCAGGTTGATCTTGCGCCGTTCCTGGAGCGAGGTGACCAGCTCCGAATGCAGCATCAGGTAGGAGCCGTCCCCCAGCAGCGCATAGACCTCGCGCCCAGGCTCGGCGAGCTTGACCCCCAGGGCCGCGCCGACCTCGTAGCCCATGCACGAATAGCCGTACTCCACGTGGTAGCTGTTGAGCCCCTTGCTGGCCCAGCTGCGCTGCAAGTCGCCGGGCAGGCTGCCGGCGGCGGCGACGATCACCGCGTCTTCGTCCAGCACCTGGTTGAGCACGCCCAGGACCTGGCTCTGGGTCAGGCAGGAGCCGGTGAGCTCGATGAACTCGCGCAGCACCGCCGGGTCCAGTGAGTCGTCGACCTCGGGCACGAAGGCCTGCGCCGAATACTGCACGCCATGCAGGCGCTGCACCTCGGCCGCCAGCTGCGCCTTGGCCGTCGCCACCTGCTCGCCCCAGCCGGCGCGATAGTCACGCTCCACCAGGACCTGCGACAGGCCCTGCAAGCCGGCGCGGGCATCGGCCAACAGTTGCACGCCATCGAGCTTCAGGGCGTCGCCGGGGTTGACGTTGAGATTGAGGAACTGCACCTGCGGATGCTGGAACAGCCATTTCGAGGACGTGGTGAAATCGCTGTAGCGCGTCCCCACGCCGATGATCAGGTCGGCCTCCCGGGCCAACAGGTTGGCCGCCAGGCAGCCGGTCTCGCCAATGCCGCCGACGTTCAGCGGATGGCTCGAGAGCAGCGCGCTCTTGCCCGCCTGGGTCTCGGCCACGGGAATCGCGAAACGCTCGGCGAACGCCTGCAGCGCCTCGCCGGCGGCGGAGTACTTGACCCCGCCACCGCAGATGATCAGCGGCCGGCGCTTGCCCAGCAGCAGCGCCGTGGCATCGGCCAGCATGGCCGCGGTGGGCAGGCGCCGATCGATACGGTGGACCCGGCGGGCGAAGAACGCCTCGGGATAGTCGTAGGCCTCGGCCTGTACGTCCTGGGGCAGCGCCAGGGTCACCGCGCCAGTTTCCGCCGGGTCGGTCAGCACCCGCATGGCCTGCAATGCGGCACTCATCAATTGTTCCGGACGGTTGATCCGGTCCCAGTACTTGCTCACGGCCTTGAAGGCATCGTTGGTGCTGATGCCCAGGTCATGGAACTGCTCGATCTGTTGCAACACCGGGTCCGGCTGGCGGCTGGCGAACACATCGCCGGGCAACAGCAGCAAGGGGATGCGATTGGCCGTGGCGGTGGCGGCCGCGGTCAGCATGTTCGCCGCACCAGGCCCCACCGAGGCGGTACAGGCATAGACCTGCCGACGCAGGCGTTGCTTGGCGAAACCGATGGCCGCGTGGGCCATGCCCTGCTCGTTGCGCCCCTGATGCACCTGCAGGCCACCCGGGTCCTGCTGCAGGGCCTGGCCGATGCCCAGCACGTTGCCGTGGCCGAAGATGGTGAAGACTCCGGCGACGAAGCGGCTCTGTTGTCCATCCACCTCGACGTACTGGTTGTCGAGGAACTTCACCAGGGCCTGGGCCATGGTCAGGCGTAGCGTGCTCATTTCAGCTCCTTGCAAGGTATAGGGACGTCGCGCCGGGCACTCATTCCAGGGCCCGGCGCAGATGGTCGATGCTGGCGCCCAGGGCCTGGCGGACATCCACCAGGCCATGGACGCAGGCGGCGAAAGGCTCGAACGACAGGTAGCCGGTGTAGCCCTGGTGCAACAGCGCCTTGAGTTGCGCCACGTTGCCGAGCCGATCCGCCGCGCCCACCAGCACCCGATGGCCATCGCGCAACAGGCCCAGAGGCGCCTGCGCATCCTCGACCCCCGAGATATGCACCAGGCCGGTCAGTTCGGCGAACAGCTCCTGCTCTCCAGCCAGGCGGTGATGGAAAGTGTCGTGCAGCAGGCGCAGGACATCCAGGCTGGCGGTATCGCGGACCGCCTCCAGCGCCAGGCGCTTGCTGCGCAAGGCGCTCTCCTGAAAACCCAGGGGCTCGATGAAGCCGTACAGGCCATGCCGGCGCAGTACCGGGGCGATTCCCTCGAGGGCGCTGCGCAGCGCCAATGCCCGCTGCGCGGCATCGCGCGGGTCCCCGGCCTCATTCAGCGGACACAGCACCAACCCCCTGGCACCGCAGGCCACGGCATACTCGGTCAATTGCCGCAGTTGCCGCTCGCGCTCCGGGTTCCAGACATCGAAGGGGTACAGCGCATTGATCGACAGCACCCGCACGCCACGGCTCGCGCACAGCTCGCGAACCCGCTCCGGCGGCGTGCCATCGGTGATTTCCACGCCCGGCAGGTCGTTGCGCAACTCGATGGCATCGATCCGCAACTCCAGCGCCAGGTCGAGGAATTCCACCAGCGACAAGCTCGGCGCGACCATCCGGTTCAAGGCAAAACGCAAGGGCCGGGGCATGTGGCTGACTCTCCCTATGGCGTGGCGCTCTCAGAGATCGAGCAGCCAGCTGTGCTGCGGATCGTTGTGGAATTGCCAGGCGCGTTTCGGCCCGGCCATGACATTCAGGTAGTAGGACTGGTAGCCGTACGGCACGCAGACCGGGTGATAACCCTCGGGGACCACCACCAGGTCGTGGTGCTCCACGGCCATGGCTTCGTCCAGTCGTCGATCGTCGGTGTACACCCGCTGGAACACGAAGCCCTGGGGCGGGTCGACCTGGTGGTAGTAGGTCTCTTCGAGAAAGCTCTGGTGCGGCAGGTCGTCGGTATCGTGCTTGTGGGGCGGGTAGCTGGAGGAATGCCCGGATGGCGTGCGCACCTCCACCACCAGCAGCGAATGCGCAGGCTCGCTGGCCGGCAGGATGTCGCAGACATAACGGGTATTGGCGCCCTTGCCCCGTACGCTGCGCGCGCACTGCTGCGGGCGGATCAGCCGCGGCGCCAGCCCGGCCTCGCGGCAACCGGGGGCTGCGCAGACCGCCAGCTGCACCGGGTCCAGCGCGGTGATCCGGGCCTGGCAGCCCGGCGGCAGGTAGACGGCGAACGGCGCCAGGTCCTCGAACACCGATTGGCGCTCGCCGATCCCCTCCCAACGGAATGCACCATGCCCCGGCGCCTCGCCCTCGACCCGCACATGCCCGGCCAGCAACACCAGGCATAGCTCGCGTTCACCGGCACTGACCGGCAGGCTTTCGTCCGGGCCCAGGCGGTAGGCGGCGAAACCCACGTACTGCAAACGGCCTTCCTCGAGTCGCACCAGCTCCTGGCCCGCGCTCGTGCCCTTGACCAGCAGGCTCATCGAGCAGCCCTCCCGTGCCCGGCACTGGCCAGCAAGGCGCGCAGGGTGTCATAGCCTTTGCGGGCATAGACCTCGCTGGGGGCCACCGCCGGGTCCTGCTCGGCCTCCACCACCAGCCAGCCCTGGTAACCGGCGCCCAGCAACACCTGCAGCAACGCGGCAAAATCCAGGTCGCCATCACCGGGCACGGTAAAGGTGCCGTTGACGATACAGTCGGGAAAACTCCAGAGCTGGTTGCGCGCCAACTGCACCACCGGCTTGCGCACATCCTTGAAATGCACATGGCAGACCCGCCCGACATGCCGGCGCAACACTTCCAGGGGCTCGCCACCGCCCATGTAGCAATGCCCGGAGTCGAACAGCAGGCCCACCTCGGGGCCGCTGCGGCGCATCAGCTGGTCGATGTCCTGCGGCGATTCGACGTAGGCGCCCATATGGTGGTGATAGGCCAGGCGCACGCCCTGGGAGAGGGTGAAACGGGCCAGCTCGGTGAGCTTGTCGGCATATTCCTGCCAGGCCTGTTCGGCGTGAAAGCGCGGGCGCTCCACCAGGGCGATGGGTTGGCCCTGGATCGAGTCGGCCACCTCGCCATAGACCAGCACCGTGGCGCCATTGTGCGCCAGCAACTGCACATGGGCGGCGATGGCTTCGATCTCCTCGGCCACCGAGCGCCGCGCCAACTGGCCGCTGTACCAGCCGGAAACCAGCGCCAGCTCGTAGGGCCGCAGCACCTCGGCCACCCCCTGGGCATCCCTGGGGAACTTGCCGTTGAGCTCGAAGCCCTCGTAGCCGATGGCCTTGCCTTCGGCCAGCGCCGTGTCCAGGGGCGTCTCGCCCCCCAGGGACGGCAGGTCGTCATTGCTCCAGGAAATCGGGTTGATGCCAATTCGGATCGCGGGCATGGCTGCACCTTTTATTGTTGTTCGGATCGCACTCTAAAAAACCGCCTCGCCACCAAGGCCTGGGGCGTTCACGGGCGGGCGCTGCGCCAGGCCTCGATCAACTGGACGAACGTGCCCTGTACTTGCTCGATCAGTTGCTGGTCGTCGATCTCCCCCGCCAGCCAGGCACGGCTGGGCTCCTGGAAGATCGTGCGACCCACGGCGAAGCCCCGGCAACTGCTGCTGCCGGCGGCCTGGCGAAAGCCCTCGGCCAGGGCCTGGGGCGAGGCGTTGAGCCCCAGCAATACCACCCCGCGGCAGTAGGGATCACGCTCCTGGATCAACTGGTCCAGGCGCTGCCACTGCTCGCGATCCTGGGCCTCGATCTTCCACCAGGCCGGGTAGATGCCCAGGTTGTAGAGGCGCTTGATGGCCCGGTACAGCACCTCGGGATGGGCCCCGGGCAAGTCCTTGGGCGGGATGACCTCCAGCAGCAACTCATGGCCGCTGGCCTGGGACGCCTGGTACAGGGCGCGGATCTGCGCCTCCTGCTCCAGGCGCAGCATGGGTTCGTCATCGGGATGAAATTGCACCAGGCACTTGATGATCTGCTCCTGGGGCCAGGCAATCAGGTTGCTGCCAATGGCCCGGCCCTGCTCGAACACCAGGGGCCGCGAACCCTGCAGTTCCACCGGGCGTGCCACCCACCAGCCACGACCGGTGGCGGCGTTCAATGCATCCTGGCCGAAGCGCTGGTCCGCCAACACGCCGACATCAGCCTCGACGCCTTCGCGTCGCAGGTCGGCCTCGACCCGCTGCACCGCCTCGACGAACAGCAGCTTGAGTTGTTCGATGACCTTGAGCTCGCGCCCACCCTGGCGGGCCAGCTCCACCAGTTGCCCGCGATGATCGAAGGCGAAGATGAACAGCGGCCGCCACGCCTTGCGCGGCACGCTGACCTGGTGCAGGCGCCGCAGGGTCGGGTCTTGGTCCGGACGGGTGATGGGCCGCGGGCTGCCGAACAGGTAGTCGAGCTCGGCACGGGTCGGCATCGCCGGGGCACAGGCATGGCGCGAGACCACCAGGGCGCCGCAGGCATTGGCCAGTTGGCAGCAGCGCTCATCGTCCGCCCCCTCCAGCCAGCCACTGAGGAAGCCGGACATGAACGCATCGCCGGCGCCCAGTACGTTCAGCACCTCGACCTGCACGCCCTGGTGCACCTGCAACGCCTCCAGATGGCGGGGAATGGCCCCATGGATCACCGTGCAGCCCCTGGGCCCGAGCTTGACCACCAGGGTCGCGGCCGTGAGCTCGCGCACCCGGCGCAGGGCCGCCAGCAAATCCGGCTCGCCCCCGGCGATCAGGAACTCCTCCTCGGTGCCGACGATCAGTTCGAAGCGCGGCAGGATGCCCTGCACATGCTGGCTGACCTGGCGGTCGGCGACGAAGCGGGTCTGGCCATCGGCCTTGGCCGCCAGGCCCCAGAGCACCGGCCGATAGTCGATGTCCAGCACTCGCCGCACCCCGTGGCGCTGGGCATAGTCGAGGGCCTGGATGCTGGCCCGGTAGACCTGGTCGCTGGAAAAATGCGTGCCGGTGATCAGCAGCGCCTTGCTGGAGGCGATGAAGGCCTCGTCGATGTCCTCGGCGGCCAGGGCCATGTCGGCGCAGTTCTCGCGATAGAACACCAGGGGAAAACTCTCGCGGTCCTTGAGGCCCAGCAGGACCAGGGCCGTCAGGCGCTCGGGATCGACCCGCACGGCGCGGGTGTCGCAGCCTTCGCGCTGCAACGACTCCAGCAGGAAGCGCCCCATGTGGTCGTCGCCGACCCGGGTCAGCATCGCCGACTTCAGGCCCAGGCGCGCGGTACCGAAAGCGATGTTGGCGGACGAGCCGCCAAGGTACTTGGCAAAACTGGCGACATCTTCCAGGCGGGCCCCCACTTGCTGCGCGTAGAGGTCGACGCCCAGGCGTCCGAGGCAGATCAGATCCAATTGACGCCCACTGGTAAAGCGGTCCTGGCCCATGCTGGCTCCTGTTATTGTTATCAGCCGCTGCCTGCCGCCGGTTCCTCGGCAAGCACTCTTGGTGGGTGCAGACTAGAACGGCTTTCACTGCCAGATCAATATTTATTCTAAAATTTTTTACATGGAATATTTTTTCCACTAAAGTTCGCTGCACGCCGGAATCTGTGCCCTGCATCGTTTCAGCAATGCGCTGCAGGCCCCGGCCGGCAAGATTTTCCCGGCGCCGACCCTGTAGACTGCCCGCAGTCCGCCTAGTCTCAGGGGCACTACCCAGGCTCGCCCCATCAGCACCGCAAGAAGGATTGACCATGCCCCATACCGATCAGCCGGCCTTGTCCGAAGGCACCCCGGACAGCGACCTCGCCACTCGCCCGCTCGATGCCGAGGGCCTGCTGCAACTGATCGCCCGGGAATACGAAAGCCTGCCGCGCCAGCTCAAGCGTATCGCCAGCTACATGAGCCAGCAGCGCGACCGGATCATGGTCGATCGCATCAGCGACATCGCCCGCGAATGCGAAGTGCACCCCTCGGCCATCGTGCGTTTCTCCCAGCGCCTGGGCTTTCGCGGCTTCAGTGACATGCAGGCGTTGTTCCGCGAGGCCTATACCCACAAGGCCACGCCGGTACAGAACTACCAGCAGCGCATCCGCAGCCTGATCGCCAACAAATCACAGAAGGCCAGCAGTGCCGACCTGGCTCGCGACTGCATCGGCGCCACCCTCTCGGGGATCGAGCGCCTGGAACAGGAGCTGGACGAGGCGGCCCTGGAGCGAGCCGTGGACCTGGTGGTCAATGCCGAGAACATCTACGTGGTGGGGGTGCGGCGCTCCTTCGCGGTGGCCGACTACCTGGTCTACAACCTGCAGCACACCAACAAGCGCATCCACCTGGTCTCGGGGCTCGGTGGCAGCTACCGCGAGCAGATGCGCAGCATCCGCCCCGGCGACCTGGTGATCGCCATCAGCTTCACGCCCTACGCCAAGGAAACCCAGCACTGCCTGCGGATTGCCCAGCACCACCAGGCCAAGACCCTGATCATCACCGACAGCACCCTCTCGCCCCTGGCCAAGCGCGCCAACAGCGTGCTGCTGGTCAACGAGGGCAGCTCGTTCGCCTTCCGTTCGCTGAGCGCCACCTTGTGCCTGTGCCAGGCGCTGTTCATCGCCGTGGCCTACCGCCTGGAGCTGAAGATGGATGAAATCCACGAGCAAGGCGGCTTCGAGGATTAGCCGCGCAGCGGGCGCCTCATTCGTAGATCTTGCCGCAGTACAGGAACACCGCGAAGCGCTTCCACGGTGAGGCGTCGGCCAACCCCTGGCTGGCGCCCATGGCACTGGCTTCGGCCCAGGCATGGGCGGAGTCGAGGAAGTCCTCGATGGAGTCGTTCTGCCAGTCGCTGGCTTGGCGTCGGTCGGCACTCAAGGCCTGGACGAACGCCAGGAAACTTTGCTCATCCACCACTTGCTGCAAGGCTTGATCCAGGTCCACGGTTACCTCGGGGTCATCGGTGCCTGCCAGGCCAGGCCCATGCGCAGCAACTCCTTGCGCAAGATCGGCCGGTCCAGGCAGTGCAGGCCATTCACGGCCGGGCACTCTAGCAGCCGGTCCAGCTTCTGCGCACTCGCGGCTCCACCACTGAGCAAGTAGCTGCGCCCCTCGCCGAGGCTGATCAGGTTCAGCAGCCAGTCATCGCCCCACTGCCCCAGCACCTTTTCGATCAAGGGCCGTTGCTGGCGCAGCAAGCGATCGGCATTCCACAAGGTCAACTGGGCGAAACGCCTGGGCAGGTTGCTCTCTTCCCCGAGGACTTTCAGGTCCTTGTGCAGGGCCTGCTCCAGTTGTTCCTCGATCTGGCGCTGGCACTGGTCGAAGTAGCATGCAGGCCACTGCTCGTCCAACCCGGCGTGCCGGGCCAGCATGGCATAGGCCTGGCGATCGGCATCGGTGCAGATCCGGGCGGTGAAGTTCAGGGTGTTGTCGAGAATTCCCGCTGCCAGCAATTGCGCACTGTCGCGGCTCATCTGCGCCAGCAGCCCCGAGTCGCGCCAGCGCTCATAGACCTGGGTGCAGGCGGCGCCGATCCGGCGGATATCCGCACGCGGCCCCAGGCGCTCGGCCCAGAACCCTTCGAACCCGGGATGATGGTCGATGACCTCCACCACCCGTGCAAGATCCACCAGCGGGTCCAGGTGCAGGTGATTGGAAACGTCCACCAGCACGAACACATCGTCGCGGCTAGCAGGTCCCGGCGCGTCCAGGCCCTTTAGGGCCGAGCGCAGTTGCCGGGGGATGCTTTCGTTCAGCGGCGCGCTGCTCAGGGCCCGGGCCGGCTGGCCGCGCAGGTTGAGCCATTCGGCGTAGGCGATGCAGCCGGCGTAGGCGTCCATGTCCAGGTAGGCCGCGCCGGAGGTGACAATGATCATGACGTCCTTGTGCAATACGAAGGCCCTGGGGCCGGGGTGCCGAGCATGGCCGGCGAATATGACAGCGCCATGACAGTCATGCCCCGGCCCGGGCTTGCCGGGCCTCATCCACCAACAGGGCCGCCAGGCGCGAGCCACTGAAGCGGATCTGCGCCAGGCTCAAGGCGGCATAGCCGATGATCACCGCCGGGCCCGGGCGCACCTGCTGGCAATGCTCGGCCAGCCCTTGCAGGACGATCCCGAGCGCAGCGGCGCGCTGGCGCAACCGCGCTTCATCGCCACCCGGCGGCAGGTGCAGCAGCAGGTGCAGGCCCGCTTGTTGCCCGCTGATGCTGTAGCAGCCCGGGGCCTCCCGGGCCAGGATCGCCAGCAGCAGGTCGCGGCGCTCCTGGTAGGCCTGGCGGGCGGCCCGCAGGTAACGCAAAAAGGCGCCGCTGGCGATGTAGTCGGCCAGGGCCAGTTGCTCGATCACCCCCACTGAGCGCCCGGTGCTCTGCAAAGTGGCCAGCAGCCGCTCGCGCAAGGCGTCGGGCACCAGCATGAAGCCCACCCGCAGGCCGGCGAACAGGGTCTTGTTGAAGCTGCCGCAGTAGATCACCCGATCGTCGCGATCCAGGGACTTGAGCGCCGCCAGGGGGGCGCTCTGGTAATTGAACTCGCTGTCGTAGTCATCCTCCACCACCCAGGCGCCACTGCGCCGCGCCCACTCCAGCAACGCCAGGCGCCGAGACACCGGCATGGTCATGCCCAAGGGCGCCTGGTGCGCTGGCGTGACGTAGACCATCCGCGCCGCGCCATGCTCATGCAGGCGGTCCACATCGATGCCCTCCTCCAGCACCGGCACCGGTATCGCCTGTGCCCCGGCCAGGGCGAACAGCTCCCTGGCCGACAGGTAGCCGGGGTCTTCCAGGCAGACCTCGTCCCCCGGTCGCAGCAGGCTGCGGGCCAGCAGGTCGAGGCCATGGCGAATGCCGGTGGTGACCATCACTTGCGCAGGCTCGCAAGCGATACCCCGATGCTGTCCCAGGTACTGGGCGATCTGCTGGCGCAGTTGCGGCAGGCCCCCGGGGTCGTGGTCGCACAGCGACTGGGCCGGGGCGCCGGCCAGGGCCCGGGTCAGGGAGCGGGTCCAGCGCGCCAGGGGGAACAGCGCCGGGTCGGCCAGGCGTGCGACGAAGGGCTGGCCGGCACGCACGCCCTGGGGCTGCGGCCTCGGGCCATCCTCGTTACTGGCCGCAGGCGCCACGGCAAGCGGCGCACTCAGGTAGAGATCCGGCACCACCGCGCAGACCCGGGTCCCGGAACCTGCGGCCCGGCTGACGTAACCCTCGCTGCGCAAGCGGTCGAACACCACCTCCAGGGTGCCCCGGGACATGGCCCAGCGCTGGGCCAGGGTCCGCGTCGAAGGCAAGCGGCAACCCGCCGCCAGGCGCTTGTCCAGGATCGCCTGGCGCAAGGCGCCATAGGCGCTGTCCTGCTTGCCCAAGCCCTCGCCCAGGGCCTGTGGCAGCGGCAAGTCCAGGGGAACGGGGTATTTGCCACGGCTCATAGTGGTCCACTCGAAATGACTGTAAATGGCTCTGCGCATTAAACCATAAAGCCCTTAACGTCCCGGCCAAGCCCTTGTTGCGAGCCGACCATGCGACCGACCACCGATACCCCGCCCCTCTCTCCCGCCGCCGCGCAAGACCTGGCCCCCTGGCTCTGGACCTTGCTGTTGCTGGTGGTGGTCTGCCTGCCGCGGATCAGCATCGACCTGTATCTGCCGGCCTTGCCGGCCATGGCCGACGAACTGGGGGCCAGCGATGCCCAGCTGCAACTGACCCTGAGCCTGTACATGCTCGGCTACGCCCTGTCGATGCTCCTGGGCGGACCGCTCTGCGACCGGTTTGGCCGGCGTCCGGTGCTGCTGTGGGGCATGGCGCTGTTCCTGCTGGCCACCCTGGCCTGCATGTTCGCCAGCCGGGTCGAGGTATTGATGGCCGCCCGCCTGCTACAGGCCCTGGGTGGCTGCAGCGGCACCCTGGTGGGCCGGGTCATGGTGCGTGATCGCTGCCCGCCGGCGGAACAGGCGCGGCTGCTGGGCCTGTTGTCCATGGGCATCGCCTTGTCGCCGATGCTGGCACCAGTTCTTGGCAGCCTGCTGGAGCAATTGCTGGGCTGGCGCGGCCTGTTCCTGGCCCTGGGCCTGGTGGCGGCCGCGGTGTGGCTGCTGATGCTTGCCAGGCTGGCGGAGACCCGCGTGCCCCAGCCCCTGGCGACGCCCCGGGAAAGCCTGCCACGGCTGTACCTGCGCTTGCTGGGCACGCGCTACTTCATGCGTTACTCCCTGGCCATCGGCTGCCTGTACTGCACTTATTTCCCCTTCATCCTGCAATCGCCGGCCTTGCTCCAGCGCGGCCTGGGCCTGTCCTCGGGCAGCTATGCCCTGGTGTTCGCCGTCACCGTGGCCGGTTACCTGCTGGGCTCACGCCTGTTCCAGCACCTGGCCCCCAGGCTCGGCGCCGACCACCTGATCGCCCGCGCCACGCTGCTGAACCTGCTGGCGGCAGGCTTGCTGCTGGCCACCCGCAGCTTGTGGCCCGACAGCTTGCTGGCCATCGTCCTGCCGATGCTGGCGATCATGCTGTCGGTGGGCCTGGCGATTCCCGCCTGCCAGCTGGCGATCCTGCAACCCTATGCGGCGGTGGCCGGCAGTGCCTCGGGCCTGTTCTTCTTCATCCAGATGGCCATGACCGCTGCTTGCGGGCTGCTGGCCAACGTCCTGGCCGACAGTGCTGCCGGGTCCTTGCAAGCCCTGACCGGCCTGTTCAGCCTCGCCCTGGGCCTGGCCTGGTGCGCCCTGCGCCCCAAGCCATAGGCCAGCCGGCACGTCATCGACGGCCACCGCGAAGCGGATCGATCGCATGACAGCTCTAGTCATTGCGCAGGCAATTGCGCCGTGAAACGGACGATGCGCCGGCAAGCTTCGGCCAGCAGCTGGCAATCCAGCACCAGGGCGATACGCACGTGCCCGACGACGCTGGGGCCGAAGGCATCCCCGGCCAGCACCGAAACGCCATGGCCCTCCAGCAGGCCATCGGCGAAGGCCTGGGCACCAAGGCCGGTGCGGCGGATATCGACCATGACGAACATGCCGCCATCGGGACGCACCGGTTGCAAGCCAGGGCACTCTTGCAGCATCGAACACACCAGGTCGCGGCGCCGGCGGTACTCCTGGCGCATCTGCACCAACTCCGGCAAATCGCTGGACAGCGCCACCACCGCGGCGTTCTGGATGAACTCGGGCAAGCCGTAGAGCATGCACAGGGCCAGGTTGGCCAGGTGCCCGGCCAACACCGTCGGGGCGATCACCCAACCGATCCGCCAGCCGCTCATGGCATGGGACTTGGACAGGCTGTTGATGGTGGCGGTGCGCTCGCCCATGCGGGGCAGGCTGCCCGGACTCAGGTGCTGCCCCTCATACAGCAAGTCGCTGTAGACCTCATCGCAGATCAGCCACAGGTCGTGCTCCAGGCACAAGCGCGCCAGGGCCTGCCAGTCATCCAGGGACAGGCTGGCGCCGGAGGGATTGTTCGGGCTGTTGAGCAGCATGGCCCGGGTGCGCGGACCGATCCGCGCGGCGACGTCCAGCGGATCGACGCAGAAGCCGCGCTCGGCCCGCACCGGCACCGGCACCACGGTCGCGCCACAGGCGCCGATCACCCCTTCGTAGGTGACGTACATGGGTTCGGCCACCAGCACCTCGTCACCTGGGCCCACCAGGCACTGGGCCACCGAGAACACCGCGCACTGCGCCCCCGGCAGCACCACCACATGCTCGGCATCCACCACCTGGCCACTGCGTTGGTGATGGCACTGGGCGATGCAACTGCGCAAGGCCAGGTTGCCGCGTACGTCCGAATAATGGGTATCGCCGGCCAGCAAGCTGTCGATCGCCGCCTGGACCACCGGACCTGGAGTATCGAAGTCCGGGTCGCCCACCGTCAGCAGCAACACATCGCGTCCCTGCTCACGCAGGGCCAGGGCCCGGTAATGGATGTTCCAGGCCGCGGAACCTTCGCCGGCGATCCGCTGGGTCAGGGCTGAGTAGCGCATGGCTTTCTCCTTGGAAGACGCCTCAGCCCAAACCCTAGGTGCTGCAACCCGACTCGTCGAGCGCCGCCCACGGCGGCGTCAGGTCAGATCACGAAGCGCGCAACCATGGCGTTGAGCTCCACCGCCAGGCGCGACAGCTCGTGGCTGGCGGCGCTGGTCTGGTTGGCCCCGGCCGCCGACTGGGTCGCCAGGTCGCGGATGTTCACCAGGTTGCGGTCCACCTCGCGGGACACCTGGGCCTGCTCCTCCGAGGCGCTGGCGATCACCAGGTTGCGCTCGTTGATCTGGTTGATGGACTCGGCGATCTGCTCCAGGGCCTCGCCGGCGGCGCGAGCCAGGTCCAGGGTGCTCTGGGTGCGCTGGTTGCTCTGCTGCATCGACTCCACGGCGTGGCCGGTGCCGTTCTGGATGCCGGCCACCATCTTCTCGATCTCCTGGGTCGACTGGGCGGTGCGATGGGCCAGGGCCCGCACTTCGTCGGCCACTACCGCGAAGCCGCGCCCGGCCTCGCCGGCCCGGGCCGCCTCGATGGCAGCGTTGAGAGCCAGCAGGTTGGTCTGCTCGGCAATGGCCCGGATCACGTCCAGGACCTTGCCGATGTCCCGGCCCTGGGTGGCCAGGCCCTCGATCATCACCGAGGTGTTCTGCACGTCGTGGGCCATGGTCTGGATCGCATCGACGGTCTGCACCACCCGGTCGCGGCCGTCACGGGCGGCCTGGGTCGATTGCTGCGAAGCCTCGGAAGTCGACACCGCGTTGCGTGCCACCTCTTCCACCGCCGCGGTCATCTCGTTGACGGCGGTAGCGGCCTGCTCGATCTCGGTGTTCTGCTGCTGGACGCCACGGGAGGTTTCCTCGGTCACCGCGCTCAGTTGCTCGGAAGCCGAGGCCACCTGGGTCGCCGAACCGGCGATCTGCTCGATGGTGCGGCGCAGGCTCGCCTGCATTTCGGCCAATGCCCGCAGCAGCCGCGCCGGTTCGTCCTTGCCGTCGACTTCGATGCTCTGGCGCAGGTTGCCGCCGGCGATCACCTCGGCGGCGTTCAATGCCTTGTTCAACGGACTGACGATACTGCGGGTCAGCAGCAACGCCAGGATGATGGTCAGCGCGGCAGCGATCAGCGCGACGATGACGATCCCGGCGATCGCGCTGCCGTAGTGCTCGCCGGCGGCCTTGGAGGCGGCCGTGGCATCGGCGGCGTTGATGGCGATCAACTGGTTCAGTTGCTCGCCCATCTGGTCGGTGCCGTCCTTGATCCGGGTGTTGATCAGCTGGCGCATTGCATCGAGGTTGTCCTGGCGCGACAGCTCGAGCATCTCCTTCTGAGCCTGCAGGTAGTTCTCCAGGGTGGTGGAGAAGGTCTTGTACAACGCCGCCTCCTGGGGCCCTGCCGGCAGCGCAGCGTAGCTGGCCTGGGCCTGGCGCACCTTGTCCACCAGCACGCCGATGCGCGTCTGTGCTTCGGCCAGGCCCGCCGGTTCGCGGTTGACCAGCACCCGGAACGACAAGATCCGCAGGCGCAGCACGTTCTCCGTGAGGTTGCCCAGGTAGCTGACGCTAGGCAGTTGGTTGCCTTCCATGTCGACCGAGGCCTCGCGGATGATCGACATGCGATTGACCGCGAACACCCCCAGCACGACGACCAGCAAGGCAATGAAGGCAAAACCGAGGAAAGCTCGAGGGGCGATATTCAGGTTACGCAGGGTCATAGGGCGACTCTCGCAGGAGAACATGACGATCAGCATCCTTGCCATTGAATGCTCCGCGCATCAGCGCTGCGCCGACGTCGGAAACCTTGGCACCGGGGTCCTTGGGCCTATCCTGGATATCGGCCGAAGTTGCGCTTTCATATGGCTGATTCGTAAAAAAAATCCCGGAAATGACCGCTGACTCAGGACTGAAACGCCACAACGCGAAGTGAATCGATAAAGCACTGATGGCGGTCCAGGGATGGGCCAAAACGCGCTGCCCAGGAGTTTTTGCCCCGGTTCGCGGCAGTTCCCGGCAAGCCCATGGAAAGTGCAAGCCATTCGCCGAAAAAGCCATTTCTGCGCCGCCCGCCGCTGCCCATCATGGTCCCGGTCAATAAAAACAACGCCGAGACTGGATATGAAACCCGAAGACTTTCGTGCCTCCTCCGATCGCCCGCTGACCGGTGCCGAATACCTGGCCAGCCTGCGCGACGACCGTGAAATCTACATCTATGGCGACCGGGTCAAGGACGTCACCACCCACCCGGCCTTTCGCAACTCGGCCGCCTCCATGGCCCGCCTGTACGACGCCCTGCACGACCCGGCCACCCATGAGCAACTGTGCTGGCCCACCGACACCGGCAATGGCGGCTACACCCACAAGTTCTTCCGTTCGGCCAAAAGCCCCGACGAGTTGCGCCAGCAGCGTGACGCCATCGCCGACTGGTCGCGCCTGACCTACGGCTGGATGGGCCGCAGCCCCGACTACAAGGCGGCCTTCGGCAGCGTCCTGGGAGCCAACGCCGAGTTCTACGGCCCCTTCGCCGACAACGCGCGGACCTGGTACAAGCGCATCCAGGAGGCCTGCCTCTACCTCAACCACGCCATCGTCAACCCGCCCATCGACCGCGACAAACCGGTGGACCAGGTCAAGGATGTGTTCATCTCGGTGGACGAGGAAGTCGAAGGCGGGATCATCGTCAGCGGCGCCAAGGTGGTGGCCACCAACTCGGCGCTGACCCACTACAACTTCGTCGGCCAGGGCTCGGCCCAGTTGCTGGGGGACAACACCGATTTCGCCCTGATGTTCATCGCGCCGATGAACACCCGGGGCATGAAGCTGATCTGCCGCCCCTCCTACGAACTCCAGGCCGGCATGAGCGGTTCGCCCTTCGACTACCCGCTGTCCAGCCGCTTCGACGAGAACGACGCGATCCTGATCATGGACAAGGTGTTCATCCCCTGGGAGAACGTGCTGATCTACCGCGACTTCGAGCGTTGCCGGCAGTGGTTCCCCCAGGGCGGGTTCGGCCGGTTGTTCCCGATGCAGGGCTGCACCCGGCTGGCGGTCAAGCTGGACTTCATCAGCGGCCTGCTGGTCAAGGCCCTGCAATGCACCGGCGCCCTGGAGTTTCGCGGGGTCCAGGCCCAGGTCGGCGAGGTGGTGGCCTGGCGCAACCTGTTCTGGTCCCTGACGGACGCCATGCACGGCAATGCCAGCGAGTGGCAAAACGGTGTCTACCTGCCCAGCGCCCAGGCCCTGCAGGCTTACCGGGTGCTGGCGCCCCAGGCCTATACCGAGATCAAGAAGATCATCGAGCAGGTGGTGGCCAGCGGCCTGATCTACCTGCCCTCCGGTTCCCGGGACCTCAAGGACCCCGTGCTCAACCAGTACCTGGGCACCTATTGCCGCGGTTCGGGAGGCATGGGCCACGAAGAGCGGATCAAGATCCTCAAGCTGTTGTGGGATGCCATCGGCACCGAGTTCGGCGGCCGCCACGAGCTGTACGAGATCAACTACGCCGGCAGCCAGGACGAGATCCGCATGCAGTGCCTGCGCCACGCCCAGGCCAGCGGCTCGATGCAAGCCATGACCGCCCTGGTGGACAAGTGCCTGAGCGACTACGACCTCGACGGCTGGACCGTGCCGCACCTGACCAACCCCGACGACATCAACATGCTCGACCGCATCCGCCAGTAGTCGTGCGCAGCGAGGGCCACGTGCCCTCGCCACCCAGGCCTTCGGAGAACTCTCATGTCCGTACTCGACCCCAAGCAACTCGCCTTTCGCAACGCCATGGCGCACATGACCGCGGCGGTCAACGTCATCACCAGCAATGGCCCGGCCGGCCGTTGCGGCATCACCGCCACGGCGGTGTGCTCGATCACCGACAGCCCGCCGACGCTGATGGTCTGCGTCAACCGCAACAGCGCCCTGAACCCGGTGTTCAAGGGCAATGGCCGGCTGTGCGTGAACATCCTCAGCGGCGCCCATGAAGACCTGGCCCGGCACTTCGCCGGCATGACCGGCGTGGCCATGGACCAGCGCTTCGGCCTGCACCCCTGGCGCGACGGCCTGCAGGCCTTGCCGGTGCTGGAGGATGCCCTGGCCAGCCTGCAGGGACGGATCACCGAGGTCCAGGAAATCGGCACCCACTCGCTGATGCTAGTGGAGCTGGACGAGATCAGCGTGCAGGAGCGCGGTGATTCGCTGGTGTACTTCAGCCGCAGCTTCCACCGCCTGCCCCGGCCCTGCCAGGCCGCCTGAACCCCGCCCTACCGGCCTGGCCCCCGCGCCGCCTCCTGCATCTGTAGGATGGCGGCCAGAGGTCCAGGCGCCGATACTCGACCCAGGCCCTGCCCACGCCTGCCCTGGCGTACCGGCCGTCGATCCTTCAGTGACGAAAACAATAACAACGTCGCCCCGAGGTACCGCGCCATGAGTCGATCCCAGCCCCCTGCGCCCGGCCGCTTGCAGGCCTTCAGCGAACTGGTCCTGGCCTTGCAGCAACTGGCCCAGAACAAAGACATCGAGCACCTGCACCAGCACGCCCTGGCCCGCATCGCCAGGTTGCTGCCCTTCGACAGCGCCTGGTGGGGCCGCTCGGCCCTGGTAAACGGCGTGCCGGACGAGCACAGCTGCTACCTGTACTGCCTGCCTCCCAGCTACCTGCCGGACTGGCAATCGATCCGCCATGTCGATGTCACCGTGAGCCGGGTGCACCAGGTCCCGGGCCGGTCGGTGATCGTCGATATGGCCGCTCCGGACAACGGCGCCGGCCTGAACTGGCTGGGGCGCCTGTACAACATCGGCGAGCTGTTGTGCGTGGTGCACATCGACCCCCATACCCACCTGAGCAGCCACCTGGCCCTGTATCGCCAACCCGGCGCAGCGCGTTTTACCGCGCACGACCGCGAGCTGCTGGACAACCTGATGCTGCACCTGGTGGCGGCGGTCTCGGCCAACCAGATCCGCACCCTGGTGGCCACCCGCGAGCAACTCACCCGGCCGCGCAACCTGGCCCTGGCGGTCTGCGACCAGCGCGGCGTGCTGCACTGCGCCGAGAGTGGCTTCGTCGAACTGCTGCTCAACGAATGGCCGCACTGGAGCGGCCCGCAGCTGCCGCAACCCCTGGAGCTGGGCAACTACGAAGGCAAATGCCTGCAAGTGGAGTCCCAGGCGGTGGGCGACCTGTTCCTGCTGGCGGCCCGCAGCCGCACCTTGCTACCCCAGCTCAGCCCCCGGGAAAACGAGGTCGCGCAAAGCTTCGGCGACGGCAAGACCTACAAGGAAGTGGCGCGCGACCTGGGCATGTCGCCCAACACCGTGCGCCATCACATCCGCGCCATCTACAGCAAGCTCGGGGTCAAGGACAAGGCGCGCATCGCCCAGCTGCTGCACGCCCCGCCCGACTGACCCGCGTCGCGCCTTCCCACGCTGATTCGCGCCGTCACCCGTGACGGCCACGGGCAGCCCTTGCCCGGTTTCCAGCCCCTGCCGCCTGCCGGCAAGCCCTGCGCCGCACAACAACGCCAACAAGAGACGCATCGCCCATGACCAGGAACCTCATCCGTACCGCGCTCGCCGTGGCCAGCACCCTGGCCAGCCTGTCGCCCCAGGCCGCCGATCTCAACGCCCGGGACTTCTTCGCCGCCCCGGTAGGCACCAGCCTCGGCGTGCTGTACCTGCCCGCCACTCGCGCCGGCAGCTTCCATGGCCCGGCCGACACCACCGGCAAGGCCGACCTGCGGGTCAATGCCATGGCCTACCGCCAGGTGTTCTTCAGCGACCTGTGCGGCACCCTGTGCACGCCGCAGTTCATCGTGCCCTTCGTCGACACCGATGCGCGCCTGCCCGGTGCCACGCGCCGTAGTCGCGAGAGCGGTTTCGGCGATCCCCAGGTGGGCGGCACGCTGTTCTTCATCAACCAGCCGCAAAGTCGCACCTACAGCGGCTTGCTGACCCTGATCACGCTGCCGGTGGGCGAGTACCACAGCCGCGAGCCCGGGGTCTCGCCAGGGGCCAACCGCTGGGGCGCGACCTTCGTCTACAACTACACCCAGGGCCTGGGCGAGAAGTGGGTCCTGGAGGCCAACCTAGAAGCCCAGTTCTACGCCACCAACGATGACTACCTGGGCAGCGACCTCAAGCAGGACCCGCTGTACCGCCTGCAAGCCTTCGCGTCCTACGACTTCACTCCCAGCACCTACGGCGCCCTGCGGCTGATCCAGGCCGATGGCGGCGAACTGCGCATCGACGACCGACGCATCGACGACACCCACCGGCGCTACACCCAAGTCGGATTCGAGCTGGGCCACTGGCTGGATTCGCGCAACCAACTGATGTTCAGCCTGTCGCGCAACGTCGCCACCGACAACGGTTTCGCCGGCACCGACGCCCTGTTGCGCCTGGTCCACGTGTTCTGACCCCCGCCCGAGGAAGATCGTCCATGCATAGCCACAACCCTGCCCTGAGCGACACCGCGCCATCTGCCCGCCAACCCCTGGGGCTCCTGGCGGCCATCGTGCTGTTCGCCGCCATCACCCCCGCGGTGCTGCTGATGGCCCCGGCCATCGCCGCGCAACTGGCCAGCCAGTGGCAACTGAGCCCGACCCAGATCGGCGACCTGTTCAGCGCCGAGCTGGGGGCCATGAGCCTGGCCACCCTGCCCGCCATCTGGTGGCTCAAGCGCCTGGACTGGCGCCGCGCAGCCTTGTGCAGCGCCGTGCTGTTCATCGCCGCCAACCTGCTGTCGATGCTGGTCCATGGTTATTGGCTGTTGCTGGTGGCGCGTTTTTGCAGCGCCCTGGCCGGCGGCTCGCTGATGATCATCTGCCTGGCCAGCGCCGCTGTCAGCCCCAACCCCAGTCGCGCCTACGGCTTCTGGGTGATGGGCCAGCTGGTGCTGGGGGCCATTGGCCTGAGCCTGCTGCCGCTGCTGTTCGAGCACTTCGGCCTCGGCGCCTGCTACCTGATCCTGGCGCTGCTGATGGTGCTCTGCCTGCCCCTGGCCCGCTGCTTTCCCGCCGGCGCCGAACAGTCACTGGACGCCGCCACGCCAGCCCCGCCGATCTCCTGGCTCAAGGCCGGCCTGGGCATCCTCGGCATCCTCGCTTTCTACATCAGCCTGAGCGGGGTCTGGACCTTCATCGGCGCCATCGGCAGCCAGGCCGGGCTCTCGCCCCAGGCCAGCGGCGACATCCTGGCCATCGCCACCTTGATGGGCATCGTCGGCGCCCTGTGCGCCACCTTGTTCGGCGACCGCCTGCCCGGCAGCGGCCTGCTGTGGCTGGGCTACGGCCTGATGGCCGGCTCGGTGCTGTTGCTGTACGGGCAACCGCAACTGGCGCGCTTCGCCCTGGCGGCCCTGGTGTTCAAGTTCACCTGGACCTTCATCCTGCCCCTGGTGTTGGCGCGCATGGCGCAGATGGATCGCAGCGGACGGCTGATGAATGCCTCCAACCTGGTGATCAGCGTCGGCCTGGCCATCGGCCCCGCCCTGGCCGGGCGCCTGATCGAAAGCAGCGGCGGCTTCCACGGCCTGTTGCTGGCCGGCGCCTCCCTCACCCTGTTGTCCCTGGCGCTGGTCCTGGGTTGCCGCCCCACCCGCTCGTAACCGTTTTCTTGAACGATGGATATCACCATGACCTGCAAAACCGCGTTTTTCTTCGATGAACTGTGCCTATGGCACAGCGCCAGCCCCCACAGCCTGACCCTGCCGGTAGGCGGTTGGGTGCAGCCACCAGCCGCGGCCGGACATGCCGAGTCGCCGGAAACCAAGCGCCGGCTGAAAAGCCTGATGGATGTCAGCGGGCTGACCCGCCAACTGCAACTGCGCAGCGCCGAACCGGCCAGCGACCAGGACCTGCTGCGGGTCCATGGCGCCGCCTACCTGCAACGCTTCAAGGCCCTGAGCGATGCCGGCGGCGGCGAGCTGGGCGACCAGGCACCAGTGGGGCCCGGCAGTTATGAAATCGCCAAATTGTCTGCCGGGCTGGCCATCGCCGCGGTGGATGCGGTGCTCAGCGGCGAGGCCGACAACGCCTACGCCCTGTCCCGGCCACCGGGACACCACTGCCTGGCCGACCAGGCCATGGGGTTCTGCTTCCTGGCCAACATCGCCATCGCCATCGAGGCGGCCAAGGCCCGCCACGGCCTGGGCAAGGTGGCGGTGATCGACTGGGACGTGCACCACGGCAACGGCACCCAGGCGATCTTCGAGGAGCGCGCCGATGTACTGACCCTGTCCCTGCACCAGGACGGCTGTTTCCCGGCCGGCTACGGCGGCGAGCAGGACCGTGGGCGCGGCCCGGGCCTGGGCTGCAACATCAACGTTGCGCTGCTGCCCGGCGGCGGGCACGACGCCTACCTGCAAGCCATGCAGCGCATCGTGGTGCCGGCGCTGGAGCGCTTCGAGCCGCAACTGATCATCGTCGCCTGCGGCTACGACGCCAACGCCGTGGACCCGCTGGCGCGGATGCTGTTGCACAGCGACTCGTTCCGCGAAATGACCCAGTGCCTGCGCGACGCCGCCGCGCGCCTGTGTGGCGGGCGCCTGGTGCTGGTGCATGAAGGCGGCTACTCCGAGGCCTACGTGCCGTTCTGTGGCCTGGCGACCCTGGAGGCACTGTCAGGCATCCGCACTGCGGTCACCGACCCGATGCTGGAGTTCGTGCGCCTGCAGCAGCCCAAGGAACCGGTCCTGGCCCTGCAACGCCAGCTACTGGAGCGCCAGGCCCAGGCCCTGGAGGCCTTCGCTCGCTGAATCCCGCAGCGCCCGGTCGCTCAAGGGCGCCTCTAGGGTCTGTTGCCGTTTCGCCGCAAGCCGCGTTGCGCTGGCTGCCTCGCCTACGTTTTTTTAAGGCGCCCTCAAGCTGGCGTGGGGCCGTGGCGCCGCGCTTCACTGGGCGTGAGTTGGTAGCGGGCCTTGAAAGCCCGAGCAAAGTGCGCCTGGCTGGCAAAGCCATGGCGATAGGCAATCTCGCTGATATCCAGCGCAGCCCCCCGGGGGCTGCACAGCAGTTGCTGGGCCTGTTGCAGGCGCTTCTCCAGGATGAAGCGGCTGGGCAGCCACTCTTCCAGGGCGAACAACCGGGCCAGGTGGCGCGGCGACACGCCGACCTGCGCCGCCACCCGCTCGCAACTCAACTCCGGGTCCGCCAGGTGCTCCTGGATGTACTGCTTGGCCGCCAGCAGGTAGGAGGCACTCAAGGCGTTGATCGGCCGTTGCCCCACTTGCCCGGCGATCAGGCTGGCCAGCAGTTCGAAGGCGTGCTCCTGGTAATCCTCGGCCGCACCGCACAAGGGTTGCTGGAAAAAAACCCTGGTGCGCTCGGCCAGGGTGCGCAACAACAGACGCTGGCCACCGCCCTGCACGCCGATCTTCAACGGCTGGTCGAAGCGCCGCAGGCAACGGCGGGCGAACTGCTCCTGGGGAATATCGAAGATGAACTGGCGCATGGCTGCGGAAAAACCGAACAGGTAGGGCTTGTCGGTGCGATACACCACCAGCTCGCCCGGCTCCAGCAACTGGCAGGTGCCGCCCTGGTAGAAGAACGAACCACTGTCGGTGACCAGGGAGACGAAGATCGACTCCTTGGGCACGCCACGGATCATCGAACGGTCACGCTCCACGACATGTTCATTGCCGACGATCCGCGCCAGGCGCATGGCGCTCAAGTGCAGGTTGTCCTGGCGGGCGGTGAAGCCGCTCTCGGCGTAGGAGTTGCATTTGAGCCCTACCAGGGTGCTGGCGTTGTAGTCCTCCCAGAATGCCAGGCGCAGGTCCCGGTCGATGGCCTGGGTACTGGCGTGGCGGGTTTCGAGCAAGGCGCATGGAGACATTGTTGTTCTTCTCATGGCAGCGGGATGTTTCCCGGGCGGCAAGGCTCCGTCCAGGCACCTGGAGCCACGGAACCCGTGGCCTGCGGCCATTCATTAATATCTGAATGATTTGCCCTGTCAACTTCCCCCGCCCACTGTCAACCGCCGTGGTGCAACCGTCCGAAACCGACAACAAAGCGGTCCGATCCGGACAAACCGCCCGCCCCCGGCCGGCCTAGAGTCGTGCCGTCAGCCCCGCTGGCATTGCACCGACGACTCCACGACAACAAGAGAGACCGACCATGCCTGAAGCCGCCACCCGAGAGTTCTGGAAAGACCTGCAGCCCATCGCCAACTGCTTCAAGCCCGACGCCAAGCCCGAGGTCTACCTGCCCGACGCCGCCAGCGACGACCTGAGCCTGTACGTGCCCTTCACCGAGACCGTGTCTTCGCGCCCGCTGTGGATCTCGCCCAGCGAGAACCGCTGGTGCGACATCCTGATGGCCAGCAGCGCCGGGCTGGTCAACCGCCACTACCACCCCCACGAGGTCTTCGCCTACACCCTGTCCGGCAAGTGGGGTTACCTGGAGCACGAATGGACCGCCACCGCCGGCGACTTCGTCTACGAGACCCCAGGCGAAGGCCACACCCTGGTGGCCTACGAACACGAGCAGCCGATGCGGGTGTTCTTCATCGTCAAGGGCCCGCTGATCTGGCTCGACGAACAGGGCGAGCCCGACGGCTACTTCGACGTGCACTCCTACATCGCCCTGTGCCGTGCGCACTACGAAAACATCGGCCTGGGCGCGGCCCATATCGACACCCTGTTTCGCTGATCACGGCCTCGACCTGCGTGCGGAGAATCACCATGGCTTATAAAAACAACAAGGCCAGCTACGAGAACACCTTGCTGGGGGTGCTGTTCCTGACCTTCGGCTTCGTGTTTTTCGACCGCCTGGCGCTGTCCTTCCTGTTCCCCTTCATGGCCGACGAGTTGCAACTGGGCAACCGCCACCTGGGCTTGCTGTCTTCGGTGCTGGCCCTGGCCTGGGCGGTTTCCGGGGCGCTGGTAGGGGCCTGGTCGGACCGCCGGGGCCGGCGCAAGCCGCTCTTGATCGTCGCGGTGCTGCTGTTCTCGCTGTGTTCGGCGCTGTCGGGGCTGGTCACCGGCTTCCTCAGCCTGCTGCTGTTTCGCGCCATCATGGGCCTGGCCGAAGGGCCGATCCTGCCGCTGTCGCAATCGCTGATGGTGGAAGCTTCCTCGCCTCACCGTCGGGGCCTGAACATGGGCCTGCTGCAAGGCTCGGCCGCCGGCCTGCTGGGGGCGGTGATCGGCCCGCCGGTCCTGGTGGCCCTGGCCGAGGCCTACGGCTGGCGCCATGCGTTCATCATCTCGCTGGTGCCCGGCTTGCTGATCGCCCTGCTGATCTGGCGCTACGTCCAGCCGGATGCGCCCAGCCGCGCAGCATCCGTACAGGGCCCGAGCGGCAACGGTATCAGTCGGCTGGCGCTGCTCAAGAGCCGCAACATCCTGCTGTGCACCCTGATCAGTTGCTTCTTCCTGACCTGGTTCATCGTGTTGATCTCCTTCACCCCGACCTTCCTGGTCAAGGTCCGCGACTACAGCCCGGCCAGCATGGGCACGGTGATGAGCTGCCTGGGCGGTGCCTGGGTGCTCTGGGGGTTTGGCGTACCGGCGATTTCCGACCGCATCGGCCGGCGCCCGACCCTGGTGCTGTTCTCGCTGGTGGCGGCCTGCTGTCCCCTGGCCCTGCTCTTCGCGCCCACGCCGTGGCTGCTGGGCGTGCTGATGCTGCTGACCTACACCGGGCTGGGCTGCTTCACCCTGTTCATGGCCACCATCCCGGCGGAGACCGTGCCGCGGGAAGTCATGGCCACGGCCCTGGGGCTGATCATGGGCATCGGGGAGCTGGTGGGTGGTTTCGTCGCCCCGACCCTCGCCGGCTTCGCCGCCGACCGCTTCGGTTTGTCGATCGTCATGTGGATGTCCTGCGCCGGCGCGCTGCTGGCGGCGGCCCTGGCGCTGCTGCTCAAGGAAACCGCGCCGGCGGTGCTGGCCCGGCGCCAGGCCACGAACCTCCACTCACCGACCCTGCAAGGAGAACGCCCATGAAAGCACTGCGTTGGCACGCTGCCCGCGACCTGCGCCTGAGCCAGGTACAACTGCGCCAGCCCGGCCTTGGCCAGGTACTGCTGCAAGTCGCCTATTGCGGCATCTGCGGCAGCGACCTGCACGAATACGCCAATGGCCCGCACTCCATCCCACAGCAGCAGGCGCATCCGCTGTCCGGTTGCCGGGCACCCTTGACCCTGGGCCACGAGTTCTGCGGCCAGGTGCTGGCCCTGGGCCCCGGGGTCGATCCCGGGCTGCTCGGCCAGCGGGTGGTGGTGGAACCGGAATACCGTTGCGGCCAATGCCGGTATTGCCAGGCGGGCCAGTACAACCTCTGTGAGTCCATGGGTTTCATCGGCCTGATGGGCGACGGCGGTTTTGCCGAACAGGCGCTGGTGCCGGCCTACATGCTGCACCGGCTGCCCGATAGCGTCAGTTTCCGCCAGGCGGCGTTGCTGGAACCGGCGGCCGTGGCCTGCCACGCCCTGAACCAGAGCAGCCTGCAACCCGGCGCCAGCTGCGCGGTGTTCGGCCTGGGGCCCATTGGCCTGCTGCTGGTAATGCTGGCCCGGCTCCGAGGGGTCGAACGCATCTATGCCGTGGACCTGGACCCCGGGCGCCGGCAACTGGCCCTGGAACTGGGCGCTACCCAGGCCCTGGATGGCGCGGCGCCCGACTTGCGCCAGCGACTGCGGCAGTTGAGCGATGGCGGGCTGGACAGCGCCTTCGAGGCGGCCGGTAGCCAGCAGACCCTGGACCATGCCCTGCACAGCCTGCGCAAAGGTGGCGAAGCGGTGCTGGTGGGGCTGATGGGCCAGGTGCAATTCGATGCCTTCCACCTGGTCAACAACGAGCTGCGCCTGCTGGGCAGCGTCGGCTACCGCGACGTCTATCCGCCGTTGCTGGAGCTGCTGGCCAGCAAGGACCTGGACCTGTCGCGGCTGGTCAGCCGCTGCCTGTCCCTGGAGCAGGCGGTAACGGAGGGTTTCGAGGTCCTGCTGCAGGACAAGCGCCAGATCAAGGTGCTGGTCAACCCCAGCCCGGCCCTGGCCGAAGCCTGATCGAGGCGCTGTTCATCACTCACCACAAGAACAACAACAAACGAGTACCCGACATGAATGCCACCCATGCACTCGGCCCGCTGCTGGCCGCCCTGCTGTTGCCCCTGCCCAGCCTTGCCGCTACCGCCAGCGAACCGCGCAGCGGACCGCTGGCCGGCCTGGGCGACTACCTGGCCGGACAAGGCATCACCCCGCATATCCAGTTCCTCAGCCTGTCCATGAAGAACCTCGATACCGGCCCCCGGCCCCACAGCTTCGGCAACAGCGGCGACCTGTTCGTCGGCGCCGATATCGACCTTGCGACCTTCGCCGGCCTGGACGGTGCGGCCCTGCATGTCGAGCAGACGCTGTTCATCCTCGACGAGGGGACCGGCGTGCCCACCTCGCGCAACTGGCAAGGGGCCGCCGGCAGCTACTTCGGCGGCGCGCCGATCCACAACGACCTGACCAGCAACCAGCTGAGCCTGTTGACCTACCAGCAGACCTGGCTCGACGGCCAGGTCGACCTGAGCCTGGGGCGGACCAACGCCCGGCGCTATTTCTACATCTACAACTGCGAGAGCACGGTGACCTGCAACGACCCGATCATCGAGGCCTCCACCGGTATCCTGCCGCCACCCTACGGGGCCTGGGGCGGCTACCTGAAGTACCAGGCGACGCCGCAGTGGTACCTGCATGGCGGTGCCTTCGAATCCAACCCGGTGGACTACCTCAAGCATCGCCAGGGCCTGGACTTCAGCACCGACGATGCCAGCGGCACCAGCCTGCTGCTGGGCGTGGGCAGCCAGCGGCAGGACGGCTATGGCTTTCACTACGAGCTCAACGGCTACTACAACACCTCCAAGCAGGAAGACCCACTGACCGGCGCCACCGCCTTCGGCAGCGCTGGCGCCTTCTTCAAGTTCCAGCAGGCTGTGTGGCGCGCCGGCGGCGGATCAGGCAGCGCGCCACAGGCCCTGCTGTTGTTCGGCTCGCTGTCGGCGGCGGCCGATGCCAAGCAACCCTTCAGCCACTTCGCCGAGGCCGGCCTGACCTATCTCGCGCCCTTCGACCGCCCGCAAGACAAGCTCAACTTCAAGGCCAGCTACCTGCGCCTGAACGATCACCAACTGCGCTTCCAGCAGCAGGCACGGATCGCCAACGACGGCGACTCGCGCCTGGGCCGGCGCAATGTCTATGCCCTGGAAGCCAACGCGAACATCGCCCTGACCCGGCAACTGACCCTGGAGCCGAGCGTCCAGTACCTGATCAACCCGGACAATTTCTACAACCCCGAAGCCCGCGAGCTGAGCGGCAACGGCTTTGTCGTCGGCCTGCAAGTGAGCCTGGACGTCGGCTCGCTGCTGGGGTTGTGAGATGGATTTCCCCGACTGCCCAAGAGGTCACCGCCATGCCTGAAACTCCACTCCACAGCTACGACTACATCGTGGTCGGCGCCGGCTCCGCCGGTTGCGTGCTGGCCAACCGACTGTCCGCCGACCCCAGCCTCAAGGTGTGCCTGATCGAGGCCGGCCCCAGCGACCGCAGCCTGCTGCCGGGCGCCTACATACGCACGCCGGCGGGCATCATCCGCCTGATCGCCAACCCGCGCTGGAACTGGATGCATGCCTTCAGCGCCCAGGCCACCAGCGGCAGACGCCCGATCCCCTGCCCCCGGGGCCGGGTCTGGGGCGGCTCCAGCGCCATCAACGGCATGATCTACATCCGTGGCCATCGCCACGACTACGACCAGTGGGCCGCCGCCGGCAACCTGGGCTGGAGCCATGACGAGCTGCTGCCCTACTTCAAGCGCTCGGAACACTTCGAGCCCGGGGATGCGCCCTGGCATGGCCGTGGCGGCGAACTCAACGTCGCCGAGCAGCGCAGCCCCAGCCCGGTGAACCGGGTGTTCTTCGAGGCCGCCATGGAGTTGGGCTGGAGCTACAACCCGGACTTCAACGGGCCGGAGCAGGAAGGTTTCGGGCCCTTCCACGTCACCCAGGTCAACGGCGAGCGTTGCAGTGCAGCCCGGGCTTTCCTGCACCCGATTCTGCAGCGGCCGAACCTGACCGTGCTCAGTTCCACCCTGACCCACCGTGTAGTGCTGGAGGGTAAGCGCGCCACCGGCGTGCAAGTCAGCCAGGATGGCCAGGCACGCCAGCTATTGGCGCGGCGCGAGGTGATCCTCTGCGCCGGGGCGATCAACTCGCCGCAACTGTTGCTGCTCTCGGGGATCGGTCCCGCCGAGGAGCTGCAACGCCATGGCATCGCCCAGCGCCATGCCCTGCCCGGGGTCGGGCATAACCTGCAGGACCACCAGGACATCGTGTTGATGTACCGCTGTCGCCCCGAATTGAGCTACGGCCTGTCGCCCCGGGGCTTGCTGCCCCTGGCCCGCTCGCCCTGGCAGTACCTGGCCCGGCGCCGGGGGCCGTTGACGTCCAACACGGTGGAGTCCGGGGCTTTCTTGCGCCTGGACCCGGGCTCGCCGGTGCCGGAGCTGGGCCTGATCGTCGCCCCGGCGTTGAAGAACCAGCCGCAACGCCTGGTGCCGGTAGGCCATGGCATCAGCCTGCACGTGGCGGTAATGCACCCGCAGAGCCGCGGCCGGGTGCGCCTCAACTCGGCCGACCCGCAGGACAAGCCGCTGATCGAGGCCAACTTCCTCAGCCACCCGCAGGACATGCGCAAGCTGGTGGAGGGCCTGCGCCTGGTGCGCCGGCTGGCGGCGACCCGGGCCTTCGCCCAACACCTGCAGGACGAGCTGGTGCCCGGGCCGCAGGTGCAGAGCCAGGAACAGATCGAGCAGTGGATCCGCCACAACCTGGGCACGGTGTTCCACCCGGTGGGCAGCTGCAAGATGGGCCATGACGAATGGGCGGTGGTGGATGACCAGTTGCGGGTCCATGGCCTGCAGGGGCTGCGGGTGGCGGACGCCTCGATCATGCCGAGCCTGATCACCGGCAACACCAACGCGGCGGCGATCATGATCGGCGAGAAGGCCGCCGACCTGGTGCTGGCCAGCGCGCGGGCGCAAGCGAGCCTCGTGCCCCAGGGTGAGGCTTGCACCTGAGGCCGGGCTCAGGAGCGCTTCGGCGCCTCGGCGCTCCAGAGCACCGGCCATTGGTCGTAGCCCAGGCCGCTGCAGTTGGGCATGCGCCGGTAGTCGGTGAGCTGGAAGGCCTGGCCGTCGAAGTGCCAACTGGCCATTTCACCGCAGTCGCCTATGCCGCGCCCCATCAGGTAGCTGCTGAGCAGGCCGGTCTCGGGGTCATAGTTGAGGCCACCGGCATGATCGACACTGCCAGCCGGCAACGCCTGTATCTGCAGGGCTTGCAGCCCGTATGGCGCGCTCCGCGAGCGGCTGCTGATATCGAACAGGCAGGTGTAGGCGCCGCAGTCGGAGAACTCGAACACCAGCGCCTGCTGCTCGGTCAGGGGATAGACCTCGATCCTCGGCGGCATGATGTAGTCATCGTCTTGCGCGGCCTTAGGTGCCGGCAATGCCGCCTGCACCGCCGCCAGCAGCCCTGCACGTTCCTGAGCGCCAAGGGGCGTCACCCCCGGGTAGGGACGCAATGCCCGGGGCGGCTGGACCCGGGGCACCGAGCTCGCTGGCTGCTCGCCGGGTTCGGCCAGGGCGCTGGCCGTGCCCTGGCGGTGCTGGACCTGGTCCACCCGGTGCAGCAAGTGCGGCAGAGTCGCCAGGAGCACTTGGGCCGGCTCCTCACCGGGCAGCTCCAGCACCTGCCCGGCCTGCAGCCGTGCCAGCCACTGGCGGGCCAGGGCCTGGTCGTCAACCCGGTAATACTGTTGCTCTGGCTTACCGTCGGGGCCCTGCGGTTCCTCGACCAAAGCCGCCAGCAAGGCTGGTTCCAGCGGCTGGCCATCCAGGCGCAACGCCTGCAGCTGGAATGGCGCCCCCTGGTGCTCCAGTTGCAGTTGCACCCGCCCCGCGGGGCCGGCCTGGCTGCGGATGATCAGCGTCAGGTGGTTGACCTGCTCGGCAAACTCGATGTTCGGCACGTAGAGCAGTTGGCAATCGCGGCGGTTGTCGCACGCGCTGATCCAGCCCTTCTGCTGCTGCCACAACGGCGTCAGCTCGGGCAGCTCCCGGGCCTGGCAGGCCATGGCGCCAAGCATCAGCAGGGACAACGCAACGGGACGCAGCATGACGACGCTCCTTGTCGGAAAAGGCGCGGATTCTGCCACGCTCGCCAGGTTTCGAATACCACCGGCAAGGCCTGCGGGCGACGCCTGCCCACCCAGCCCGGCTGCTGCACTCAGTGACCCGGCACAGGCGACGTGACCAGCCCCTGGCGCGCCCGATACTCGCCCGGGGCGGCCTTGGCATAGCGCTGGAAGAACCGGCTGAAATAGGCCGGATCCTTGAACCCCAGCTGGTAGCAGATTTCGCTGGCCGAGCTGCCGGTGAACAGCAACAGGCGCTTGGCCTCCTGCATCAGGCGTTCGTACACCAAGTGCTTGGACGGCAAGTCGGCGATGCGCCGGCAGACATCGTTGAGCCGCGCCTCGGTCACCCCGATCTGCCCGGCATAACGCCCCAGGGGCCAGTGCTCCAGGTAGTGGGCCTCGATCAGCTCGTTGAAGCGATGGAAGATCTGCAGGTCTTCATGGCGCGCCGGGCGGGCTTCCAGGGAGTTGGCCGAGAGCCGCAGCAGGCTGATCAACAGCAACCGGGTCAAGGCTTGCAGCGCCGGCTCGCGCCCGGCCCGCTGCCCGTCGATCTCCTGCTGCAACTCATGGAACAGGCATTCCAGGCGCCGCACCTCGCCAGCGAACCCGGCACCGAGCCGGCCCAGGGCCACGCACGCCGGCGGCACCTGGGGAGCCGGGGCCAGGGCCGGGTCTGCGCCGATCAACTCCCATACCAGTTGCTGGCGCACCGTGAGCACATGGCCCTCGGCATCGGCCTCGGTGACGAAGGCATGGGCGATGGTCGGCGGCGTGAGGAAGAACATCGGCCCGGACTCCAGGTATTGCCGGTCGTCGAGGTAGACGCGCACCGCGCCGCTTTGCACGTAGTGCACCTGGAAGAACCGGTCATGGCGGTGCACCGGCATGTTGCGACCGAAAAAACCGGCCAGGTTGCTCAGCTTGTCGTAATGCACCTGGGCATCGGCGTAGCGCTGGTCGTAGACCTGGCCGATGTTGATGTTGGGGATCGGTTGGCGTGGGTGCATGGCGCCCCTCTCTTGTTGTTTTCAGCACGCGGGCCTGGGCCATCCTGGGTGATTCGCCGCTTGCCCGCCAGGGTGCGGCACAACATGCAAGACAGCTGCTTGACGATCGTTAACATATTAAATATAACGTTAACACATTAACGAATTCATCCCGCGACCGGCAAGCGCCGCACGGGCCCGAGACCCGCAACCAGGAGACGCTCGATGAGCCGAGCCTTGAACGACCACGCTGGCGGCACCCTGTTCGGCGTGGCGCTGAACTACCAGGGGTTGCTGCACGAGCACCTAGAGAGCTTCAGCCAGCCGCCCTACCAGAAGCCGCCGGTGAAGCCGGTGCTGTTCATCAAGACCCCCAACACCCGCAACCAGCACGACGGCGCTGTCGAGCATCCGGCCGGCGAACGGCTGCAACCGGGCCCGGCCCTGGCCGTGGTGATCGGCAAGCGCGCCAGTCGGGTCAGCGAAGCCCAGGCCCTGGAACACGTGGCCGGCTACACCATCGCCAACGAATTCAGCCTGCCGGAGGACAGCTACTACCGCCCGGCGGTCAAGGCCAAGTGTCGCGACGGCTTCTGCGCCCTGGGCCCGGTCCTGGTGCCGGCCGCCGAGGTCGCCGACCCGCAGGCGCTGACCATCAAGCTGCTGGTCAATGGCCAGGTGGTGCAGGAAAACACCACTGCCAACCAGGTCCGCAGCGTGGCCCGGCTGATCGCCGAGCTCAGCGAGTTCATGACCCTGGACGTCGGCGATGTGCTGCTCACCGGCACCCCCGAAGGCCGGGTCGACGTGCAGCCCGGTGATCGCGTCGATATCGAGATCAGCGGCCTGGGCCGCCTCACCAACCACATCGTCGCGCCACAGGAGGCTCGCCCATGAAACACGCCCGCATCCTGTTCGAAGGAAAGGTTCACAGGGTCCAGGTCGACGACCAGCACAACGTGCGCCTGGCCGATGGCCGCACGCTCGGTGAGCAACAGGTCACCTGGCTGCCGCCCGCCACCGGCAACATGTTCGCCCTGGGCCTGAACTATGCCGACCACGCCCGCGAGCTGGCCTTCACCCCGCCCACCGAGCCCCTGGCGTTCATCAAGTCACCGGGCACCTACACCGGCCACAACCAGCGGACCTGGCGCCCGGATGGCGTCGCCTACATGCACTACGAGTGCGAGCTGGTGGCGGTCATCGGCAAGCCGGCGAAGAACGTCAAGCGCGCCGACGCCCTCGACTACCTGGCCGGCTACACGGTGTGCAACGACTACGCCATCCGCGACTACCTGGAAAACTACTACCGCCCCAACCTGCGGGTGAAGAACCGCGATGCCACCACCCCGGTGGGCCCCTGGATCGTCGACGTCGGCGACGTGCCCGATCCCGGCAACCTGAAGCTGCGCACCTGGATCAACGGCGAGCTGAAGCAGGAAGGCACCACTGCGGACATGATCTTCGACATTCCCTACCTGATCGAATACTTCTCCAGCTTCATGACCCTGCAACCGGGCGACATGATCGCCACCGGCACCCCCGAGGGCCTGGCCGACGTGGTGCCCGGCGATGAAGTGGTGGTGGAAGTGCAAGGCGTGGCGCGCCTGGTCAACCGAATCGTCAGCGAAGCCGAGTTCTTCGCCCATCCAGCACAAGGGGCAACAGCATGATCAAGCATTGGATCGACGGCCGCGAAGTCGCAAGCCGCGACACCTTCGTCAACTACAACCCGGCCACCGGCGAGGCCATCGGCGAAGTCGCCAGCGGCGGCGCCGAGGAAGTGGCCCGTGCGGTGGCCGCGGCCAAGGAGGCGTTTCCGAAATGGGCCAATACCCCGGCCAAGGAACGCGCCCGCCTGATGCGCCGCCTGGGTGAGCTGATCGACCAGAACGTGCCGCAACTGGCGGAGCTGGAGACCCTGGACACCGGTCTGCCGATCCACCAGACCCGCAACGTGCTGATTCCCCGGGCCTCGCACAACTTCGATTTCTTCGCCGAGGTCTGCACCCGCATGGACGGCCACAGCTACCCGGTGGACGACCAGATGCTCAACTACACCCTGTACCAGCCGGTGGGGGTCTGCGCCCTGGTGTCACCGTGGAACGTGCCGTTCATGACCGCCACCTGGAAGACCGCGCCCTGCCTGGCCCTGGGCAACACTGCGGTGCTGAAGATGAGCGAGCTGTCGCCGCTGACCGCCAATGAACTGGGGCGCCTGGCCGTGGAAGCCGGCATTCCCAACGGCGTGCTCAACGTCATCCAGGGCTATGGCGCCACCGCCGGCGATGCCCTGGTGCGCCACCCGGATGTGCGCGCCATTTCCTTCACTGGCGGCACTGCCACCGGCAAGAAGATCATGCAGACCGCGGGCCTGAAGAAGTACTCCATGGAACTGGGGGGCAAGTCGCCGGTGCTGATCTTCGAGGACGCCGACCTGGAACGGGCCCTGGACGCCGCGCTGTTCACCATTTTCTCGCTCAATGGCGAGCGCTGCACCGCCGGCAGCCGGATCTTCATCCAGCAAAGCGTGTACCCGCAGTTCGTCAAGGAGTTCGCGGCCCGGGCCAAGCGCCTGATCGTCGGTGACCCGACCGACCCCAAGACCCAGGTCGGCTCGATGATCACCCAGCAGCACTACGACAAGGTCACCGGCTACATCCGCATCGGCATCGAGGAAGGCGCGACCCTGCTGGCCGGTGGCCTGGAACGACCGGCCGGCCTGCCGGCGCACCTGTCGCGCGGGCAATTCATCCAGCCCACGGTGTTCGCCGACGTGGACAACAAGATGCGCATCGCCCAGGAAGAGATCTTCGGCCCGGTGGTGTGCCTGATCCCGTTCAAGGATGAAGCCCAGGCCCTGGCCCTGGCCAACGACACCGAGTACGGCCTGGCGTCCTACATCTGGACCCAGGACATCGGCAAGGCCCACCGCCTGGCCCGGGGCATCGAGGCCGGCATGGTGTTCATCAACAGCCAGAACGTGCGCGACCTGCGCCAACCATTCGGCGGCGTCAAGGGCTCGGGCACCGGGCGCGAAGGGGGTGAATACAGCTTCGAGGTGTTCGCCGAGATCAAGAACGTCTGCCTCTCCATGGGCAGCCACCACATCCCGCGCTGGGGCGTGTAACAGGCCGTTGAAAAACTACCTGCGTTGGCTGCCTCGCCTACGTTTTTCAACGCTCTGGTAAGGTTCAGGACCGTCCCGGATCCCCCCAACAATAAGATGTTTCAGGAGAAGCACCATGGGCGAAGTCGTCATGGCCGCCAAGGTCTGCCACGTTCCATCGATGTACCTGTCCGAGTTGCCGGGCAAGCACCACGGCTGCCGCGAGGCGGCCATCGCCGGGCACAAGGAAATCGCTCGCCGGGCCCGGGCCCTGGGCGCCGACACCGCGGTGGTGTTCGATGTGCACTGGCTGGTCAACAGCGGCTATCACATCAATTGCGGCGAGGTGTTCAACGGCACCTACACCAGCAACGAGCTGCCGCATTTCATCAAGAACATGACCTATGACTACCCGGGCTGCCCGGCGCTGGGAGAGTTGATCGCCGCCGAGGCCAACGCCGCCGACGTGCGCACCCTGGCTCATAACATCCCCAGCCTGGAGCTGGAGTACGGGACCCTGGTGCCCATGCGCTACATGCACATGGACGTGCCCGCCGCCGAGCATTTCCAGGTGGTGTCCATCGCTGCCTGGTGCGCCTGGCACAAGCTGGCCGACAGCTTCACCTTCGGCGCCGCCGTGCGCCGGGCCATCGAGAAGAGCGACCGCAAGGTCCTGGTGCTGGCCTCCGGCTCCCTGTCCCACCGGTTTTCCGATGACCGCGAGGCCGAGGCCAACATCCACAACTGGACCCGGGAATTCGACAAGCAGGTCGACCAGCGCGTGGTGGAGTTGTGGCAGCAGGGCCGCTTCCGCGAGTTCTGCGCGATGCTCCCCGACTACGCCGAGCACTGCTATGGCGAAGGCAAGATGCACGACACGGCGATGCTCCTAGGGCTGCTGGGCGGCCCCGAGTACAACCGCCCGGCCGAGATCGTCACGCCGCTGTTCGGCAGCTCCGGCACCGGCCAGATCAACGCCATCTTTGCGTTGTGAAGTCAGCGACAAGCTTCTAGCGACACGCTGCAAGAAAACATCAAGAGCAGCGGTGAGCCGCGAGCTACAGCCACAGGAGATCCCTCTTGCGGCTTGTAGCTTGTAGCTTGCAGCTGCCTCCAAAGGAGGTCCCATGCCGCATTTCATCGCTGAATACACCGACAACATCGAAGCCCAGGCCGACCTGCCGGGGCTGTTCGAAAAGGTCCACGACTACCTGGGCGCCAGTGGCGTGTTCCCCCTGGGTGGCATCCGCAGCCGTGGGGTACGCCTGGACACCTGGCGCATGGCCGACGGCAAGCATGACTACGCCTTCGTCCATATGCGCCTGCAAGTGGGGGCCGGGCGCGACCTTGAAACCCGGCGCCAGGTGGCCGAGGGCCTGTTCCAGATCATCAAGGCGCACTTCGCCCAGTTGCAGGCCCAGCGCCTGCTGGCCCTGTCGTTCGAGATGAGCGAGCTGGAGGCCGAGCTCAACTTCAAGCACAACAACGTCCACGCCTTCCTCAAGTCGCTGTAGCCGCCGTAACCGGCGGCTTGCGCAACCCACAAGAACAACAACGAGGCCATGCCCATGTCCCGCCCTGCCATTGCCCAGGCCCCGCTGGCCGAGGCCAACGATTGCTATCGCAAGATCACCTGGCGCCTGATGCCATTGCTGTTCGTCTGCTACATCTTCGCCCACCTGGATCGGATCAACATCGGCTTCGCCAAGTTGCAGATGACCCAGGACCTGGGCTTCAGCGACAGCGTCTACGGCCTGGGCGCCGGGTTGTTCTTCATCGCCTACGCGCTGTTCGGCGTGCCCAGCAACCTGGCCCTGGAGCGGGTCGGGCCACGGCGCTGGATCGCCCTGCTGATGCTGGTCTGGGGCCTGCTGTCCAGCGCGCTGATGCTGGTCCAGGACGCCTGGGGTTTCTATGTGCTGCGCTTCTTGCTGGGGGTGGCCGAGGCCGGCTTCTTTCCCGGCATCCTGGTGCTGCTCAACCGCTGGTTCCCGGCCGACCGCCGTGGCCAGGCCACCGCGCTGTTCGCCATCGCCGTGCCCATGGCCGGGGTCCTGGGCGGCCCGCTGTCGGGCTGGATCCTGGAGAATTTCCATGACCGGGGCGGCTTGCGCGGCTGGCAATGGATGTTTTTGATCGAGGGCCTGCCGGTGGTGCTGCTCGGGCTGCTGGTGCTCAAGGCATTGCCGGACAGCATCGACCAGGCCACGTGGCTCAGCGCCGCGCAAAAGGCCTGGTTGCACAAGACCCAGCAGCAAGAGGAGCAGCGCAAGTCCATCAACCGCTTCAGCGACATTCTCAAGGACCGCCACGCCTGGTTGCTGGTGGGCATCTATTTCGCGGTGATGCTGGCGGTCAATACCATCGCCTTCTGGATGCCGACCCTGATCCACCATTCTGGCGTGGCCGGGGACGGCGACGTCGGCCTGCTCAGCGCCCTGCCCTACCTCGCCGGTTGCCTGTTCATGCTGGCGGTCGGCCGCTCCTCGGACCGCCTGCGCGAGCGGCGCTGGCACCTGGCTGTGCCGCTGCTGATGGCCTGCCTGGGCCTGGCGCTGACCGCCCTGGCGCCACAGAACCCCTGGCTGGTGATGTTCGGCCTGCTGGTGGCGGGCATGGGCGCCAGCGCCGCACTGCCGATGTTCTGGCAACTGCCGCCGGCCTTTCTGGCCAGCAATACCCAGGCTGCAGGCATCGCCCTGATCAGCTCCTTCGGCAGCGTTGCGGCCTTCCTCGCGCCTTACCTGATCGGCGTGGTGCGTGACGCCACCCAAAGCGCCAGCCTGGCGCTGTATGCCCTGGCCCTGCTGATCGCCTTGGGCGCCTGGCTGGTGCTCTGGGTGCCGGCCCATATCGTCAACCCACAAGAGAAATGAACATGCTCAGCCCCTCCGCCATCCAACAGGCCGCAGCGCGCCTCGATGCCGCCGAACGCAGCCGCGAACAGATCGGCCAGCTGTCCCTGGAATACCCGGATATCCGCATCGAGGATGCCTATGCGATCCAGCGCAGCTGGGTGGAACGCAAGATCCGCGACGGCCGCCGGCTGGTGGGCCACAAGATCGGCCTCACCTCCCGGGCGATGCAGGTGTCGTCGAACATCAGCGAGCCGGACTTCGGCGCCCTGCTGGACGACATGCTGTTCGATGAAGGCAGTGACATTCCCTTCCAGCGCTTCATCGTGCCGCGGGTCGAGGTGGAGCTGGCGTTCATCCTCGGCAAGCCCCTCAAGGGCCCCGGCTGCACCCTGTTCGATGTGCTGGAGGCCACCGACTGGGTGATCCCGGCGCTGGAGATCATCGACGCGCGCATCCAGCAGGTGGACCCGCAGACCCAGGCCACGCGCAAGGTCTTCGATACCATTTCCGACAACGCCGCCAACGCCGGGGTGGTAATGGGTGGCCGGGCCGTGCGCCCCGGCGACGTGGACCTGCGCAAGGTGCCGGCGGTGCTGTACCGCAACGGCGTGATCGAAGAGTCCGGGGTCTCGGCCGCGGTGCTCAACCACCCGGCCAAGGGCGTGGCCTGGCTGGCCAACAAGCTGGCGGCCTACGACGTCGGCCTGGAAGCCGGGCAGATCATCCTTGGCGGCTCGTTCACCCGTCCGGTGGCCGCGCACCCGGGGGATGTATTTCACGTCGACTACGACCAACTGGGCAGCATCGCCTGCCGTTTCGTCTGAGGAGAACGCCATGGACATGCCGCAGAACCTGTTCAAGCAACGCCTGCAAGGCAGCGAGCCACAGATCGGCCTGTGGCTGGGCCTGGCCAATGCCTACTGCGCCGAGCTGGCGGCCAATGCCGGTTTCGACTGGCTGCTGCTGGACGGCGAGCACGCCCCCAACGACCTGCGCAGCTTGCTGGGGCAATTGCAGGCCATCGCCCCCTACGGTGCCCACGGCATCGTCCGCCCGCCGATCGGCGATACCGCGCTGATCAAGCAGTTGCTGGATATCGGTGCCCAGACCCTGTTGGTGCCCATGGTCGAAAGCGCGGCCCAGGCGCGCCAGCTGGTCAGCGCCATGCGTTATCCGCCCCAGGGCATTCGCGGGGTCGGCAGCGCCCTGGCCCGGGCCTCCCGCTGGAACAGCATCCCCGGCTACCTGGACCAGGCCGACGAACACATGTGCCTGCTGGTGCAGATCGAGAACCTGGAGGGCTTGAGCAACCTGGACGAGATCGTCCGGGTCGAGGGTGTCGATGGCGTGTTCATTGGCCCCGCCGACTTGTCGGCGGCCATGGGTCATCGCGGCAATCCCGGACATCCCCAGGTGGTCGCGGCGATCGAGGACGCCATCCTGCGGGTGCGCCAGGCCGGCAAGGCCGCGGGCATCCTCAGCGCCGACCCGGGCCTGGCCCGGCGTTGCATCGAGCTGGGAGCCAACTTCGTCGCGGTGGGGGTGGACACCACGGTGCTGATGAAGGGTTTGCAGAACCTGGCCGGGCAGTACAAGGCCCAGGACGCCCCCAGCAGCGAGGGTGGGGTCTACTGAGCGGGGCTTGCGCTAGCAGACCGTTGAAAATCTACCTGCGTTGCCATCGCTGCGTTGAAAACAGGCTGGTGCGCCAGCCCGGTCAAAATGCTCATTTACCACATGTAAAGTGCGCTTTTTCGCCTGTTTTCGCCTTGCGCTGGCTGCCTCGCCTACATTTTTCAACGGCCTGTTAGACACTGGCCTGGCGGGTAGCGGCCAGGCGCCAGAGCCGGGCGATGTCCGCCGCCCGCTCGCGCAACAATCGCGGGGCCTCGGCGCAGGCTTGCTCCAGGCTCATGGGCCCGGAGGTCAGGGCGAAGGCCGCGTCCACGCCATGGGCGTACATCTGCTGGTAACCCTCGCCGAGGGTGCCGGCGATGACGATCACCGGCACCCCTTGCTGACGAGCGATCCGCGCCACGCCGAAGGGCGTCTTGCCACGCAGGGTCTGGGCATCGAAGCGTCCTTCGCCAGTGATCACCAGGTCGGCGCCACGCACCGCCTGTTCCAATCCCACCAGCTCGGCGACCACTTCCACCCCGGGGCGGAACCTCGCGCCGAGAAACGCCTTGGCGGCGAATCCCAGGCCACCGGCGGCGCCACTGCCGGGTTCGTCACGCACGTCCCTGGGCAGCACCTGGGCGCAGAGATCGGCAAAGTGCCCCAGGGCCTGGTCCAGGGCCTCTACCTGCTGCGCCGAGGCACCCTTTTGCGGGCCGAAGATGGCCGAGGCCCCCTGCTCGCCACACAGGGGATTATTGACGTCGGCGGCGATCTCGAAACGCACCTGGGCCAGGCGCGGGTCCATGGCGTCGAGCTCGATGCTGGCCAGGTCGGCCAGGGCCAGGCCACCCCGGGGCAGCGCCTGGCCCCGGCGGTCCAGCAGCTTGAGCCCCAGGGCTTGCAGGGCTCCGGCCCCGCCGTCGTTGGTGGCGCTGCCGCCGATGGCCAGGATGATGCGCCGGGCGCCGGCGTCCAGGGCCGCCTGGATCAGTTCACCGGTACCGAAGGTGCTGCTGTGGCAGGCATCGCGCTGGCCTGGCGGCACCCGTTGCAGGCCGCTGGCCTCGGCCATTTCGATGATCGCCGTGTGGCTCGATGCCAGCCAGCCCCAGCGGGCCTGCACTTCGCTACCCAGCGGGCCCTGGACCCGGGTGCTGCGCAGTTGCCCCTGGCATGCGGCGAGTACCGACTCCACCGTGCCCTCGCCACCATCGGCCATCGGGCACTGCAGTACCTGGGCTTCGGGCCAGGCCTCGGCCAGCCCTTGGGCGATGGCCTGGGCCACGCCTTCGGCACTCAGGCTGTCCTTGAACGAGTCGGGGGCGATGATGATCTTCATGGGGCTATCTCCAGTTCTTGTGGCGCCATGCTGCCATTTGCCGCAGCGGCTGACGCCGGTCCGCTGCACAAGGGCGCAGGCACTTTATTGTTCATTGCTACAAGCTGCGCAGTCGGGATGAAGGGGCACCATTATCCAGATGGAACCCATGGACCGCGTTGGCGAGGCTGCGACCGCGGGCGCAGCACCCGTAATACCGGCACCGCCGTTATTCAGGTGCGAATTGGGTGGCGGGTTGCTGGGGCAGCAGTTGTACGGCCAGGTACAGCGACAGCATGCCGTCCAGGCGCAACGGGTCGACGCCGCTGAGTTCGGCAATGCGCTCCATGCGGTAGCGCAGGCTGTTGCGGTGGATGCCCAGGGCGTCGGCACAGGCCTGGCTCTGGCCGTCGTGTTCGCACCAACTGCGCAGGGTCGCGAGCAACTGACCGTTGCCGTCCTTGGCCAGGACCTTGTGCAAGGGGCTGAGCAACTCGTCCAGGGCATCCTCGTTGCGGTGGCGCCAGAGCATCACCGGCAGCCGGTAGCGATCCAGGGTCAGCAGGCGAGTAGCGGGCAGGATGTCGCGCCCATAGGCCAGCAGGTCGCCGACCCGTCGGTAGCAACGGCGCAACCCCGAGAGGCCCTCGGCCGGACCGCCCACCGCCACCCGCTGGATATCCCAGCCCAGGCCGACGAGCCGCTCCAGCAGGCGCGGGTCGTCCAGGGTCAGGCTCGCCGGCCGGCACCAGAGCAACGACGTTTGCGCGGCACTGACGCACCAGCTGTCCGGATAGCGGGACATCAACCAGGCGCTGAGGGCATCGACGTCCTGCCCCGCCCCGGCTTCCAGCCCCAGCTCGAACAGATAGGGAATGCGCGCCAATTGCGGCTTGAGACCCATCTGCCGCGCCTCGTCCACCAGGCGCGGCGAGTCGCCACCCTCGCCCAGCAGCAATGCCAGCAGGTCATCGCAGCGCTGGCGGCGCCATTGCTGTTCGGCCTGCTGGTGTCGCTGGCTCACCAGCATTTCGGCGGTCATGCGTACCAGTTCGGCGTAGGTGCGCAGCAACGCCGGATCACCGGTGATGCCCAGCACGCCGATCAAGCGCTGGTCGTGCAACAGCGGCAGGTTGATCCCCGGCTGCACGCCCTTGAGCCGGCGGGCGGTGGGTTCGTCGATCTCCACCACCCGGCCGTTGGCCAATACCAGCTGCGCACCCTCATGGCGGGTATTGATGCGCTCCGGCTCGCCGCTGCCCAGGATCAGGCCCTGGCTGTCCATGACGTTGACGTTGTTGGGCAGGATGGCCATCGTGCGGTCGACGATGTCCTGTGCCAGGTCATGATCGAGTTCGAACATGCTCGGTGATCCTTGGGTTGGCTACGACAGGGCGGGCCACGGCACGCGCGGCGTTGTTCAGTGGCACAGGGGGGCACGGCATTCGCTGTGCGCCGGCACAAAGACAGCGGCGCCAGGGTGGCCGAGACTCTCGGGGCGGTCAACGTTACCCTTTGCACCGTGCAAAATCATAATAAAGAGAGATCCAGCATGTCACACAGAGCCGCTGCCGCCCTGGCCCAGGCTGACGACAAGAACGCCGTCTACAAGCGCATCACCCTGCGCCTGATCCCCTTCATCTTCATCTGCTACCTGTTCAACTACCTGGACCGGGTCAACGTCGGCTTCGCCAAGTTGCAGATGCTCGACGCCCTGAAGTTCAGCGAAACGGTCTATGGCCTGGGCGCCGGGATCTTCTTCATCGGCTACGTGCTGTGCGGCGTGCCCAGCAACCTGGCGCTGACCCGCTTCGGTCCGCGGCGCTGGATCGCCCTGATGATGATCGCCTGGGGCACGCTGTCCACCTGCCTGCTGTTCGTCACTACGCCAACCCAGTTCTACACCCTGCGCCTGTTCACCGGCGCTGCCGAAGCCGGCTTCTTCCCAGGGGTGGTGCTGTACCTGTCGCAGTGGTTCCCGACCTTCCGCCGTGGCCGGATCATGGCCCTGTTCATGTCGGCGATCCCGGTTTCGGGCTTGTTGGGCAGCCCGTTCTCCGGCTGGATCCTCAATCATTTCGCCGCAGGCCAGGGTGGCCTCGCCGGCTGGCAGTGGATGTTCCTGCTGCAGGGCATCCCCACCGTGGTGCTCGGCGCCCTGGCCTACTTCCTGCTGAGCGACGGCTTCGCCCACGCCAAGTGGCTGAGCCCCGCCGAGCGCGCCATGCTCGAGGCCGACCAGGCCGCAGACGCCGCCAACCAGCCCAAGACCGCCAGCGACTCCCTGGCCCAGGTGTTCAAGAACCCGGCGATCTGGGCCTTCGGCCTGATCTACTTCTGCATCCAGAGCGGGGTCTATGCCATCAACTTCTGGCTGCCGTCGATCATCAAGAACCTGGGGTTCGCCGATAACCTGGTGATCGGCTGGCTCAGCGCGATTCCCTACCTGCTGGCGGCCGTGTTCATGCTGCTGGTAGGACGTTCGGCGGACCTGAACAAGGAGCGCCGCTGGCACCTGGTGGTACCCATGCTGATGGGCGCCGTGGGGCTGCTGATCGCGGTGAACTTCGCCGCCAACCCGGCCATCGCCATCCTCGGCCTGAGCATCGCCACCATGGGTGCCCTCACCGGCCTGCCGATGTTCTGGCCGGTGCCTACCGCGCTGCTCAGCGCCGGGGCCGCCGCCGGTGGCCTGGCATTGATCAACTCCATGGGCCAGATGGCCGGCTTCCTCAGCCCCTACATCGTCGGCTGGGTCAAGGACAGCACCGGTTCCACCGATGCCGCCCTGTACCTGCTGGCGGCAGTGATCGTCGCCGGCGCCCTGTTGGCCCTGCGCATGACCCGTACCTTGCATCGCTGAGCCCCGGCTGCGGCAAAAGCCCGTTCGAGCATCGGCTGGAACGGGCTTTTTTCGTGGCGGCTTCAGTCCGGCGCGCCAGGATGCCGGGCGTAATCATGACTGCCGGTCAACGCCCCCGATGCCGGGGCGTCCAGCTCCAGCAGCAGGCCACCGGGCAGGCGCACGAAGATCTGCCAGAGGCCATCTTCCGGCACCTGCGCCACTTGGTACTCAAGACCGCTGGCCTGCACCCGCAGCAAGACCGCGGCAGCGGCCTCATGGGTGCTGAAGGCGATATGGCTCAGCTGTGGCGCGGGGCAAGCATCCTGCTCGATGACATGCACCAGCGCCTGATCATCCTGGTACAGCCAGCGCCCGGGGAAGGGAAACGGCGGACGGCGGCCCGCTTGCAGCCCCAATAGCTCGGCAAAGGCCTGGGGCAGGGTCGAGCCACCATCGGTGTTGAAGGCCAGGTGGTCGAAGCGCCAGTTCATAACAGGCCTCCACCGTCGACATCGATCAGGCTGCCGTTGATGAAGCCGTTCTCCATGGCCAGGATGAAAGCCGCCGCCACCTCCCCCGGCTCCCCGACCCGACCGACCGGCAAGCTCGCGGCCGCCTTGGCGAACATCGCCGCTCGGGCATCGGCGGGCATGCCGGCGTAGGCCTCGGTATCGGTGATCCCCGGGCTGATCACGTTCACCCGCCGTGGCGCCAGCTCCTTGGCCAGGTGCTTGCCCAGGGCATCGAGGGCGGCATTGAGGGTGGTCTTGAGCACCTGCCCCGGGACCATCTTGCGCGACAACATGCCCGAGGTCAGGCTGATGCTGCCCCGTGCCGCCAGGTATGGCAGCGCGGCCTGCACGGCGCGCCAGACACCCCAGAACTTGACCTCGAAGGCCCGCTGGGCGTCCTGCAGGTCAGTGTCGGCCAAGGGTTTGGGAGCAATGGCCGGACCGGCGCTGATCACCAGGTGATCGAAGCCGCCCACGGCCTGGAACAAGGCCTCCAGGCTGGCGCTGTCGGTGATGTCCACGCTCAGCGCCCGGGCCGACTCCGGCAGGCGTGCCTGCTGGCGCTGCAAGGCCTTGAGATCGCGCCCGGCCAGCACTACCCGGGCGCCACGGGCGGCGGCCTGGTGCGCCACGGCGGCGCCGATGCCACTGCCGGCTCCGATCACCACGACGGTCTGCTTATGCAAGCCTGGATTGGAAAGAGTCATTGCGATCACCTCTTGTGAAGTAAAGGGATTACATCTTCACCGCTTGCCAATCGAAGAAAAATCCGCTTAAAACGCAAGGATCTTTAAAGGATTTTTATCAATGAGCTCGATCCTCGACCTGGAGATCTTCGTGCGCATTGCCGACGAAGGCAGTATTTCCGCGGCGGCGCGCAGCCTTGGCCTCACCGCAGCGGCGGCCAGCATCGCCCTGAAGCGCCTGGAAACCCGCCTGGGCAGTCGCCTGCTGGCCCGCTCTACCCGCAGCCTGCGCCTGACCCCGGAAGGTCGCCGCTACCTGGACAGCGTGCGCCTGGCCCTGGCCGCCCTGGAGGATGGCGAACAAGCGCTCAGGCAGCAGGGCCAGGGCCTATGCGGGGTGCTGCAGTTGTCGGCCCCTTCGGATTTCGGGCGCAACGCGTTGCTGCCCTGGCTCGACGAATTCAAGGGCCAGCACCCGCAACTGCGCCTGCAACTGCAGCTCAACGACCGCCATGCCGACCTGTTTCGCGAGAGCGTGGATGTGGCGCTGCGCTTTGGCGTGCCCGGGGACTCCAGCCTGGTGGCCCTGCCGATCCTGGCGGCACATCGACGGGTGGTCTGCGCCAGCCCGCAGTACCTGGCCCGCCATGGCGCACCGCAGGTGCCCGAGGACCTGGCTCGGCACAGCGCCCTGCTCTACCTGCGCGACGGCCAGCTCTACGACCTCTGGTGCTTCAGCCGGGACGACCAGGTGCGCGAGGTCCAGGTGCGCGGCGACTACTCGTGCGACGACGGCGAGATAGCCCGGCGCTGGGCCCTGGCCGGCCATGGCCTGGTCTACAAGGCAAGGCTGGATGTGGCCGAGGACCTTCGCGCCGGGCGCCTGGTGCCACTGCTCACGGATTGGCAAGGGGAGCCACTGCCCTTCAACCTGCTGTGCCCGCACCGCCTGCAGGTGTCCGAACGGGTGCGCTTGCTGCACGGCTTCCTGGTCCAGCGCTGCCGCGAACTCTGTCCGTGACAGGCATTGCCCCGGCGTGCGGTTCTGGTATTTGATGGGCGGCCCCGCCACCTATCCAGCACAAGGATCCCGCCCCATGAGCTATCGCATCCTCGGTCACTCCGGCCTCAAGGTTTCCAGCCTGACCCTGGGCACCATGATGTTCGGCGAGCAGACCAGCACCGAAGACTCGCTGCGCATCATCGACAAGGCCTGGGACCAGGGCATCAACTTCATCGACACCGCCGATGTCTACAACCAGGGCCGCTCCGAGGAGATTGTCGGCGAGGCCATCGCCCGCCACCGCCATGACTGGGTGCTGGCCTCCAAGGTCGGCTTCGGCCCGGCCGACGGCGTGCCCAATCGCAGCGGCCTGAACCGCAAGCACATCGGCAACGCCATCGAGGCCAGCCTGACCCGGCTCGGCACCGATTACCTGGACATCTACTACCTGCACCGCGAGGACCACGACACGCCGCTGGAAGTGAGCATCGCGGCCATCGGCGACCTGCTGCGCCAGGGCAAGATCCGCCACTGGGGGCTGTCCAACTACCGGGGTTGGCGGATCGCCGAAGCGGTACGCATTGCCGACCAGCTGGGCGTGGAGCGCCCGGTGATCAGCCAGCCGCTGTACAACCTGGTCAACCGCCAGGCCGAAGGCGAGCAGATCACCGCGGCCCGTGCCTATGGCCTGGGCGTGGTGCCCTACAGTCCACTGGCCCGCGGCGTGCTCAGCGGCAAGTACACACCCAACGCGACCCCGGACAGCGACAGCCGCGCCGGCCGCCAGGACAAGCGCATCCTGGAGACCGAATGGCGAGTGGAGTCCCTGCGCATCGCCCAGCAGGTCCAGCAGTACGCCCAGGGCCGCGGGCTGGGTATCGTCGAGTTCGCCATCGCCTGGGTGCTGAACAACCAGGCGGTGAGCTCGGCCATCGTCGGCCCGCGCACCGAGGCCCAATGGGACGCCTATGCCCGGGCGCTGGCCGTACGCATCAGCGCCGAGGACGAGGCCTTCGTCGACTCCCTGGTGACCCCGGGGCACGCCTCGACGCCGGGCTTCAACGATGTCAGCCATTTCGTCCCGGGGCGTTTTGCCCGCCTCGACTGAGAGCTGCCGGTGGCGGTCCTAGGGCCGCCGCCGGCGATTGCTGGAGGCGGCCAGGGAGACGAATGAAAAAATATCCCGCCGGCATGTCGCAAACAGAGCAAAAATCTCGCGCCAAACCCTCTATATTGCCCTCGCTTGTTTACCCCCCAACTCCCGGCGCCCTGCGCATCCGGGTCTTACGAGGACAGTGTGTCTAAAGGTATTGCGTTATCGGTCCTGGCGTCGGTGCTGTTCGCCGTCATGTATTTCTACACGTCGCTGCTGGCGCCCCTTACCGGGGTGGAGATCTTCGGCTGGCGAATGCTCCTCACCCTGCCCTGCATGACCCTGTTCATGCTGCTCACCGGCGAATGGCCAAGGGTCGGCGAAGTCTTGCGCCGGGTGCGCGCCAGGCCGGCCATGGCCCTGGCGCTGCTGTTGTCCTCGGCCCTGGTGGGCGTGCAGTTGTGGCTGTTCATGTGGGCGCCGCTCAACGGCTACAGCCTGGATGTATCCCAGGGCTACTTCCTGCTGCCGCTGACCATGATCCTCACGGGGCGTATCGTCTACGGCGAACGCCTGTCGCGGCTGCAAAAGGTGGCCGCAACGCTGGCCTGCATCGGCGTGCTCAACGAGTTGTACCAGGCTGGCAGTTTTTCCTGGGCGACCCTGGTGGTGGCCGTGGGCTACCCGCTGTACTTCGTCCTGCGCCGGCGCTTGCACAGCGATCACTTGGGCGGATTGTGGCTGGACATGGCGCTGTTGATACCGGTGGCGCTATGGGTGGTGCAAGGCGGCGAACAAGGCTTCGCCGTGCTGGATGCCCAGCCCCGGCTGTACCTGCTGATCCCGCTGCTGGGCCTGATCAGCGCCTCGGCGCTGGTGTGCTACATCATCGCCAGCCGCCAACTGGCTTTCAGCCTGTTCGGCCTGCTCAGCTACGTGGAGCCGGTGTTGCTGCTGATGGTGGCCCTGTTGCTGGGGGAAAGCATCAAGGAGGGCCAATGGCTGACCTACGTGCCGATCTGGCTGGCGGTGCTGGTGCTGATCACCGAGGGTGCGCGCCACCTGCTGCGCCAGCGACGCGGGTAATGGGATAGCCAAAGAGCTTCTGCAAACCTGCCCGCAGCCTCGCCCTGGCTCGAGCCCGGCTACTTTCGCCAGTGCCGCGTCAGGGCTTGATCTGCTTCAGTTCGTTGAGCAGTGCCAGCAAGGCTTGCATCTTTTCCTCGCCGAACTGCTGCTGGATCCTCTGGTAGTTGACCTCCATGTCGTCGCTCATGGATTCGAAGCAGGCATGGCCCCTCTGGGTCAGGGTGATGAACAGGCGGCGCTGGTCCTCCGGTGACTTGCGCCGGCTGACGTACTCATCGCGCTCCAGGCGCGTCAGCACCCCGGTCATGCTTGGCGGCAGGATGCAGGCCATCTTCGCCAGCTGGTGGCTCTCCAGTTCGCCGTTCTGGCGCAGGATGCGGATCACCCGCCACTGCTGTTCGGTGAGCTCGTGCTGGTTCAGCGAAGGACGGAAGAACGCCATGGCGGCCTCACGGGCCTGCAGCAGGGTCAGGGTCAGGGAAGGTCTGGGGGTTTTCATCAAGGAGTCGGTCAGGGCCTGGAAACAAAGGCGAGAACATTAACACATTCACAATCGCCAACCGACAGGCAAAACAAAGCCCGGCCAGGAAAGACCTGGCCGGGCTTGGGCTTCAAGCGCTACGCGGCTTATTCGGTGGCGAGCACGCCACGTCGTACCTGGTCACGCTCGATCGATTCGAACAATGCCTTGAAGTTGCCCTCGCCGAAACCATCGTCGCCTTTGCGCTGGATGAATTCGAAGAACACCGGGCCCATCAGGGTTTCCGAGAAGATCTGCAGCAGCAGGCGCTTGTCTTCTTTATCCGATGCACCGTCGAGCAGGATGCCGCGCGATTGCAGTTGATCAACCGGCTCGCCGTGGTTTGGCAGGCGCCCTTCGAGCATTTCGTAGTAGGTATCAGGCGGTGCGGTCATGAAGCGCATGCCGATCTTCTTCAGGGCGTCCCAGGTCTTGACCAGGTCGTCGGTGAGGAAGGCCACGTGCTGGATGCCTTCGCCGTTGAACTGCATCAGGAACTCTTCGATCTGGCCTGCGCCCTTGGACGATTCCTCGTTCAGCGGGATGCGGATCATGCCGTCCGGGGCGGTCATGGCCTTGGAAGTCAGGCCGGTGTATTCGCCCTTGATGTCGAAGTAGCGGATCTCGCGGAAGTTGAACAGCTTCTCGTAGAAACCGGCCCAGTAGGCCATGCGTCCGCGATACACGTTGTGGGTCAGGTGGTCGATGATCTTCAGGCCCGCACCTGGTGGGTTGCGGTCCACGCCTTCGAGGAACACGAAGTCGATGTCATAGATCGAGCTGCCTTCGCCGTAGCGGTCGATCAGGTACAGCGGCGCGCCGCCGATGCCCTTGATCGCCGGCAGGTTCAGCTCCATCGGGCCGGTGGCGACGTGGATCGGCTGCGCACCCAGTTCCAGGGCGCGGGCGTAGGCCTGCTGGGCGTTCTTGACGCGGAACGCCATGCCGCATACCGACGGGCCGTGTTCCGCGGCGAAGTAGGAAGCGATGCTGTGGGGTTCGTTGTTGAGGATCAGGTTGATCGCGCCTTGGCGATACAGGTGCACGTCTTTTGAACGATGGGTCGCGACTTTGGTGAAACCCATGATCTCGAAGATCGGCTCGAGGGTATTGGGGGTGGGCGATGCGAATTCGATGAATTCAAAGCCCATCAGGCCCATCGGGTTTTCAAAGATATCTGCCATGGTTGGCGCCTCATCATATTTTTAGAATTAACGGATCGTTAGTTGCTATCAATGCTGAGGAAGGCAGGTGGTGCGCAGGAAATGCCCCGCACGCTGCGCGCGAGGAAGTCACCATAGATGAGTTGGAATCCGAGAATCTTCATATCGGTCCTGTCTTGCCGGCTGGCCAGGCTTCTGCTGCCAGAAGACTTTATTATTGTATGCGTAACCAGATTCTACACAGCGTAAAAGCCTTTGTCCGCACTCTTTATGAAATCGCCTTTCTTGTCCCCTTCGCAAGGGGCCGGTTGCACTGGTAGATGCCGCCCAGGATCAGCGCGCCCCCCAGCACCATCACCAGGCTCAGTTGCTCGGCCAGCAGCAGCGCCCCGAGAATCACCGCCGTCAGCGGGTTGAGGGCGATGAATACCCCGCTGCGGGTAGCGCCGATCCGCCGCAGGCCGTCGTAGTACCAGATGTAGGCCAGCGCCGAGCCCAGTACGCCCAGGTATAGAAGAGCCAGGCCCTGGGCCAGGTCCAGGTGGAGCACCGCTTGCAGGTCGAATTCGCCGCGCACCAGGGTCGCCGCGCACAGCATCAAGGTTCCCAGCACCACCGAGTAGGTCACCGTCTGCAGCGGTCCCAGGCTCTGGTTCAGTTCCTTGGAAAACAGCGAATACACGCCCCAGCCCAGGACACAACCGAGGATCAACAAGTCGCCGCGCCAACTCCCCGCCCGGCTGGCCAGGGCCGAAGGATCACGACTGCAGATCACCAGGGCCGCACCTCCCAGGCACAGGCAGATACCCAGCAGCTTGCGCCGGTCCAGGCGTTCCTTGAACAGTGCCCAGGATGCCAAGGCGATCACCGCCGGGTTCAGGGCGACGATCAGCGAGGCCCGCGAGGCGTTGATCTGCTGCAGGCCGAGGAAGAAGCACAGGTTGTAGAAGAAGATCCCGAAGAACCCCAAGAGTGCCAGTTGGCCGAGCTGCCTGAAGCTCGGGCGCGCCAGGGGAATTCGCGCCAGGGCCATGAAACCCAGCAGGGCCAGGCTGGCTAGGAGAAAACGCAAGCTGGCGGCCAGCAACGGCGACAGCCCCGAGGCCAGGTAGCGCCCGGCGACGAAGGTGCCGCCCCAGATCATGGTCACCGCCGCCAACTTGCAATAGACCCCCAGGTCGTGGTGCCTGGCAGCCAGTGGGGCAAAGAAACTGCTCTCGCTCATGTTGATCGCACTCGAAGAAGATCGGATTTGTCTTGCCGGAATATTCTTTGTCTAATGCCTGATCATCGTAAAATGAGCTTTTACTCATGACCCTGACCCAGCTGGAAATCTTTTCCCAGGTAGCCCAGTTCCAGGGCTTCACCAGCGCCGCCACGCGCCTGGGCATCAGCCAGTCGGCGGTGTCCCACGCCATCAGGTCCCTGGAGCAGGAGCTGGGGGTGGAGTTGTTCCGTCGGCACCAGGCCCAGGTCGAGCTCACCGACATCGGCCAGCAATTGCTGGCACGGGCCCGGGCCATGCTCGGCCTGGCAGCGACGTTGGAACAGGAGGCCGCCGATGCCCGGGGCATGAAGCGTGGCACCTTGCGCATCGGCTCGTTCGGCCCCACCTCCTCCATCCGCCTGCTGCCACCGATCCTGGCGCAATACCGCGCCCAGTATCCGGGGATCGAAGTGCATATCGACGAAGGACCGGACCGCCAGGTCCTGCAGTGGCTGGAGGAGCGGCGTATCGACCTGGGCTTCGTGGTGCTGCCCCAGGAACGCTTCGACAGCTTCCCCCTCGTGCAGGACCAACTGCTGGCCCTGGTTCCGGCAGGCCACCCCCTGGCCGGCGAGTCCCAACTGAGCCTGGAGCAGCTGTGCCAGGATCCCTTCGTCCTCACCGAGGCCGGCTCTGCGGAACTGGTGTCGCGGTTGTTCATTGGCGCCGGGCTGGTCCCCAACATTCGCTATCGCTGCTCACAATTGCTCAGCACCCTGGAAACCGTGGCCCGGGGCGATGCCCTGAGCATCGTCGCCCAGTTGTCGTTGCCCCAAGGGGCGGACCCGCGCTATACAAGTCGCCCATTGGTGCCAGCGGTACAGCGCAAGATCGGTGTCGCGGTGCTGGACCGCCGCCAGTCATCGCCAGCGACCCTGGCCTTCATCGACCTTGCCCAGGGTCTCTGTAGCCAGGCAAAGCCGTCTATCCTGCGATGATCCAGGCAATACCGCGTCCGTGACCGGCGCCCTGCCCTTCTCCCTTGCCACAGGTCCGACCCATGCCGCTGACCGCCAAAGGTCCACTCCAACGCTCCACCCACACCTTCTGGACCTTGCTGGCGATACTCCTGCCGATCGTGCTCGGAGCCGTCATCCTCTATCTCCAGGCGCAACGGACCTTGTTGCACAACAGCCAGGAAATCGCCGAGGAAGCCATCGAGCAGTTCGACCAGATGCTCGACCACTCCGACAGCGCCGCCCGTGCCCTGCTGCCCCTGGCCGGACAGGAGTGCGACGCCACCCGGCAACTGGCCCTGCGCGAACAAGTGACCCGGCGCCCACTGGTGCGCTCCACCAACCTGGTGTGGCGCGACAACAACTACTGCAGTTCATACCTGGGCAGCTACGCGGCGGTCCTCGATCCCCGGGACTACGTGGATGGCCGGCTGCGCCTGATGGATGGCAACCATGTCACTCCCCAGACCCCGCTGCTGGTCTACCGCTCGAGCGCTGGCGAAGGCGCGGCCCTGGCGGCCATCAACGGTTATCATCCGACCAACACCCTGCGCATGCTCAGCCGTTTCGCTCAGTTGCAACTGCAAGTGGGCCGGCACTGGTTGTCCAGTGACGGCCAGGTGCGCGAAGGCAACGCTCCCCTGGCAGCGGTGGCCAGCCAGCAACTGAGCTCGTCACGCTATCCCTACAGCGTCAATGCCGGGTTCGCCCAGGGCAGTGTCTGGCGCTATATGAAAAGCCAGTATCCGGCGCTGTTCAGCTTGCTGATCTTCCTCGGCGCCGCCGCCGGCGGCCTCGCCCACTGGCTGCAACAACGTGCCGTTTCCCCCAGGCACGAGTTGCAGCGGGCACTGATGGCGCGGGAGTTCATCCCGTACTTCCAGCCGATTGTGCGCGGCGACAGCCTGCAGTGGGCCGGTATCGAAGTGCTGATGCGCTGGCAACACCCCAGGGAGGGCCTGGTCCGTCCTGACCTGTTCATTCCCTTCGCCGAACATACGGGGTTGATCGTGCCCATGACCCGTTCGTTGCTGCGCCAGACCCGAGAAGTACTGGCGCCCTGGGCCGGGAACTTCCCCGACGGCTTTCATATCGCGATCAATATCACCGCGCGCCATTGCCAGGACCTGCAATTGCTGGAGGACTGCCGGGAGTTCCTGGCGGCATTCGAGCCGGGCAAGGTGGTCCTGGTGCTGGAACTGACCGAACGCGAACTGATCGAGCCTACGGCCGTCACCCAGCAGTTGTTCGCTGAATTACGTGAACTGGGGGTGATGATCGCCATCGATGACTTCGGCACCGGCCACTCCAGCCTCGGTTATCTGCGCACCTTCAATGTCGACTACTTGAAAATCGACCAGAGTTTCGTGGCCATGATCGGTGCCGATGCACTGTCGCTGCATATACTGGACAGCATTATCGAACTCTCACTCAAACTCGACCTGAGCATAGTCGCCGAAGGTATTGAAACTGCCGAACAACGGGATTACCTGACAGCCAAGGGCGTGCATTTGCTCCAGGGTTACTTGTTTGGAAAGCCCATGCCCAGCTCAGAATTTGTTACAGCTATAGCGCGCCATTAAATAGCCATGTCAGAAAAATAATGCTCGACAAGTAACTCCGGGCATGAGCAGCTTTGCATCAATTTACAAATATGGCCTGGAACAAGAACAACACGATTTACTCGCGGCGCGTTAACTACTACAATTTTTCACGCCTGTACAAGATTCACAGGTAGGCCAGTTAATCGAACCTTAACCAGTTCATGGCTTATAGCTTTGTTTGTGCTGTGTATTAGCCAAAATAGACTATTGGAGTGAAGATATTGTCCAGACTTGCTGAATTCCGTGCTGCCGAGAAAGCACTTCAAGAACAGCTCGCCCAGCTTGAATCCCTGAAGAACGACGCCGGGCTCAAGAAGGAAATCGAGTTCGAAGAAAAACTCCAGGCTCTGATGAAGTCCTACGACAAGAACCTGCGTGACATCATCGCGATCCTCGATCCGAACCTGGGCAAGGCCGGCCTGCCACAGGCCAGCGCCCCTAAACAGCGCCGCGCCCGTGTGGTCAAGGTCTACCAGAACCCGCACACCGGCGAGCTGATCGAAACCAAGGGCGGCAACCATCGCGGCCTGAAGGCTTGGAAAGAACAATACGGCGCCGCTACTGTGGACTCCTGGCTGCGCGCTTGAACAAAGCCGCACCTGAAAAAGGCCCTGCACATGCAGGGCTTTTTATTGAGCGGAATAATTTTAGTGCCCCAGAGTCAAAGGAAAGATCTTACGCACATTGCAGGCAGACTCCTGCATCACATCTGCCCTCTCGCGAGCTGCAGCCAGCGCGGAATAAGGGCCGGGCATGCTCAACTTCACGCTTAATGCCTTTCGATAACGAACCTGCAACACGCAGAAAGCAAACGATGAGCCTTAAACCCGCTTAAAGTTTCAGGTTATTTCGAATGGCGAGTACTTCATCCCGACTATCGGCATAAGCCGCTGCCTGGCCAGCGTATGAAAGTACATAAGCCTTATCCCCATCCAATGCGGCCACCAATGTTTGTGACAGCACATGCCGGCCATTCTGGGTAATAGTGCAAGTGGTTTCCAATGCTTCGAGGCGACTCAACTGCGCGGCATGGATCTTGTTGCACACGCTCTGGTAACCACCTTGGGCAAAGTCCTTCTGTACTGACTTGCGCATCTCCAGCAATACCCCCTGGAGATTGACTACATGCCCGGGCTCGACCTGGCTCATGGTCAACTCCATGACCAGTTGCGGATTGCCCGCGGCATCGTTCTTCACCGCCCGCTGGCGCGACACCTTGGCGGCCTGGTCGGCCTCCTGGGAGGGCACCGGTTCAACCGTCCAGCCCTGGGGCCAGCTGATTTCGGGAGCCGCCTGGGCGGCACCGGCGAGCATTGCCAGGAACAGGGCTACAACGGGGGTTCTGAACGACAGGATCATGTTCTGCACACTGGAAAAGGGAGCCTGGAGTCTGAGCCCGGCGCCAGGAATGGGCAATAGATCAAGAGCTTTGGGTTTGGCCCATCCCAGGCACTTGCGTATCATTGGCCAATCCCAAGGATGTCCGAACCATTGCCCCGGCAAGCCGCTGCCCGAGCCTTCGACCAGCCCTTGCCGTCTCATTTTCCCGGAGGGCCCATGAGCCTCAACGAACTCAACACTTTTCCCGGCGTAACCGCCCAGCCTGACGCCGCCACCGCCCGCTTCGTGTTCAACCACACCATGTTGCGCGTCAAGGACATCACCCGCTCCCTGGACTTCTACACCCGGGTCCTGGGTTTCTCCCTGGTGGAGAAACGTGATTTCCCCGAGGCTGAGTTCAGCCTGTACTTCCTGGCCCTGGTGGACAAGGCGCAGATCCCGGTCGACGCCGCAGCGCGTACCGAATGGATGAAGTCGATCCCCGGCATTCTCGAGCTGACCCACAACCACGGCACCGAGAACGACCCGCAGTTCGCCTATCACAACGGTAATACCGACCCTCGCGGTTTCGGCCACATCTGCATCTCGGTACCGGACATCGTCGCCGCCTGCGAGCGCTTCGAAGCCCTGGGCTGCGACTTCCAGAAGCGCCTGAACGACGGCCGCATGAAAAGCCTGGCCTTCATCAAGGATCCGGATGGCTACTGGGTCGAGATCATCCAGCCAGCTCCGCTGTAAGGCAGCAGCCAACCGGGCCTGGTTCGCCAGGCAAGAAAAAACCCCATGGGCCATGGCTCATGGGGTTTTGTTGTTCCAGGGGGCGGCTCAGTCCGGCGCCGAGGTCCGGATCAGGTGGTCGAAAGCACTCAGGGATGCCTTGGCCCCCTCGCCCACCGCGATCACAATCTGCTTGTACGGCACCGTGGTGACGTCACCTGCCGCAAACACTCCAGGCAAGGAAGTCTCGCCGCGCGCATCGACGATGATCTCGCCACGTGGCGACAATTCAACCGTGCCCTTGAGCCAGTCGGTGTTGGGCAGCAGGCCGATCTGCACGAAGATGCCTTCCAGCTCGACGTTGTTGAACTCACCCGACTGGCGATCCTTGTAGACCAGGCCAGTGACCTTCTGCCCGTCGCCCTTGACTTCGCTGGTCAGGGCACTGGTGATGACCTTGACGTTGGGCAGGCTAAACAACTTGCGTTGCAGCACAGCGTCGGCACGCAGTTGGCTGTCGAACTCCAGCAAGGTCACATGGCTGACGATACCCGCCAGGTCGATGGCCGCTTCGACACCTGAGTTGCCGCCGCCGATCACTGCCACGCGCTTGCCCTTGAACAGCGGACCATCGCAGTGCGGGCAGAAGCACACACCCTTGGCCTTGTACTCTTGCTCACCGGGCACGCCCATTTCACGCCAGCGCGCACCGGTGGCCAGGATCACCGACTTGGCCTTGAGGCTGGCGCCGCTCTCGAACCGCACCTCATGCAGGCCACCCGCATCCTTGGCTGGCACCAGGGCACTGGCACGCTGCAGGTTCATGATATCGACGTCGTATTGCTTGACGTGCTCTTCCAGGGCCGCGGCCAGTTTCGGGCCTTCAGTCTCCTGCACCGAAATGAAGTTCTCGATGGCCATGGTGTCCAGCACTTGTCCACCGAAACGCTCGGCGACCACACCGGTGCGGATCCCCTTGCGCGCAGCATAGATGGCTGCCGCAGCGCCGGCCGGGCCACCGCCGACCACCAGCACGTCGAAGGCTTCCTTGGCGCTGAGTTTCTGCGCTTGTTTCTCCACCGCGCCGGTGTCGAGCTTGGCCAGGATTTCTTCCAGGCCCATGCGGCCTTGGCCGAAATTCACGCCATTGAGGTAGATGCTGGGCACGGCCATGACCTTGCGCTCGTCAACCTCGGCCTGGAACAGCGCGCCATCGATGGCCACGTGGCGAATATTGGGGTTGAGCACCGCCATCAGGTTCAGTGCCTGGACCACGTCGGGGCAGTTCTGGCAGGACAGCGAGAAATAGGTTTCGAAGTTGAACTCGCCCTTGAGCGAGCGGACCTGCTCGATCACTTCCGCGCTGGCCTTGGATGGATGGCCACCCACTTGCAACAGCGCCAGTACCAGGGAAGTGAACTCGTGGCCCATGGGGATACCGGCGAAACGCAGGCTGATATCACTCCCCGGGCGATTCAACGAGAACGACGGCTTGCGCGCATCGGTACCGTTGTCGAGCAAGGTAATTTGATTGGAAAGACTGACGATGTCTTTGAGTAGAGCGAGCATTTCCTGGGATTTCGCACCGTCGTCGAGGGAGGCGACGATCTCGATCGGCTGTGTGACCCGCTCCAGGTATGACTTCAACTGAGATTTAAGATTGGCGTCCAACATACGGGCGATTTCCTTTGGTTCGGTAAAAAAACAACGCCCGGGCGAATCTCGCCCGGGCGTTATTTGAGGGCGGTGCGGCTTACTTAAGTGCGGATGACCGCCTCTGGATGACGCATGGACTTAGATCTTGCCGACCAGGTCCAGGGACGGAGCCAGGGTGGCCTCGCCTTCTTTCCACTTGGCTGGGCAGACTTCGCCTGGGTGGGCAGCGACGTACTGGGCGGCCTTGATCTTGCGCAGCAGCTCGGAAGCGTCACGGCCTACGCCACCATCGTTGATTTCAACGATCTTGATCTGGCCTTCCGGGTTGATCACGAAGGTACCGCGGTCAGCCAGGCCGGCTTCTTCGATCAGCACGTCGAAGTTGCGGGAGATGGCCAGGGTCGGATCGCCGATCATGGTGTACTTGATCTTGCCGATGGCTGGCGAAGTGTTGTGCCAGGCAGCGTGGGCGAAGTGGGTGTCGGTGGAAACGCTGTAGATCTCAACGCCCAGCTTCTGGAATTCGGCGTAGTTGTCGGCCAGGTCTTCCAGCTCGGTCGGGCAGACGAAGGTGAAGTCAGCTGGGTAGAAGAACACTACGGACCACTTGCCTTTCAGGTCGGCATCCGATACTTCGACGAACTCACCGTTTTTGAATGCAGTAGCTTTGAACGGTTTAACTTGGCTGTTGATGATAGGCATCGTTGACTCTCCATCAGTGGTTGAAGACATTGGGTGAAAACTTGATGGGGAGAATCCTAGCCAATGAGTCGCCATCTGGCTCATTGGTAAACCTGATGCTCTCGATTGGTTTTGGCTATGAGCCCTGAGTATTAATAGAAAAAACCTTGCCTAAGGGGCGACCGCCTTCTCCCTGAGCTGCGCCATGCCCGCGAAGGGCTCTGCCTCGACATAGCGCATGGCCGATTTCAGGTCCTTCCACCCCACGTAGGCCATCAGCGACTTCAGGTCCCAGCCGCTGCGCTGGGCCCAGGTGGCGAACCCGCGGCGCAGGGAATGACTGGTGTAGCGCTCGGCGGCGATACCGGCCTGCTCCAGCACCTGGCGCAACAGGGGAATCACACTGTTGGCATGCAACCCCTGCTCGCCCAGGTTGCCCCAGCGATCGATGGCGCGAAATACCGGCCCGCGCACCAGTACGGCGGTATTGATCCATTCGATGTAGGCCTGCACCGGGCACAGGCGCTGCAAGGCAGGCGTGCTGTAGGTACGGCCCAGGTTGTCGCGATCGCCCTTGCTGCGCGGCAAGTACAGGCTGATGCCGGAGCCGGCGTGGGCCTGCACATGCTCGACCTGCACACGACAGAGCTCGTCGCTGCGAAAGCCACGCCAGAACCCCAGAAGGATCAACGCCCGATCCCGCCGCGCACGCAGCAGGCCGGCCTGGCATCGCTCGGCCAGAGCTTGCGACGCCTGCTCATCGAGCCAGCTGGCCACCCGCTCCAGGTCCTGCAACTGCAAAGGCACGGCCTGCTTCTCCTGGGCTGGGTGCAAGGCCCGAATCCCCTTGAGTACCTGGCGCACCACCGGGGCCTTGGTCGGGTCGACGAACCCCTGGCTGTTATGCCACTGCGCCAATGCCGACAAGCGCAGCTTCAAGGTGTTGATCGACAACTCGCCGGCATAGGCCGCCAGGTAACGGGCGACGCCTTCCGCCGTCGCCGGCAGGAAGCCTCCCCACTGCACCTCGAAATGCTCGATGGCCGCTCGATAGCTGCGGCGTGTGTTGTCGCGGGTGGCCGCTTGTAGATAACGATCCAGTTCACTCATGGCGCCTTGACTCCAGCAAGTACAGGGCAAAATCGGCAGGAAAACCCGATGCAGGTCGCTGAGATTGGATAATACTAAAATATCCACTGTCATGATCCTGCTATCTGGCATGCAAATTCATATGTACAATTACCTAAATTACATACCACGTAACACAGTACTAAATCGTTGGAGGCAAGATGGCTCGCGGAGGCATAAACAAAGCGGTGGTGAAAAAGGCGCGCCAGGCGATCCTTGCCCGCGGCGGGCACCCCAGCATCGATGCAGTACGTATAGAAATGGGCAATACCGGCTCGAAAACCACCATCCACCGCTACTTGAAAGAGCTGGATGACGGCGCCGGACAACGGGATTCCGGCCCGGTACCGCTGGACGAAGAGCTCGCGGAGCTGGTCGGGCGCCTCGCCCGGCGTCTTTCGGAGCAGGCCCAGGAGCCACTGGAACAGGCCCTCGCCCACTTCCAGGAGCAGAAGCAGGCGCTGGAACAGCAACTGGAGGAAATGCGCCGCCACGAAGAGCGACTGCAGCAGCAAATACAGGACAAGGTCGCGGCACTGGCCAACGAAAGCGCCACGCTACACGACACCCGCAACATGCTGCAGGGCGAACGGACCCACAATGCCGAACTCGGCCAGGCCCTCAAGGACTACGACCTGCGCCTGGCCGACAAGGAACAGCAGATCCGTTCCCTGGAAGAAAAGCACCTGCATGCCCGCGACGCCCTGGAGCATTACCGCGCAGCCAGCAAGGAGCAGCGCGACCAGGAACTGCGTCGCCACGAGGGGCAAATGCAGCAAGTCCAGATGGAGTTGCGCCAGGCCCAGCAGAGCCTCCTGGTACGCCAGGATGAGATCACCCAGTTGCACCGCGACAACGAACGCCTGCTCAGCGAGCAACGCACCACTCTCAAGGCGCTCAAGCAGACCCAGGAAGCGCTGAGCCAGGGCAGCGCCCAGCAGGCGCAACTCAATGAGCAACTGGCCCGCCAGGGCAACGAAGGCACCCTGCTTCAGGAGCGCTTGCGCGTAGCTCTGGAAGAGATCCAGGCACTCAAGGAAAAGAATCGGCAACAAACCCGGGCGGGCAAGGAACTGGAAGCACGCGTCACCAAGGCCGAAACCAGCCTGGAGGCGCTGCGCCTGGCTGCCGACAAGGCCCAGCCAGGCCCAGCAAAGGACGCCTGATCAGCCGACGACCGGGGTCCGCATGGTGACGAACTCTTCAGCGGCGGTCGGATGCACGCCGATGGTTTCGTCGAAGTCACGCTTGGTCGCCCCGGCCTTCAGTGCAATGGCCAGGCCCTGGACGATCTCACCTGCGTCCGGGCCGACCATGTGGCAACCCAGCACCTTGTCGGTCTCGGCATCCACCACCAGCTTCATCAGGGTGCGCTCCTGACAGTCGGTCAGGGTCAGCTTCATCGGCCGGAAACGGCTTTCGAAAATCTGCACCTGGTGCCCGGCCTCGCGCGCTTGCTCTTCAGTGAGACCGACGGTGCCGATGTTCGGCAGGCTGAACACGGCAGTAGGAATCATCCGGTAATCCACCGGGCGATACTGCTCGGGCTGGAACAGGCGGCGCGCCACGGCCATGCCTTCAGCCAGGGCCACCGGGGTCAACTGCACCCGGCCGATCACATCGCCAATGGCCAGGATCGACGGCTCGCTGCTCTGATACAGATCGTCGACCTCGATGAAGCCGCGCTTGTCGAGCTTGACCGCGGTGTTCTCCAGGCCCAGGTTGTCGAGCATCGGCCGGCGCCCCGTGGCATAGAACACGCAGTCGGCCGCCAGCTTGCGACCATCCTTGAGGGTAACCTCGAGACTGCCGTCGGCTTGCTTGTCGATACGCTCGATGTCGGCATTGAACTGCAACCCCAAGCCGCGCTTGGTCAGCTCTTCCTGGAGGTGCTTGCGCACCGCGCCATCGAAGCCGCGCAGGAACAAGTCGCCGCGATACAACAATTGGGTATCCGCCCCCAGGCCGTGGAAGATTCCGGCGAACTCCACCGCGATGTAGCCGCCACCCACCACCAGGATGCGCTTGGGCAGTTCCTTGAGATAGAAGGCTTCATTGGAGCTGATGGCATGCTCGCGCCCCGGAATGTCCGGAATCTGCGGCCAGCCGCCAGTGGCGATCAGGATGTGCCTGGCGGTATAGCGTTGGCCATTGACCTCCACCTGATGCGGATCGATCAACTTTGCATGCCCTTCGTGCAGGGTCACGCCGCTGTTGACCAGCAAGTTGCGATAGATGCCGTTGAGGCGATGGATTTCCCGATCCTTGTTGCCGATCAGGGTCGCCCAGTCGAAATTCGCCGCACCAAGATCCCAGCCGAACCCGGAGGCCTGCTCGAAGTCTTCGGCGAAGTGGGCGCCGTACACCAACAGCTTCTTCGGCACGCAGCCGACGTTGACGCAGGTGCCTCCCAGGTAACGGCTCTCGGCCACCGCGACCTTCGCCCCGAAGCCTGCGGCAAAACGTGCGCAACGTACACCGCCGGAACCGGCGCCAATTACATACAGATCAAAATCGTAGGCCATTTCACTCTCCCAGGCAGGCTGACAAGCATAACCGCAGATGGCGAAGCGGTCAGCGCAGTGGATGGACATATGGGCGATAAATGAAAAAGCCACCCGCAGGTGGCTTTTCCAGAGAAAACCGTGCAGCGACTATCAGTAAGCCTTGCCGGTCTTGTAGAAGTTCTCGAAGCAGAAGTTGGTCGCTTCGATGTAGCCTTCGGCGCCACCGCAGTCAAAACGCTTGCCCTTGAACTTGTAGGCCATCACGCAACCGTTTTGCGCCTGCTTCATCAGGGCGTCGGTGATCTGGATCTCGCCACCCTTGCCTGGCTCGGTCTGCTCGATCAGGTCGAAGATATCCGGAGTCAGGATATAGCGGCCGATGATCGCCAGGTTCGATGGAGCATCCTCGGGCTTTGGCTTCTCGACCATGCTGTGAACGCGATAGATATCGTCGCGGATCATCTCGCCGGCGATCACGCCGTACTTGTTGGTTTCCTGTGGGTCGACTTCCTGGATGGCCACGATCGAGCAACGGAACTGCTTGTACAGCTTGACCATCTGGGTCAGCACGCCGTCGCCTTCGAGGTTGACGCACAGGTCGTCAGCCAGCACTACCGCGAAAGGTTCGTCACCGATCAGCGGGCGACCGGTGAGAATCGCATGGCCCAGGCCCTTCATTTCGGTCTGGCGGGTGTAGGAGAACGAGCACTCGTCCAGCAGCTTGCGAATACCGACCAGGTACTTCTCCTTGTCGGTGCCCTTGATCTGGTTTTCCAACTCGTAACTGATGTCGAAGTGGTCTTCGAGGGCGCGCTTGCCACGACCGGTCACGATGGAGATTTCATTCAACCCAGCATCCAGCGCTTCTTCAACGCCGTACTGGATCAGTGGCTTGTTCACCACCGGCAGCATTTCTTTGGGCATGGCCTTAGTCGCTGGCAGGAAGCGAGTACCGTAACCGGCTGCAGGGAACAAGCATTTCTTGATCATATGAGTCCTTAAATAAGGCTGTGCGTACGAGTTTCGGCGCAGTCTAATCAGGCGGCGAGCACCTTACAATGCCCCACACTGGCTAACCGCTGCCATCATAGAGAAATAAAGCGCCAGATAGTTCCGCAGCGTCCATCGGATCGCTTGGAGCATGAGCCCAAAGGCTTGCAGTGCGCTGCTTCCAGCCCGACCAGCGAGAGCGTAGACAGCCTGCTTGCGGGCGATCCCGGGTAACATCCAAGCCCCTTTCGGATAACCGGTGATGGCACCAGGCATGATGCCTGCGGCACCGATCTCGCAACACCGCCTGCAAGCAGCTACAACAAGAGCAAGGCCAAGAGCGATCAGCAATTCCTGTACCGCGATGGCCATTAGCTATAGCATCGCCAACCGATGTTCCCACCCCCTTCAAGACGACGAAAAATCCATGAACAAACTGCTGGCAATCTCGGCGATCCTGGCCCTGGGCGGCTGCGCCACCGTGTCCGATACCTACCTGGCCAATGGCGAACAGGCTTTGAGCATAGACTGTTCCGGGGAAGCCGGATCCTGGGCCGGCTGCTATGAAAAGGCCGAGGCCTCCTGCGCCGGTACCGGCTATCGGATCATCGGTACGCAAGGCACTCCTGCCCCCAATGAAAGCGACAAGACCCTGGGCGTGGATGTCGGCAACTACAAGAGCCGCAGCGTGGTAGTGGTCTGCAAATAGCGAGGTCTAGATATGGATCTCGGCAAACTTGATCCCCAGGCCGCGAATGGTCTCGATCAAGTCGTCCAGGCGCGCGAAGGATTCCACCTCATCGCTGTCATCCACCAGGAAATAGCTGCGCCCAGCGCTTTTCTTGAAAAACACGATCCACTCCCCGGAGTTGGCCGGGTTCTGGATTACATGGGTGGCAGAGATCAAGCCCTCTGCATGCTTTTCCCTGACGTGTTCCCGCTTCATGCTTTCTCCCATAAAGACGATGCCGCCAAGGCGGGAGCCCGGGCGGCATCGGTGACGATAGACGACAGTTTATCGGATGCCTTGGCCGATCAGTACGCCTTCTACCGTTTGCCCATACAGATTCACCCCATCGTTGGCGTGAAACTTGACTCGGGTCTTCTCGATCGAGCCATCCACCAGGCGCGGATCCTGAGGCCGTTCATGGCTGTTGACGAAGGCCGCGACGTCCCACGCTTGCTCATCGCTCAGGCTGCCCCCCTTGCCCAAGGGCATGTTGTGCTTGATGAATGACGCCGCGGTATTGATCCGGTGCATCCCTGCTCCCCAGTTGTAGGAGTCCTTGCCCCAGAGCGGCGGCATCACGTAGCCCTCCCCTGATTTCTGCCCCTGGCCTTGCTCGCCATGGCAGACCGAGCACTGCGCCTGGTACACCGCGGCGCCACGCTTGAGGTCATACCCCTTGGCCGGCTGCGGCACGTCGGGATAACCACGGCCCGGCAGCTCGGTGCCCAACGGCGCCTTGCTCGCCAACCAATAGGCGTATACCGACAACGCGGTGATTTCCGGACTGTCCGCCGCCGGCGGCTGGCCACCGTTCATGCTGAACTGGAAGCAGCCCTGCAAGCGCTCGGCGAAGGTATTGACCTTGTCGTTTTTCTTGCGATAGGCGGGATACATCGGATAGGCGCCCCACAGCGGAGCGGAGTTGGCCAGGCGCCCCTGGTCGAGGTGACAGTTACTGCAGTTGAGGCCGTTGCCCACATACTTCGGCGCCAGGCGCTTGGTATCGACGAACAATGCATGCCCCTCGCGCACCAGCTTGCCGTAGGCGTTGTCCGGCAGTTCACTCTCGGCCGGTGCCTGGAAATACCGGGTGCTGGCGGATGCGCTCGGCGCCTGGATCTGCGACTGGTCTTCCATGGCGATCCCGGCCGCTTGCACCTGGGCCGCCAGCGCCGCCAGCACCGTCCCTGCAATCATTGGCTTCATGGACGTGCCTCCTTCTGGCTCAGGTTGGCGAAGTAGTCCGCCACCGCGGTGACTTCCTCGGCACTCAGGGACTTGGCGATATGCCCCATCAGGTCATTGGGGTCATTGTGCCGAGCACCCTCGCGCCAGGCGTTCAGCTGCGCCGCCAAATAGGTAGCAGGCTGCCCGGCCAGCGGTGGAAAAGCCTGGCCGACACCCGCACCCCCCGGGCCATGACAACTGACGCACTCGGGTACCTGGCGATCCCAGGCTCCGCGCAAGGCCAGGCGCTCGCCCACCCCGACCGCAGGCTGGGCGCGACTGGTAGCAGGGGTTTTCGAGGCAGGCATGGCAGCGAGGGTGGCGGTCACGGCGGAGATTTCATCTTCGGTCAGGGCCTTGGCCAGCGGCTGCATGACCGGGCTGGTACGAGCACCACTGCGAAAATCATGCAGTTGCTTGCTCAGGTACCCCGCCGGCAAGCCGGCCAGACGCGGAAAACCGGCTGGCCCCAGGCCCATCGCATCCGCACCATGACAGGCCATGCAGGCCGCCGCCCCCGGCTGGGAGCCGCCCTGGGTGAAGACTTTCTGCCCGTCCACGGCATGGGCAGATTGCACAAAAAGCAGCATCAGGCCACTCAATAGCATTCGATCCAGTGGGATCATATGAACTCCATTATTCTAGTTATATGCTTAGACTTACTTGATATAAGCAACAGAATAGTAGGTCAATAGATCCACACCGACAACGCCCAATTACCCTCTACAGCCCGAAAAGCCGGGGTTGCCCGGTCTTTCCAGCAGGCAAAAAAAAGCCTGCCGGCTTCCTGTCGAGTAACGCAGGAAACCTTGCAGGCGTGCCGTTACACGCCCTTCAACCGGAGATGCAGCGCTCCCCGGCCTTGAGCACATCCCCAGGACGCAACGGGTTGTTGGACATCTGCTCGTGCAGCTTGATGCTGCTACCACCAGAACGTTCATCGATATAGAAAATCGCCGCCGGGGCCGGCGACAGGCTTTGCGGGACTATCACTCGATAACCGCCGGACTTGTTCGCCTCAAGCTGCAAGGCACCACGGCTGTCGGCCAGCCTCGCGCTCAGGCACTTGGCGTACTCTTCGGGCTTTTTCCCGGAAATGACATTCAGAGTCGGTGGCGTCTGGTTGATATCCGAGACGGTGGAACAGCCGCCAATTGCCAATGCCAGTACCCACACCCACCGCTTCATATGAAATCTCCAATGAAAACCCCTCCGACAGCCAGCACGCCATTTTTCTCCGGAGGCACGGCTTTATCGCCGATAAAAATCCAAATAACTGTTTTAAATTGTCAAAGCCCGACAGCGGGGCCGGATAATAAACCCTTCAGCCTGATAAACTGCAGCACTGCCCACGCAAACGTTTTTTGCTTTAGCCGCAATCGGCTTCCTGGAGTCCCCCCCAACATGAAATTCATCCATCAGCGCGAGCACCTCAACGAGGACGACATCGTCGTCATCGAATGCTCCCAGACCTGCAACATCCGCCTGATGAACGACGCCAACTTCCGCAGCTTCAAGAACGGCGGCCGGCACACCTATCACGGCGGCGCCTTCGACAAGTTCCCGGCGAAGATCACCGCCCCCAGCACCGGCTTCTGGAACATCACCATCGACACCGTTTCCCGGCGCGCCATCAGCGTGACCCGCAAGCCGAACCTGACTCACTCGATCCGCATCATCCGCCGCTCCACTTCGAAATTGCGCTAGGTAGCGCTTTCCCCTCCTTGTGACAAACAGGTAGCCCCGTGCCCAACACCACCAAATACGTCATCAAGTACAAGCTAAACGGCGAGCGTCGCTTCGAATTCGCCCAGCTCGAAACCGGTACCGCCGAAGAAGCACTGACCGCCCTGCTGGCCCTGCACGGCCAGAGCGACGACGTCATCAGCGATGTCAGCGTGAGCAAGGCCCTGTAATCGGATTCAAGCGCAAGCAGCGGAGTGCCCGCCACTTCTCGGGGCCGCAGAATGACTGCAGTCCGCCTTCGGTCCAGGAAACTTGCGCCATGACCGTCTCCCCCCTGCCCCATCGCCTGCAACGACTGGACTGGGCCTGCATCGACCAGGCCCTCGACCAGGACGGCTGCGCTCGTCTCCAAGGGCTGCTGAACGTCGATGAATGCCAGGCCCTGAGCGAACTCTACCCCCACAGCGAGCTGTTTCGCTCCAAGGTGCTCATGGCCCGCCATGGCTTCGGGCTTGGCCAGTACCAGTACTTTCGCTATCCGCTGCCCGAGCTGGTAGCCCAGTTGCGCCAGCAGCTGTATCCACGCTTGGTGGCGATCGCCAACCGCTGGAACCTGGCCATGGGCATCGACACCCACTACCCCGAACAGCACCCGCAGTTCCTGCAGCGCTGCCATGAGGCTGGGCAGCAACGCCCCACGCCGCTGTTGCTGCAATACACCACCGGGGACTACAACTGCCTGCACCAGGACCTCTACGGCGAACATGTCTTTCCCTTGCAGGTGGTGTTCTTGCTGTCCCAACCCGAAAAGGACTTCACAGGTGGCGAACTGGTGCTCACCGAACAGCGTCCACGCATGCAATCGCGCCCCCAGGTCATTGGTCTGAAGCAGGGTGATGGGCTGGTATTCGCCGTGCATCATCGACCGGTCAAGGGCTCTCGCGGCCATTACCGGGTGACCATGCGCCATGGCGTCAGCCGTGTGCACAGCGGCCAACGCCATACTCTGGGAGTTATTTTCCACGATGCGCTCTAGCGATACCGCCCCTGGCAACCTCGGCCTGTTCAGCGAGGAAGAACTGCAGCAGCCCCCACGCATGGAGCATCTGGGGCCACAATCCCTGGCGCTGCGCGGGTTTGCCTTGCCCTGGATCGAACGCCTGCTGCCGGCACTGGAGCAAGTGCTGGCGCAGGCGCCCTTTCGCCAGATGCTCACCCCCGGCGGCTTCACCATGTCGGTGGGCCTGAGCAGTTGCGGGCAACTGGGCTGGACCACCGACTTGACTGGCTACCGCTATAGCGCCACCGACCCGCAGAATGGGTATCCATGGCCGAGGATGCCCGAAGTCTTCCGCCAACTGGCCGTGGCGGCAGCGCACGCCGCAGGCTTCGCCGACTTCACCCCCGATTCCTGCCTGATCAACTGCTACCGTCCCGGGGCAAAGATGTCCCTGCACCAGGATAAGAACGAGCACGACTACAGCGCGCCCATCGTCTCCCTGTCCCTGGGCCTGCCGGCGGTCTTTCTGTTCGGCGGCTTGCAACGCAGCGATCGCAGCCTGCGGGTGCCCTTGCTGCACGGCGACGTGGTGGTCTGGGGCGGCGTGGATCGCCTGCGCTATCACGGCGTACTCCCCGTGAAGGATGGCAGCCATCCCTTGCTCGGCCAGCAACGGATCAACCTGACATTTCGCCAAGCCGGCCCGACCCTGGAATTAGACCGCAAGCGACGGAGTGCCGAGCAAGGGGGACAAGGTTAAGCTGGCCACCATTCCCAGCCGAGAACCGACCATGAATGCTCCGTCGCGCAAACAGCGCATCGAACAGGACCCCCGCTGGCAGGCCGTGCTCAACCGCGACGCCAGCGCCGACGACCGCTTCGTCTATGCCGTCAGGACCACCGGCGTGTATTGCCGGCCCAGCAGCCTGTCACGTCTGCCGAAGGCGGAAAACGTCGAGTTCTTCGACAATGCCGAGCAAGCCGAGGCCGCAGGCTATCGCCCGAGCAAGCGCCAGGCCGGCGACCAGACCCAGCTCGCGGCGCGCTATGGTGCGCTGGTGGCGGCGGCCTGCCGGCAGATCGAGAGCGCCGAGTCGGCGCCCAGCCTGGAGCAACTGGCACAGCAGGCGGGGATGAGCAGCTACCACTTCCACCGGGTCTTCAAGGCGGTCACCGGCTTGACCCCGCGGGGCTATGCCAATGCGCAGCGCTCGCGCAAGGTCCGCTCGCATTTGCAGCAGGGTCAATCAGTGACCGATGCCCTGTACGACGCCGGCTTCAATTCCAACAGCCGCTTCTACGAGGCGGCGGACCAGGTCCTGGGCATGAAACCCAGCGACTATCGCGCAGGCGGCTCCAACCGCGATATCCGCTTCGCCGTGGGCCAGTGCTCGCTGGGAGCGATCCTGGTGGCCCAAAGCGAACGCGGGGTCTGCGCCATTCTCCTGGGAGACGATCCCGAGCGGTTGGTGCAGGAACTGCAGGACAAATTTCCCCGGGCCAACCTGATCGGCGCCGACCAGCAGTTCGAGCAACTGGTAGCCCAGGTGGTGGGCTTCATCGAGGCACCGGCCATCGGCCTGAACCTGCCCCTGGACCTGCGCGGCACCGCTTTCCAGGAGCGGGTCTGGCAGGCCCTGAGAACCATCCCGGCCGGCAGCACCGCCAGCTATTCCGAGATCGCCCAACGCATCGGGGCCCCGCGTTCGTACCGGGCAGTGGCCCAGGCTTGTGGCGCCAACAGCCTGGCAGTGGCGATTCCCTGCCACCGCGTGGTGCGCAGCGACGGCGACCTCTCGGGCTATCGCTGGGGTGTGGAACGCAAGCGTCAGTTGCTGGAGCGAGAAAGCTCGCCCGAGGCATGAACGCCGATATAGATCGCCACCGAGTCGGCGCTGGTATAGACCTCGAAGTCGGTGGCATAGGCGCGGCGCACCTGGGGGTTGTCCTGGAAGTACGCCCAGATGAATCCCCAGGCCTGGATCACGCACTCCGGCATTTCCCCCTTGGTGCTGAACACCAGGTAATCCCCTCCCTGGATATCCACCATCGGATAATCGGCGCAGGCCGCGTCCAGCGCCACGCCGGCGGTCACGTCGAAATACCCCGAGGCATCGGACTCGTAGTTGGAATACACCCCGTAGACGAAGGAATCCATTTGCCTTGGGGCAATCTTGTCGTACAGGTTCTCGACGTAGAAACGCTGCCACATCGGACCGATCCGTGCGGTATCCGCCTGTTGCTCCAGGGTGTTGAGGGTACGCACTTGCAATCCCGCCACCCTGAAAGGCAGCACTTCCCGCAGTTTTACTTCCATGGTCGGCCTTCCTTAACGAAACGATGAGTGGAAAATCCCGGCGCAGTCTAGCGCCTGGAAGCAGCCGCAGACAGCCTGCCCGGTATCACCCGGCACGGCCGATCCACCGGGGCTTTCATGCAAGCCGGGCAAAACTCAGCTGGCCTTGGGCCGCTTTCTCCTGTTAAAAAACGCCGCAGCATCGTCTGAATCCGCCGCTGGAGAACCACTTCAAATGAGCCCATGGACCGATACTCGCCTGCTGGACCTGCTGGGAATCGAACTGCCGATCATTCAAGCGCCCATGGCCGGCCCCGCCGGTTCCGCCATGGTGATCGGCGCCTCCCGCGCCGGCGCCCTGGGCTCGCTACCTTGCGCCATGCTCGGCCCCGAGCAGATCCGCCAGGAAGTACAGGTGATTCGTTCCGCCACGCACCATCCGTTGAATCTCAACTTCTTCTGCCACCAGCCGCAGGCCGTCGACAGCGAGCGCGAAAGCCGCTGGAAGAACGCCCTGGAACCCTACTACCGCGAACTGGGAGTCGACTTCGACGCACCGACACCAGTCAGCGACCGTGCCCCCTTCGATGAAACCAGTTGCCAGTTGGTGGAAGAACTGCGGCCCGAGGTCGTGAGCTTCCATTTCGGCCTGCCGGAGCCGGCGTTGCTGGCGCGGGTCAAGGCCACTGGCGCGAAGATCCTGTCCTCGGCCACCACCGTCGACGAAGCCCTGTGGCTGGAAGCTCGTGGTTGCGACGCGATCATCGCCATGGGTTACGAAGCCGGCGGGCACCGGGCGATCTTCCTCAGCGACAGCCTGGATACCCAGGTCGGCACCATGGCCCTGGTGCCGCAGATCGTCGATGCCGTGAAGGTGCCGGTGATCGCCGCCGGCGGCATCGGTGATGCCCGGGGCATCGTCGCGGCACTGGCGTTGGGCGCCTCGGCCGTACAACTGGGCACCGCCTACCTGTTCACTCCGGAAGCCAAGGTCAGCGCCTCCCACCACAAGGCGCTGCGCACCGCCAAGGAAAGCCAGACCGCGCTGACCAACCTGTTCACTGGCCGCCCGGCGCGGGGCATCGTCAACCGCGTGATGCGCGAACTCGGCCCGATCAGCCCGCTGGCCCCGGCCTTTCCCCGGGCCGGTGGCGCACTGCTGCCGCTGCGGGCAAAAGGCGAGGCGCAATTCGCCAACCTGTGGTCCGGACAAGCATTGCGCCTGGGCGTGGAGCTGCCGGCCTACGAGCTGACCCTGCGCCTGGCCGAACAGACCCTGGCACGACTGCGCAGGCATTGATGCCTGGTGGCCGTGATCGGGTCGCGGCCACCGCTTGCCGCACCCTGGGCGCAGTTCCGTTCGTCGGCAATTCGCTATATATTTCGCTATACAGCGATTTCTCCTCGCCTTGGTGCAGCCCTTGCGTTCCCGCCCATCACTGCCCAACGCTTCCTTTTCCCCTCAATGGAGCTGTTCGATGAACCTTCGCGCCCCAGGTTTCGCCCCGACTTGCCTCGCTACCCTGCTTGTCCTGTTCGCCTTCGGCTCGGTCCAGGCCGCCGAGGTCCAGGTGGCGGTCGCCGCCAACTTCACCGCCCCGATCCAGGCCATCGCCAGCGACTTCGAGAAAGACACCGGACACAAGCTGGTAGCCGCCTATGGCGCCACCGGGCAGTTCTATACCCAGATCAAGAACGGCGCGCCCTTCGAGGTCTTCCTCGCCGCCGATGACAGCACCCCTGAAAAGCTCGAGAGCGAAGGCGACATCGTCAAGGGCTCGCGCTTCACCTACGCCGTCGGCACGCTGGCCCTGTGGTCGGCCAAGGATGGTTACGTCGACGGCAAGGGCCAGGTACTCAAGGACAACCAGTACCAGCACCTGTCCATCGCCAACCCCAAGGCCGCACCCTACGGCCTGGCCGCGACCCAGGTGCTGGCCAAGCTGGGCCTGACCGACAAGGTCAAGGGCAAGATCGTCGAAGGCCAGAACATCACCCAGGCCTATCAGTTCGTTTCCACCGGCAACGCCGAACTGGGGTTCGTCGCCCTGTCGCAGATCTACAAGGATGGCAAGGTCACCGGCGGCTCGGCGTGGATCGTGCCTGGCGACATGCATGACCCGATCAAGCAGGATGCAGTGATCCTCAACAAGGGCAAGGACAACCCTGCGGCCAAGGCCCTGGTGGACTACCTCAAGGGTCCGAAGGCCGCGGCGATCATCAAGTCCTATGGCTACCAGCTATAAATGAACCTCTCGAGTGCCGATTTCTCCGCGATCTGGCTGACCCTGAAACTGGCGTCCCTGACCACCCTCATCCTGCTGGTGGTCGGCACTCCGATTGCCCTGTGGCTGTCGCGCACCCGCTCCTGGCTGCGCGGTCCCATCGGCGCCGTGGTGGCCCTGCCGCTGGTGCTGCCACCCACGGTGATCGGTTTCTACCTGCTCCTGGCCCTGGGACCCAATGGGTTCTTCGGCCAGCTCACCCAATCCCTCGGGCTGGGCACCCTGACCTTCAGTTTCAGTGGGCTGGTGCTGGGCTCGGTGATCTACTCCATGCCTTTCGTGGTGCAACCTTTGCAAAACGCCTTCTCGGCCATCGGCAGCCGGCCCCTGGAAGTGGCCGCGACCTTGCGCGCCAACCCCTGGGATACCTTTTTCACGGTGATCCTGCCCCTGGCCCGGCCGGGCTTCATCACTGCCGCGATCCTCGGGTTTGCCCACACCGTCGGCGAGTTCGGTGTGGTGCTGATGATCGGCGGCAACATCCCCGAGAAGACCCGGGTGGTGTCGGTGCAGATCTACGATCATGTCGAGGCCATGGAATACGCCCAGGCCCACTGGCTGGCCGGGGCGATGCTGGTGTTCTCGTTCCTGGTGCTGCTGGTCTTGTACTCCAGCCGCAAGACCCGGGCTGGCTGGAGCTGACGGCATGAGCATCCAACTGCAACTGCAAGTGGGCTATGGCGCCTTCGCCCTGGATCTTGACCTGCAATTACCCGGGCGCGGGGTGACGGCGCTGTTCGGCCATTCGGGCTCCGGCAAGACCACCTGCCTGCGCTGCATCGCCGGCCTGGAGAAAACCGGGCGCGGGCGCATCCAGATCAACGACGAACTCTGGCAGGACAGCCAGCGCAAGCTGTTCGTCCCCCCCCACAAGCGCTCCCTGGGCTACGTGTTCCAGGAAGCCAGCCTGTTCCCCCACCTGTCGGTGCAGGCCAACCTGGAGTTCGGCCTGCGCCGTATTCCCAGGCAGCAGCGCCGGGTCGACATGGCCCAGGCCACCGAACTCCTGGGGATCGGCCACCTGCTACAGCGCCATCCGCAGCACCTGTCCGGCGGTGAACGCCAGCGCATCGGCATCGCCCGGGCCCTGCTCACCAGCCCACGGTTGCTGCTGATGGACGAACCCCTGGCGGCCCTGGACTCCAAGCGCAAGAACGAGATCCTGCCCTACCTGGAACGCCTGCATGACGAGCTGGATATCCCGGTGCTCTACGTCAGCCATTCCCAGGATGAAGTGGCGCGCCTGGCCGATCATATCGTCCTGCTCAGCGAGGGTCGGGCCCTGGCCAGCGGCCCGGTGGGCGACACACTGGCGCGCCTGGACCTGCCCCTGGCCCTGGGCGACGACGCCGGCGTGGTGGTCCAGGGCCAGGTCAGCGCCTACGACCCGGCCTACCAGCTGCTGAGCCTGCAACTGCCCGGCAGCCAGCTGCTGGTGCGCGTGGCCCATGAACCCGTGGCGCCGGGCCGGAGCCTGCGCTTCAAGGTCCAGGCCCGGGACGTCAGCCTGAGCCTGCAGGCCAGCGAGCACAGCAGCATCCTCAATCGCCTGCCGGTCACCGTCAGCGAGGAAATCCCGGCCGACAACACCGCCCATGTACTGGTGCGCCTGGACGCCATGGGCACGCCCTTGCTCGCGCGCATCACCCGCTTCTCCCGGGACCAGCTCGGCCTGCACCCCGGGCAACGACTCTGGGCCCAGATCAAGGCCGTGGCCGTCCTGGCATAGGGGCTTGGCAGGCCGTTGAAAAACTACCTGCGTTGCCATCGCTGCGTTGAAAACAGGCGGGTGCGCCAGCCCGGTCAAAATGCTCATTTGCCACTTGTAATCTGCGCCTTTTTTGCCTGTTTGCGCCTTGCGCTGGCTGCCTCGCCTACGTTTTTCAACGGCCTGTTAGAAATCCGGCACCCCGGGGCGGCGGCGCGGTCCATTCCCTATCGGCCCGCCGCTCGAAGGATCCGCTGCCATGCCCGTTACCCCGGACACTCCCGACCTGCCCCCAGACCTGCACTACACCGACGACCGCCAGCCCGGGATCAGCCGGCGCAAGCTGCGAGGCAAGTTCGCCTATTACCAAGCCCAGGGCCAGCGCATCACCGACGTAGCCGAGATCCAGCGGATCAACGCCCTGGCGATCCCGCCGGCCTACGCCCAGGTATGGATCTGCGCCGACCCCAAGGGCCACTTGCAGGCCACCGGGCGTGATGCCCGCGGGCGCAAGCAGTATCGTTACCACCCACGTTGGCGCGAGGTGCGCGACAGCGACAAGTACGCCCGGCTGTTGCAGTTCGGCAATGCCCTGCCCCGGCTGCGCCGCCAGCTGCAGGCGCAACTGGCCAGTCCCGGGTTCAGCCGCGACAAGGTCCTGGCCACGGTCATCACCTTGCTCGATGAAAGCCTGATCCGGGTCGGCAACAGCCAGTACGCCAGGGACAATCGCTCCTACGGGCTGACTACCCTGCGTAACCGCCATGTCCAGGTCAACGGCAATGCCATTCACTTCCAGTTTCGTGGCAAGAGCGGCGTCGAGCACCAGATCACGGTCCGGGACCCGCGCCTGGCACGAGTGGTCAAGCGCTGCCGGGAGTTGCCCGGCCAGCAGCTGTTCCAGTACCTGGACGAAGACGGCCAGCGGCACTCGGTGAGTTCGTCGGATATCAATCTGCACCTGCAGCAACTGACCGGGATGAGCTTCACCGCCAAGGACTACCGCACCTGGGCCGGTAGCGCTCTGGCCCTGGCGCTGCTGCGGCGCCTGCCATGGCAGCCGGACTCGGAAGCCAGGAAACACCTGGTGGCCACCGTCAAGCAAGTGGCCTGCGAACTGGGCAATACCCCGGCGGTCTGCCGCAAGTGCTACATCCATCCGGCGCTGCTGGAGGGTTTCGCCCAAGGTGAACTGGCCCGCTTGCCACGCTCGCGCAAACGCCAGGGCCTGAAAGCCGAGGAAGCCGCCCTGGCACGCTTTCTCCGAGACCTTGGGCAGCCCAAGCCGCCGGCTTGAATACAAAACCCATACATTTAAGGCTTGGCAGCCGGAATCTTCCGGCGCTAGGCTACGCACCTTCCTAGCCGTCCAAGGGCGATTGCCAACGTGAACAACTAAGCCTTCCAGAAATGTATCCGCGACGAGCCCTTCCATGCTCGTTGGCCTGTTTGCGCATTTTCCGGAGGTGCTGATGACTCACGTCACCCGGCTGCCCGCACTGGTTTCCCTGAACCAGCTGACTTACCAATTCGCCAATGGCGAAACCCTGCTTGACGCCCTGAACCTGACTTTCGATCGCCAGCCAACGGCCATCGTCGGGCGTAACGGCATGGGCAAATCCCTGCTGCTGCGCTTGATCGCCGGCCAATTGCAACCCACTTCCGGCAGCATTCAGCGCAATGCCCACCTGGCCTACGTGCCCCAGGACCCGCGGCCCGAACCTGGGCAGAGCGTGGCCCAGGTCGCCGGGCTCGCCGAGGCGCTGGGCGCGCTGGAGCGCTTGGCGGCCGGCACCGCCAGCCTGGAAGACCTGCAACAGGTGGAGGAGCGCTGGGACCTGGCCGAACGCCTGCGCCAGGCCCTGGACGCTGCCGGCCTGCCGGAGGTCGGGCCGGACGATCCGGCCGCAGTCCTCAGTGGCGGGCAACTGGCCCGGGTGGTGCTGGTCGGCGCCCTGCTCAGCGCCGCCGAGTTGCTGTTGCTCGACGAGCCCAGCAACCACCTGGATCGCAGCGGCCGGCGCTGGCTCAGCGAGCAATTGCAGCAATGGCGTGGCGGGCTGATCCTGGTCAGCCACGACCGCCAGTTGCTGATGCAGGTGCAGCGTATCGTCGAGCTCAGCCCCCACGGGGTACAGGTCTACGGCGGCAACTACGAGCTGTTCCAGGCCCAGCGCGAGGCGCAGCATGAAGCGGCCCAGGCGGCCCTGGAACATGCGCGGACCCAGCGCAGTCGCGAGCACAAGCGCCTGCAACGGGAGCACGACACCATCCAGCGCCACGCCGCGGCATCGCGCCGGTACGCCAAGACCGCCAATGTCTCGGGTTTCGAACGGGCCAAGATGCTCGGCGCCGCCCGGGACATCATGGGCAAGGTGCGCCACACCCACCAAGGGCACAAGGACAACCTGGATGACCAGGTGCGCGAGGCCTTTGCCCGCGTCGGCCCGGAACAGCCGACGCTGCTGACCTTGCCCGCCACCACCCTGCCGGCGGGCCAGAGCGTGTTCAACCTGCAACAGGCACAGCTGCCCTGGCTGGATAGCCGCGCGCCATCGTCCTTCCTGACCTGCAATGTCAGCGGGCCGGCACGCATCGCTCTGGTCGGCCCCAATAGCTGTGGCAAATCCACCTTGCTGAAGATGCTCGCCGGCCAGTTGCAACCCCTGAGCGGCGAATGTCGGGTGGCAGTGGCCAGCGCCTACCTGGACCAGCACCTGGCGCAGCTGGACCCTGGACACTCCCTGCTGGAGCAGTTGGCCAGCGTCACCTTGCCTCTGGAAGAGAGCGCCCTGCGCACTCGCCTGGCGCGCCTGCAACTGGACGCCCAGCGGGTGCAGCAACCCTGCGCCTTGCTCAGTGGTGGGGAACGCTTGAAAGCCGCACTGGCGCTGGCGCTGTGGAATGGCAACCCGGCACGCCTGCTGTTGCTCGACGAACCGACCAACCATCTGGACCTGGAGTCGGTGCAAGCCTTCGAACGGGCCCTGCGGGACTTCCCCGGAGCCATGGTGGTGGCCTCCCATGACCAGGACTTTCTCCAGGCCCTGGCCGTGACCCATACCCTGCAATGGTCGGCCCAAGGCTGGCAGCTCCAGGAGCACCAAGCATGAGTTCACGCGTTACAGGCAGTGCGCGACTTCGTGCTAGATTCGCGTCCTCTCATCCAGTGACAGGGAGCGTCAACCCATGCAGTTCGGCTACACCATCATCTATGTTCCGCAGGTGGAAGACTCCTTGCGGTTCTTCGAGCAAGCCTTCGGCTTCAAGCGCCGCTTCCTCCACGAGTCCGGCACCTACGGGGAACTGGAGACCGGCAGCACCGCCCTGGCCTTCGCCGACCACCAGTTGGCGCAGATGAACTTCCAGGACGGCCACGTCGCCGCCCATAGCTCACGGCAACCCCTGGGCATGGAGCTGGGCCTGGTCACCGAGGATGTCCAGGCGGCGCACGCCAAGGCCCTGGAACACGGTGCGCGGGAACTGGCCGCACCCACCACCAAGCCTTGGGGGCAGACGGTGTCCTACGTCCGTTGCCCGGATGGCACCCTGGTGGAATTGTGCACCCCGATCGGATGAACCTCGCCGACTCGCCACCGGTTACTTGAGCTTGACCGCAGTGCCGGTGGCGAAGACCACCACCATGCCGCCGCGACCTGAAGGCATGCTGATCTCGAAATCCACACCGACCACGGCATCGGCATCCAGCCGACGCGCGCGATCCTTGATCTCGTCAGTGGCCTGGACCCGGGCCTCGCGCAAGGCACGTTCGAGGGTCTGGGAGCGCCCACCGAAGAAGTCGCGCATGCCGGCGAACAGGTCGCGGACCACGTTGATGCCCTGGACGGATTCCGAGCTGACGATATCCAGGTAAGCGGCGATTTCGCGGCCTTCGATCTGGGCGGTGGTGGTGACGATCATGGGTTTCTCCCTTAAGCGAACAACCCGTCCCGATACCCCGGGACGGCAACGCCGGCGATGGTACCAGAGCAGGCAGCCGGCACCAGGAACCACAACCCCGCTCGATGGCGGGGCTGTGGCTCAGGGTCTCAGGGGACGTTCTTCATCCAGCTCCGACAGGCTCTTGCCGTCGTCCGGATGCTTCCAGGTCTGGGGTGGCGGCTCCCAGTGCTCGACCTCGGGCTCCTCCACCTCCTCGTTGCTTTCGTGCTCGCCAGGGCGTTGCTGTTGCAGTGCCATGCCCACCTCTCTTCCTGAAGGGATTTGTGCTTCGCTTCTTGAGGTTAGAACAGTTACCGCAGCAGCCGGCCATTTGCCGACCAAATACGAAGCGGGGCCTGGATGAAACTTCTTTCATCCAGGCCCCGGCTCGGTCTCGGTATAGTCGCCTTGCTCATTCAAGCAACTAAGGTATTGGCCCGCGCTCTCCCGCGGGCATTTTTTTGCCTCCCGAACACCCCTTACTGAGGGTCCAGTTCCTGGCAGTCCTTGAGCAGGACCTGCTCCTTGGCAGTGTGATCGGCCTCCAGGAACGACAGCACGGCGCCCTTGCCCTTGGTATGCCAGCGGAAGCTGTTCTGCTCGTCGTCCGCCACATACAGGGCCCCGGAAGCCGAGCGTGCGATGTGCATCGGAATCAGCTGGTCCTTGTAGTAGAGGGTGGCGAAGGAAGTACCGTTGTCGATGTTCAAGTAGGCAGCGTCGATACGCACCTTGCCTTCGCACTGGTAGCGAGCGACCTGGCTCTGATAGGAGGGCTCTGCAACCTGTGGCTGCGCGGCGTGGGCCAGCATCGGCAGGGTCGAGGCCAGAACAGCGGCGCAGAGCGGTGCAAGACGGTTCTTCATGGTGTTTCCCCCAGACAGATAAAGACGTCCCATGGGACTGGCAGGACCGTTGTTAGTTCAGCCCATGGACCGCCCTAGAACAACTCATCCAGCTGTTCGAAGTATTCACGCCGGGCAGGCTGGTCGGGCAGCGGCAGGCCGGCCAGGAACTCATCGGCAAGCTGCGGGCCGAGCTGTTCGCGCAGGTCACGGTGGACGAAGGCGATATCCAGCCAAGGATCGGCCAGGCCGCCGCGCCCGAGATCGATGAAATGCAGTTCACCGCGCTGATCGACGAAGATATTGCTGTCGCCCAGATCGCCATGGGAGAACAGCCGCTCTTCCCGGGGCCTGTTGCCATGCAAACGATCCCGTAGATCCTCGGCGCTGGTCAGGCCCGCCCATTGCCCGAGATCATGCTCCGCAGCACACAGTCCGTTGGCCAGCAGGTAGTCCAGCTCCGCGAGGCGCACCGCGACACCCGAATCCAATGGACAATCCATCACCGGCACCGCCTGTACCTGGCGCAATGCCTGCACGAACAGCTCCAGCACCACCGTTGGCTCGCCGAGCCACTCGGACAGCGGCACTCCAGGCACTTGGCGGGTGATCATGAACTCGTGCCCAGGGTCCTGCGCCACCAGTACCAGCTCGGGGACCTTCAGCCGCCCGGCCAGCCAGTCCAGGACCCGAGCCTCGCGCAATACGCTGTAGGTGGTGGGCGCGAAGATCGCCGGTGACGACTTGAGGAAAAACACTTCCCCCGAACGATGAAAGCTCTGCACCCGACAGGGCGACTCGCCTACGGTATCGGGCACCAGCTGAGCATCGCCGATGAACCGGACAATGCTGGACGGCAGTTTCATCGACATGGCGGCTTACTCATCTAGTGCAGGCCTGGACTTGGGTGGCGCCATGGAACCGCTCCGGTCATGGGGCATCAGTTCCAGGTAATCGGCAAGATCGCTCGGCACCAGTGGCTTGAGTATGATCGACACTTGATGGCGCAACAGACCCAGCTCGATATCGTCCCGGGTTCGCACCTGGGCGTAGCCGCATCGCCTCCAGAAGCCCTGGGCCCGCAGGTTGTCCTGCACCACCACCAGCCGTAGCCAGCGCGCGCCCTGTTCACCAGCCCAGCTTTCGAGCTGTTCATGCAGTTGCCCGGCGATGCCGCCGCCCTGGTGGGAGCTCGCCACCATGAACAAGCCGATATGCCATATCCCCTGGGCCAGCAGATCGCTGACCAGGCTGGCAAAAGCCACCAGCTCGCCCTGATCGTCGAAATAACCGATCTTCCATTTGCGGGTAAAACTCCAGCCTTCGGGCAGGCTGTCCTGGATCTCGTTGCGGGCTTCGTCCGGCTGCGGCGCGCAACCATGCACCAGATGGAAGTAGCCTGGGTTGGCGACAAAGAACCGCTGCAGCACGGCTTCGTCGGCCGGGGTGATTTCCCTGGCGTCCAGGCCCGTCGATGCCGCCAGGGGCAGTGGTGCTTGCAACATGTTCCGGCTCCGTCCCGCATGATCCAAGTGTGGTTTGCGGGCCGATCCTAGCCTGCGCGACAGTCCGGCAACAGGCTCTATTTGTTGGAAAACTGTACCGATCGCCCCGCCTGCGACGCCCTGCGGGTTTGTTATCATCGATCCGCCTTGAGCGCCCTGCCCCTACCCCACCCGTGGATTTTCCCGATGTCCGATCCCTTGTCCTCTCCAGGCTACCAGCGGCTACTGGCGCTGCAGCAGCGCATTCATCAGTTCACTCGAGAGCAGGCCGCCGAGCGCGACGACGATCCCGATGACTTCACCACGCCGCTGTGGACCAGCGACTACAACTACCTGGCCCTGGCGCCCATGCGCGGTGGCTTGCATGTGGAGTTCCATGGCGAACTGTGGGACGAGCCCCTGGCCTGGACCCTGGAGTGCCTGGCCGAGCAGGCCGTGGCCAGCGTCATCAGTTCGCTGCTGTTCTGCGGCCCCGACACCGGCGCCAACGGCACCCGCGAATGGGAGTTCACTCCGTTGCTGGACAGCGCCGTGATCTTTACCCAGCTCAGGTCCCTGGAGATCAGCCCCACCGCCCCCGAGCACCACAACACCTCGCTGGTGCAAAAGGCCGGCAGCATGATGGCAGAGGCCGGAGAGATCGCCCGCTTCGTCGCCAAGGCGCCCTACCTCAGCGAACTGACCTTGCCCAACGCTCCCAATGGCGATTTCTTCCAGGTGGACCTGTCACACCTGGAACTGCTGCGCATTGGCGCTGGCTCCGACACCCAGGGCTTCATCGACAACCTGGCCGCAGCGAACAACTTGCCAGGCTTGTCCACCCTGGACTTCAGCGAATCCAGCGAGCTGCAACAGACCTGGGCGCAGCGGCGCGAGGCCGGTGTCGTCACCGCGTTTTCCAGCTACGAAAAGCTGTTCGCCAGCCCCGCCATGGACTCGCTGCGGATACTGCGGCTGCGCAACACCTGCCTGAGCCTTGCGCAACTGCAAGCCTTGCAACAGATGCGTGCCGCTTTGCAGTTCATGGTGATCCAGGCCACGACAGGCGGCTACGTGAGTCATTTCGCCCGCGAGGTATTTCCCTGGCGGCACCTGGTGCAGCCGGACCCAGGACAGCGCTGAAGCAAAACCAGCCAAAATAATCGTAGCCCCATGATTTATCGCGGTTTTTTTCGTGCCTCCAAAGCGCCGGAAGAAGCCTTTTTGGCGGTTTCGACCTTGCTTCACAAGGAGTGGATGTATATATTCCACACCCTGTTTCAAGCACTGGCTGGCGCAATGCCAACTCAAGACCCCAGTGCCGCGTTATCGCGCTACCGCCCGAATGGCGAAACTGGTAGACGCATGGGACTTAAAATCCCCCGCTCGTAAGGGCGTGCCGGTTCGATTCCGGCTTCGGGCACCATATAAATCAAGGGCTTGCGTGAGTTTTCCTCTCGCAGGCCCTTGTTGTTTCTGGTCCGCAAAAACGACCGTGGTCCGCAATTAGATATTTACACCCCGCCTCCGGCGTCCTGCCGAACGAACACAATTCTCCAGCTATGCAGAAACCTCGATATTTTTTCCCAAAATTTTTCTCTGTGTCATGGCATGCCGCCACTTATCTATAGGACGGTCAACGGCTACATAGACAAGGATGCCTGCTGCGATAGATGCGATAGCTACTGCGTTGCCAAGACCTATCGACCCAACCCCAATCTGATATGTTCTGAAAAGTACCATAATGGGGAAATGGAACATGTAGACCGGATAAGAAAGCTCCCCAATCATACGATCGTATTTATTGGATTTTGTAGCTGAAAACAATCCGGGAACCATGAATGCAATAAGCGCAGTCCACCACCAGGAAATCATTGGCGTGAAAACCTGAGATGCAGCGAACAGAACAAAAACACCAAATATATAGTTAAGCGTGGTTATATGAGACTTACCAGCACCCACCTTATAGATGGCATAATAAGAGCACGCACCAGCACCGAAAAATGTGAATGATACAGGGAAAAAATAGTAATATATCGAGGCATCATTTATTCCAGGATTATTGAAAAACTCCTGAAAAGCAGAAACCCCTAACTCCTTAACAACAAATACATAAACAAGACCAATACATAGAAGAAGCGCACTTCTCCACAACCCTCTGACAAAAAACGGAGCAATGAGGTAGAAAATAAGCTCAACCGATATAGACCAACCTGGAGCATTAAGGAGATATTGACCCTCTGTCAAGCAGATGCTATCCGTCAAGTTTCGAAAGCACAGTAAATACGTGAGATCCTGTCCAAAAACAAACAGGTTAGTAAATAAAATAAAAACCTGATCTAGAAAAGAAACACTTTTAAATGGAACAAAATAGATGCTACCAAACATATAATATAGGGATGCAAATGAAAATATTGCAGCAAGCCAGTATGTTGGGAATATCCTAGCGGCACGACTAAAGTAGAAAGCGCTAACAGGTGTATCTTTATACTTTGTGTCCATTACCAAGGCCATGTAAAAGCCAGAGATAACGAAAAAAACAAATACCGCCATGGCGGACCATGTAGTTCCTATCACGCCAAACACTTCAGCCAACGAATGTCCGGCTATGACAAATAGCGCTAGAAATAGCCTAAAAAGACCCATTAGAACTCCTTTTCTATGGTTAGAGAGCTAGGCACGTAGTCCCGTCCGAAAGCTACGGCATAAGCCTTGTGACCTATGCGCTTGCTACAATCGAATGCTCATTAAGATCTACAGGTGCGTGAGAACCACGCAAAAATAGCACCAAAAATCCTGCCTTCCTCTGGCATCCTGTCGACCATACACCAATCCTCCTGCCTCGACATCTCATCGCCTCAAATCGCGACCTCGCCACATATCAGATACTGCACATAAAAACAGTCTCAGTTACGTAGTCTGATCCGATGAAGAATCAACCCCTACCCCCACCAGGCGCGAAAGCCGAGAGGATGGCGCAATGGCGCCGCCACCTTGACGACCGGATGCATGACCTGGTGATAACGGGTCAACGAATCAACGGCGTCGAGTACACGAACATCGATGATCCTGACGCATATAGAGCGATTGCGGAATGCGCCCAGGTGGCCAGCCCTTGGGGCGCTACAACGCGGCGCCGACGATGCAGCTCGCCCTCCTTAAGGATGATGACTGCACAGGCCATCATCGGATTTTGCTCGCGCCGGCAGGTTCTTTAGTTTCCAGCAAGGATTGCTCGCGCTCAATCGCGGCCACCAACCAATCTCCAGCCTGCTGAATCTGAGCGTGCCACTCAGAGCGATTAACTAGCCCCAATCGCAACATCTCATTGGCGGTGGAGATCAGTTGACAGTATCGATCATCGATAGATTCCTCAGCGATATCCTGTATAGCCAATAGATACCGCCATTCAACCAGGGCCGTATTAATCATGGGCTTGACCTCGCTGAGTAGCACTCCACGCTTAATGTATAGCAACACTTCCAGGCCTGATGATTTGGCCTCTGCACGTCTTCTTATCCGGCGGCACGCCGGCGATTTCCCGATATCTTTGTGACTTAACAGCAACGAACAGGGTTCAGTCTTTCACTCCGCGCCTTACACGCTATCTCGCCAAGCTCTCGTAGGCCTGCTCGCACGTCATTCATCCCCCTTCCCCGGCTTTGATCAGCATCTGCTGATTACTCGCAAGCTACAACGGCCGCAACGAGCACACACTCATATTCGATCCGCTGTCGGAGTTCTGCCAGCACCGCACGCGCCGTGACTTCTAAGCTGTCGGACTTGCAAAGTCCAGATCTCTGGCTCAACCTTCTTGCCACCAAATTCCGTTTGCTGCCTCATGGTACGATGCGTGGGGCTAGCAACGGAGCGTCACCATGCAACTTAGGCGACTTGTACAAGAGGATTGGGGCTGGATTCAAGACTGGTTCAAAGACCCCCAACTCAATCAAGAACTGGGACCTTTAGACCGGGAATGGCTAGATGCCGTAATGAGTGAAGACAACGGCATTCAGCTTGTAGCGCTTGAGGATAACCAGCCAGTGGCGCTTATAGGGTGCGCCTGGCATCCCGCACCTCATGAGCTGCATGGCATAACAGATATCGCGGTGTCTCCTGCTTACAAGAAGCAAGGCCTCGGTCGTAACGCTTTATACGAGACCATCAAATGGCCTGGGCATCCTCCTTGTAGCGGATGGGTAGCTTTCGTCTCACCTCAGAATGCTGTGGCGGCAGCATTCTTCTCCTCAGTAGGCTGGAGGTACGCAGGCCTTGATGATGAAATGCATCGATTTGAATTACGCAACGAATTTTAGCGACAACCGGGGGCGCTCGAGCTCTTCTACCCGGACGCCGGCGGCAGGGGCGCTGTTGTAAGTGTGAAGGCTCTCGTTGGCCTTGCGAATAAGTGACTCACCCGCCTCTATCATTCCTTCAATGATTCGCTTCATGGCGCTGCCCGGATAGTTTGACCAGAGCATCATAGGCCTGCTCGCACGTCACTCCCCTGCTCCGGCTCTGATCAGCCTCTGCTGCCAGGTCTCCCGCTCGCGCGTCAGCGCGCTTGAACAGCTCGGCAAGCACCAGGGCGGTGCGGGTTGCTGCCGCGCTTGCGGCGGCAGTGCAGGAATTGCTGCTGGCCGTACGCTTGAGGCGCTCTGTGAGATCGTCGACGGCCCGCTGCAGGCTATCAGCAGCAGAGCGAGCGGTAACAGCATCAGCGACCGCGCTATCGATTTTCCGTTGTCCATCCTGCACCGCCTTGTTGATTGAGTTCTGCCGGGCCTGCTCTTTGTCGCGCTCTGCCCGCTCATCGATGGCCCAGGCTTGCTTGTCGCCGGCGTCCCGGTTGCTCCAGCGCACCTGCCATTCGGCATCCCTCACTGCCTTGCCGTGGCCGTAGACGCTGAACAGAGCCCAGGCTTCCAGGCCGGCCAGCAGCAAGGCAGCCAGAGCAATTCCGCCAACCTTCAGCACTAGGGCGTTCATGCCAACACCTTCAGCGCCAGTTCATAAAGGGCCTTGCGATCAGCCGCGCCATTCGGCACCCGGCCCGGCTGCCCAGTGTTGATAATGCTGCCGATGTCCTGGATTCGGCCGGCGTCGGCCAGTTCGTTCAGGCCATGGGTTGACCACCACCATGCGGCAGACTGGGCGGCTTGTTCTGGTTGCTCGAGTAGCTCGGGCTGGGTCTCCAGTGACAGGCCCAGGCCTACGCCGGCGGCGACATAGTTCGACCGGCCAGTGACCTGCAGTAGGCCTCGACCGCGGAATCTCCAACCGTCACCGGAAGCCTCCGGGCCATTGCCCATGCGGCCGCCATACACTTTGTTGGCGATCTTCTCAGGCTGACGAGCGCAGGTGGCAGCGGTCTCCGCGGTGAACCGGTTGGGCCAGGTTCGCGCCAACGCCTCGGCGCTGTAGTTCAGGTTCTCGACGAGGCTGCGCAACTGGCCAGACTCATGCCCGACCTGGGCGATGAACGCTGCCTGGCGGATCCGGCTATCGATCTTCCAGCGCATCATTGCGCGATTGAGTGCAGGAACAAAAACGCCGGCTCGAGGGCCGGCGTTCGGAAGGATCTGCAGCAGTTGCTGCTCTGTGAGTGGCATTGGATTTTTCTCCAGGCAAAAAAATACCCGCTCGCTGGCGGGTGTGGACGGGTGTTGTTGAGTTAGATCAAGCTGCGCGCCTCGGCACGCTTCTCTGCGATATCTGCCGGGACGTCCTTGCCGGTTTCCAGCTTGCGTACCACCAGCCAGTCGGTCTGGCGCAGGTACTCCCGGGCCTCGTTGGCTTTCCGATCCTGCTCAGTGAAGGTTTTCTTGCTCTGCGAGAAGTCCATTGTCGTCCTCGATAGTTTCGATGGTTGGGATCTCAGG
>NZ_NEIQ01000023.1:0-111183 GCF_002112765.1 Pseudomonas sp. B6(2017) | reverse complement strand
CCGAGTTCAATGTTCTTGCGTGCCATGGCTTCTCCAACTAGCGGGGAGGATCAAAAGGATATTGATATTCAGAGACATCAATATAAGGACATTGAGGAACACGATCAGTTGCAACACCCCAAGTACCAGATGGTGTTCCAGGGAATTGAAGTATACGCCCGTATGTTGACTCTGGTGAAATCCACATGTTGTGAACAATCATGCCTTGTAAACCATAACAACCTTCATGTAGGCCGCCTCGCATCAAGTTCTGGCCAGCAGGTAGCGGGTTTTGGAAAAAGCATCCCCTGCTCCACGGGATGTATGCCGCGTACGTCTTACTTGGGTCTAGCTGGTATATGAACCCGTACTCAGGGTAGCCACCAAGATAGCTACCCCCAACATCATATTGAGGAACAACTACTCTGTAGTAGCCTACACCACCACCAAATGGAAATGGCGTGCCCCACTGGTCTTCAGCTTGTGGGGGTGGTGGTGCCGTAGAGGTACCAATAATATTTAGAGGCTGCTGTAGACTGTTGAACGTGAAAGATCCATCTTTAGCCCTAGTTTTAAGTGCCGGCCCTGTAAAAATTGGCGCCATCAAGTCAAAACAATAAACCTTAATATCGGCTACTTGCCCGGCAAAATAGAAAACCGTGTTATCCCCCTCTTTTGAGACAATGGACTGATTGCACGCACCCGTTACAAAAACAATAGGACTTATCGCATTCTTGACCACGAATTTATAGATATTATCGTAGTAGATATGAGGACCTCCGGTTGGCTGGGTGCGCCTCCAAGTCTCAGCAAACTCCACTGGACCGCTCTTGATCAAGCCATAAATAGACTTTGACGTATCGTACAAGATGCTACCATCAGGATTCCTGGCGATTAATGCTGCTGTAGCCATTAAAAGTATCCGTAATAGATTCGACAATTGATCGGAAAACCGCTAGGCAAACGATACTGCCAAGTAATCAGGTCATTTGTGAGCGTCACGCCAGGCGGCTTACCAGCCGAACGCACGCTAGGCTCAAGCGGGGCAATGGTATAGAAATAGCTCTTGCCTGCTGGCATGGTTATAGATGCAGACCCATTCTCTTTGTTTGTAGTAACAAAGCCAACGGACTGGCTAAGGTACTTAGTCATGTCTGCCGTGATATTGCCGGACTGATCTCTTGTAACAAGTCCGGCGCTCATGATGCATCAACGCTCAAGTCGATAGCTTTAACGCCGTTCGGGTAATAGATATAAATCCCGCTATTATTAATCACCAATTTATTTCCCCCTCCAACTTGCCCCATCATCTGAAAAGTTCCGTCTGGCAAAAACGCCCAGCCGGAAACATCCTTCTCATAGTTGTTAGAAGTCAGGTTACTGCCGATCTTGAGCATATCGATTGAACCGTTCTTGATGAATGCAGACTTCATAAAGACCTGGCCGCCTTCAACAGCAAATGGGACATTACCGCCCCGCTGAATTGCAAACATATCCGCGTCAATCACGAACTTCGACTGCACCACTCCGCTGGGGCCGTTCTCAATACTCAGGGCAATGCCTGCGAACTTGTACTCGCCGCTTCCAGAGTTGTACTGCAGGCGCGTGGACCACATTTGCGAGAACTTGCCGTTGGCCTCCTGCGCGACGCGCAGCCCCTCGTCGGCCTTCAGCGACACTCCGTTGAGATTTGTCTCAACTGTGCTTGTGCGCTGCGCTACAGCGCCCACCGCATCAACCCTGGCCTTTGTTTCGTCACGGATGGCCGCGGTGTTCTGGCCAACCTTGGCGTCAACCTGGGTGATTCTTTCGCCCAGGGCAGAATCAGCCGTAACCATTGCGGTGGTCAGGCCTGTGACGCGCGCATTTGCCTTGCCGAGATCGGCCTCGACTATGTCCGTGCGCTTGGCCTGGACGTAGTCGCCTTCTGCGACGGCGGACCAGACCGACCACACGCCGGCATAGCCGGTGTCTTGCCCTACAAGTTCGCCGTCGTCACCAGCCATCGGCGGATTGAGCTGCACATAGACGCCGTCCACCTTCTCCGACACTGCCGTCAGCTTGCCGTCGATGTTGGTGATCTGTTGCGTCAGGTTGTGCACCTCGCCAGCCAGCGCGTTGGCCTCCTCCAGGATCGTCCCGACATCCTTCCAGTACTGCGCATTCGGCGGCTGGGTGCCAGCTGGTACCGGCCCGAGGGCCTGGTACAGGTTCTGCCCCTGCCGCACGATCTCGCCCTTCGCGTATGCCTTCTCCGGATCCCAGACAAGTGCGTCGGTGTACTGCTTGATCAGGTCCTTGATCGCTTCAAGGCGCTCGTTGATCGATCCAGGGCCGTCGCCGCTGATCTTGTCGATCTCCCCCTTGAGGTGCTGGCCCAGGCTGGACTCATCGATCTTGCCCTTGATGTAGTCGAGGATCAGATCGGCATCGGAGCTGGCCTGGCCCATAACTCCGCCTACGGCCGGATAGAACGGTCCAACGTTGCCGGTACGGTCCACCAGGCGAGCCCAGAAGAAGAACTGCGCGCCGGCGGCAAGGCCTTGCAGCAGAAAGTCCGACTGCGGATAAGCCAGGTCCGAGAGCTTGGCGGCCTGCTCCAGGCTGTTGCCTGCGCCATACCAGATCTCGGTTCGCTGGGTGTCCTCGGCGCCGACAGGGAATCCCCACTTCAACTTGATGCCGAACAACTCGCTGGAGGCGTTCAGGTACGCCACCGCCGGCGGAACACCGTCCTTGCCCTTGAGTTGGGTTAGTTCTGAGCTCTTCCAGGTCGAGGAGATCTCGAAGGCGCTCACTGCACGTACTCGGGCAAGATAGGCGCCAGCGTAGATACCAGTCACGTCGACGCTGGTGGAACCAGTGCGCTGCAGCTTGATCCAGTTGCCGCTGTCCTTGCGCCATTCCACGTCGTAACCGACAGCGCCGGATACCGCGGGCCAGGCAATCGTCATCGTGCTGACAGCCAGGCCTTGGTCAATGGCGTAATCGGAAGTCAGCGCCACGCTCGCCGGCGCCGGAACAGTAGTCACCGGAATGATGCTGATCGGCCGTTCTTCCAGGCGAGCCCCGGTGTCGATCGATGCGTATTTGCTGGGCTCATACTGCAGGGCGCTGATTTCGTAGTCGCCTTCCGGCGTTCGTGCAGTCCGAAGCACGCGATACAGCGGAATGGCCAGATCATCAGCATCGAGAGCCCACTGCAGGTCCTTGGCGGGAGGTTCGCTATAGGCTGTGGTCACCGTGACCTGACGCCCCTTGACGCTCTGCACCGTGCGTCCCTCAGCCCTGCCGGCGGGCAGGTTGATGATCAGCCGATCGCCGGCCTTCGCCTGGGTGTCCCGGTCCAGCGTCACCACGCGACCAGCCGCTGCCGCGATTCGTCCGCCCACCTCCCGGCCTGCCAGCAGCGAATCGGCAACTGGGATGATGAAGCCAGGCAATGGAATCTGCCCTTCCATCCCGGTTTTGAAAGTAACTGTCCGGTCCTGGTTGTTGCTCAGGATTGCCCACTTGGCGCGGCGCTGGGCCTCACTGGCCCGGGTGCAGCCGATTGCGCTGATCTCGGTAGGCTTGTCGCCAAACCGACGTTGCAGCGGAAGATCAGCATAGGGAATGACGTCGGTGTCGTAGTTGTTGGCCGGATTGTCGTAGCTCACCAAGCAGCGGGTGTAGCGGGTCTTTGCCGATGCGCTGCCGTAGGAAAACTTGCCATCCACCACGTTCGCACGGGTGAACACATAGTCGATGTCCTGGGCCCGAGGCATATCGGCCTGCATGACGAGCTGGCCCTGGGCCCAGCAGGTCATACCGCGATAGATGCCGGCGATATCCCGCAGCAGTGACCAGGCATCGGCCTTGCCTTGCAGGTTCATGTCGCAGAGGAAACGCGGCTCCTGGCCGCCCAGGCCGTTGGAAACCAGCTGATCGCAGTATTGCGCGATCCGGTAGAGCTCCCACTTGTCGACCATCCAGCCCTTGATGCGCTTGCCCAGGCCGAAGCGGTTTTCGGTGCAAATGCCGAAGGTGATCCAGGCAGGGTTGTTGGTCCAGGCCTGCTTCATCGTTCCATCCCAGATCCCCGAGTAGGTCCTGGCCACCGGATCGTAGTTGCTGGGCACCTGCCACTTGCGGGCTTTGCACTTCACGGTGACGGCAGGAATGTTGGTGAACTGCTCGGCGTCGAACTCGATGTAGAGCAGTGCGGTATTCGGGTACCGGATCTTGGCGTCGATCACCTGGGTGTAACCGGCGATCAACATGGTGTCGGCCACTTTGTTGGTGTTCTGGTTCGGGGTAATGCGACGCACCCGGATCTGCCAGCCCGACGTCGCAGGCGGCAGATCAATTCGGCGAGAGCGCTCGTAGCGAGAAGTGCTCTTGCCGTCCACGGCCTCGGCCAGGACCTGCTGATAAGCTCCGCCGTCGGTGGCTACATCGATCGCGTATTCGATTCGGTAGCCCTTAACGTTGCCCTCGTTGTCCTGTGCCTGTAGCGCCGGCCAGGCCATCCGCACCCGTACTGCCGAAAGCTGAGTGTTGCTGATCGACTGCACCCACGGCGCACCGCTGCGCAGTTCGATGTTCAGCGAGGTTTCATTCTCGACCGAGGGAATGCCTGGGATGTAGTCCTGGTCCACAGAACCCGGCCGCCACTCCCACTTCACGTTGGTGAAGTTGTAGGAGCCGCTGGCATCCTGAATTGGAGTGTTGTCCAGGTAGATATCGCGAGCCGTTGGCGTGCCCTCGAACTCGCCCTCGCCTACCGCGATCAGGATCTTGGCCAGGTTGGTCGAGCGCAGGCTATCTGCTGCCTCATAAGGCATTTTCGGCTTTTTCTCGCCGCCCTTGGCGCCGTGGATCTCGACGTCCATCTTTCCTCCAGGCATAAAAAAACCGCCTCAAGGCGGCCGTTTGACGTTGTGGTGTTTAAGCTTTGTCTTCGGCGTAGATCGAGGCAGAAATGATCGCCCCGCCCCACCGGCGCTCACCAATGCAGATCGGAACCGGGTTGCCACTCGCGGTGGTGTTCTTGGCACTGCCGAAGGCGTAGGAAGGCATGTTCTCGGGAGAGGCGCTTTGCTTGAGACCGCCTTGCTGGGGGCTGAGCATTTGGATCACGCCGCCGGCGACAAGGCCGATACCCGCAGGCGTCAAATAAGGTGCGGTTACAGGAAAGGCCCAGGAAATCGCAAGCAACACGACGCCTACTATCGTTTGCAATGCGCCACCACGCTTGCTTCCACCAATCACTGGCACTATTCGCAATTCGCGAGTACCGCCGAGATCCAGCTCAGACTCTCCTACATTTTTACGATTTCGGAACACCGCAAAACGCATACCGAGGGAAGCAAGCCGTTTAATTTCGTGCTCAAATCCCTCAATGGTGCAGTTCAGAGCTTTGAACACTTCTCGGGATGTGCCCGAGTCGATCTTCCTGGAATGACGTCTGCCAAATTTTTTAGCAAGAGATCCCGAAAGCATGATCGACGTCATTCCTTGGGCGGTCATAACTGCAGCAGCCATATTTCTCTCCTTCCAAAAAAAACCGCCTTTCGGCGGTTTTGGTCTTATCGGCATTGCTGAAGAGAGTCTCGCAACCCTCCTCTCCCAATTTGTGACCATGCAACTCGCTGGTAAAGCTTCGCGACGCTTCCTGACTTAGCCTCTCGAATATCCAGCACATCATCAGTTTGTTGCGCAAAACCATTGACCAGGCGATACCCAGTAGAGGTTTCAGTCATGCTCGCGTTTGAATTGTGCTCCTGCCATTCAGGGAACACGCATAGAGCAAAGGCTTTAGGTGTTTTCGCAGATGTAACCGTGACTTCTGGTGTCGACGACATCAGATCTGCAGACGAAGAACACCCCGCCAACACCGCAAAAGCCACGGCCGCTGTCAAAATTCGCATAGTTAGTCCTTATGAGCGCTCATGCTGAAGGAGAGGAAGCAGAGCGATATTTTATCGCTCTCAACATCCCTCAACTCGTATCTGACCCTGTCGAGACCAGCGTCGATTCGTGCCACGACGAGATCCATGAATTGAGTTAGTCCACCGCCGAAAGCGCTCAGGTTGAGCGCGCTGATATCTTGAAAAAGTACCGTCACTGCATCAGCGCCTGATTCATCGGTGGACATCTTCAATGCCAGATCATACCTGTAGTTCTGGTATTCGATGCTCATCGAAATAACACAGCAATACTCTCTCAACAGCTCATTTAACTGATCGACTCTATCCATGTCAGAAGTCGGCAGTGACTTCTATAATCGCGCACTCCCGGCCTTCCCCTTCCGCTGCTGCAGAGATCTCAGGTCGCCGCATCACATCACGGCTGGTAACGACATTGAAGGCTGATACGTCATTAATCTCAAATGGTCGCACCAAATAGCCTGGAACAACCACATCCGGATCTTCGGACGTCACATAGATCTCAAGATTTGAGTCTAGCTTCTGAAGCTTTTCGATGAGTTCTTTGACTTTCACTGGGCATCCTTTTCAGTTGGTACACTACTGGCGCGTTAGTCAAAAGAATACCACCCATCAGAGATAAAAAGCCCAGCGCATGGCTGGCAATAACGTTCTAATCAAGAGCTGACTCTGTGGCGCCGTCAGCTCACTTACTATCGGCAGACGCCCTGAGCAACTCTGCATCCCTGGTTGAAACCTCTACCAAAACCCTCCTCTTTTCAGAGTCGCAAGTGATCAGGACGTCCATGCCGTTGCTGTAAACGCGCACAGCCTTTTGGCCAGGCGCATCCGAGACCTTTTCTATGCGAGACGGACGAGAGTTCAGCTGGGCGATGATCTGAGCTTGTGCTCGCTCGCACCGACTGAAATCCATTGGTACCACGCTTGAATGGGTGTCAGCAGACACCGCGAACGGGCAGGAAAGAAAAAGTAAGGCAACCGCAAAACATCCTTTACCCATGACCAGCCCCTCCATGCACATGATCAGCTACCTTGGCGATGCATACGCCAGCGCCATACATGTGCCTGGACCTGCCGTTTATCCTTTCGTTCAAGCTATTTGATGCTGCTGCGAAAGGGCTGGATCCAGATGCAAAAAGCCCAGCGCGGGGCTGGGCTTGGCGGATCAGCGGTGATCGGCATCTCTGCGTCGACGCTCGTCGATCATTTCATCTGCGATTTCACCTGCTTTTGCAACTGCTTTCTTGATGTCGTCATCGACCGAATTTCTGAAAGCGCCAGGGGTTGAAATAGCAGTAATCGCGGCAGCGTAGTAAGCATCCCAGGCAGCCAATTCCTCTTTGTCCAGCTTCCGAATCATACCCACCTCATTCAATGAAGATGGGCGCAACGCTATCACGTCCTTCGGTGCAAAAACCTGATCAGCCTAAAGAAAATCTGATCCTGTCCACCCATCCACCCTGGACGGAAAGCCAGTACGTGAGCTGGGCTTGGGCGTAGTAGCGTTGTGCCTCCCAACGAACCGTTCCAGTCCGTTGCAGGAAAGCCCATAGACTGGGGAGATGAAAAAGGAGAGGCATATGTTAGAAGAGCTCAACATTACCCCGCAGCAGGCATTGCAGCAAACCGCTCAGACGCTTATCGCTCTTTCAAAAGTCCTTGCGAAAATCGCCCCAGGAATTACCCAGATCCAGCTTGAGCTTACGGTTGAGACATGCCTTGCTGAAGGCTGTGGGAGTGAATTGCCTGAGGCTATTCTCGAAAAGGTATTCAAAGGCGCAGCACCTGCAACATTTCTTAAACCTGAAGATTTCGACAACAAGCTGCAGGACACCAGTCAGAAATCTTGATCTTGATTCTGTCCCGAACCGCTTCTTCAATCGCGTCTGTCGAGATGAATATTTTTCCTTCTTCATCTATCAGCCAACGCTGACTCTGCGCCGGGCCTACATCGGAGCCCGGTGTTTTAACTTTAATATCTTCCATCATCCTCTCCTGCGGCCTGGCCGCATCAAGTTGTTGATTGTGCTTCTTTGTGCCTGAGGATCAGGCGAGCCCTGTCGTGCCACGGACCGCCGTAAACGATGATCTCGCTGAGTCGCCCGTACAGGTGGTGCAACAGGAAAGGTCCTGGGCCGAAGGTGCCTGAATCTTCCCCGGGCAATACGGGATCGGCACCCAGGTAGATGCCGGCATGGTTAGGATGTGCAGTGCGCCCCACGGACATGACGATCATGTCGCCGCGTTGCGGCTGGTCGACCCGATAGAAGCCGGCAGCCTCATAGGCCTGCTCGTACAGGCTTGGACCGGCGGCCTGCTCCCACCAGCCGTCCTCGCGGGTGTAGGGCGGGAAGTCCAGGCCCCGCTCGCGCTTGTACCAGTCGGCGCAGACCTGCCAGCAGTCCCAGGCGCCGTGTACGAATGAGCGGCCCAGCAGCGGCGTCTCGCCGTTGGGCATGATGGTCCGCAAGTCACCCTCAGGCCACGACAATATGTGCCACGGCAGACCGGTGGCCTCGCACATGGCCAAGTCACGGGGTGATGGCCTGCTGGTGGCGTCTGGATGCGAATGCACTATGCCGATCACCTCGCCCTGCTCCTCGGCTTCGGCGTACTGCTCTGGTGCGATGCGGAACTCCTCCGTCGGCTCGGTGGCGACGTTGGCGCAAGGGAAGTAGAGCTGCTTTCGGCCCACAGCCAGGATCAGCCCGCAGCACTCCCGCGGGTACTCAGCCGCAGCGTGCTTCTGCACGGCAGCAAAGATGTGTTTGAGCATGGTCAGCTCCTCGCGATCAAGGAGACAGCGGGATACCCCCCGAATGGCAAGGCATTTCCTTCGCCAAACCTGCATTTGCAGCCGGTCGAAAGCAGCCCATTGCACTGGTCTTTTTCAGGATCATCGGTGGGGTTGCCGTCCATGTCGAAGTAGCCTCCGGTCCACCCACAGTTCGGGCCCCGGTACCCGGCGGTCAAAGCCCAGTGGCAAAGCGTGGTCATCTGGCGGCCAATTGACTCCGAGCCCACATCACCAGGACTGGCAAGCTCCCAGGTCACCGACTCCCCGTCCTCGTTCGTCTTCTGGTCGATGTACCAGACCTCTATGGCTTCCTGGGTAGGGTCGGCCTGAGGATTTCCGCCCTCGAAATTTGCGGCGTCCAGGAACTGGCCCAAGGTGTTGCGCATGGTCAGCTTGAACTCCAGCAGATCGTCGAACGCCAAGCACAAGGCCGTGATACGACCGTTGACGTTGCCGACGGAGAGCTTCGGCCGAACAGCAGTACCATCGCCGTTCGCCTCAATGCCCTCGATCTGCATGGGCCAGGCACCGTACTCGTTGCCCTGCCACCAAATCGACTTGGCGGGCAGCTCATCCGCTGCAGCGCCGGCGGCGATCAGTTCCGCAGGCGTGTGCGGTATAGCGTGCCCATGGAAGCGAAGGATATCGGCGCCATAGTCCGTTCCGTCGAGTTCGAACAGCAATACCTCGCTGCCAGGCTCGAGAGTCTGGATATCACGAATCAGAGACATGGGATTCCCTTAGGGGTGAAAGGCCCGCTCGAAAGTGGCCGTGAGTTTGAACACGCCTCCGCCCACAGGAACCGGCGTGGGATTCTTGCAGGTGAACAGGCCCAGCTGGCCCAGGGGTGTAGTCCACAGAAAGGCTTTCGCGCCGGCGTGCCGGTCGAAGAAGGCCATGATGTCGGCTACCTTCGACTTCGAGCCGGTATAGGTGATCGGATAGGAGTCTTGCTTATTGTTGGGGCCGTCCCCCACCACCTGCTTGTACCCGCCCCCAAACTGGGTTGATCGAGTTCGATATTCGATGGTAGGGGAATCCCCGTTCTGCGTTGGCCAGGTGAAGGTCTCTATCGCCATCACGCCCTCCCATTGGTGAGTCGCCAGATGGATCCGCCAGGCTGTAGCGCCCGATTAATGGCTGTTTCCGCTTCGGTCTTGGCTGCTTGCTGGATGCTCTTCCCAATCTGGGCGGCGTCCTGTGGTGCCGTAGCGGCTCCTCCATCGCCGGAGGTCTGGACTGACACCGATACAGGGAAGTTGTAGGTATTGCCGCCGCCCTGGGCACCAGCGGCGCCAGCAGGCGCCCCAGAAGTCAGCGGAGTGACGCTACCGCCGTTGGCACCGGTCATCAGGAACGACCGACCGCCCTGGCTGTACAGCTCGGGGCCGCGTTCGTTGACCTCGTACAGCGAGTTCGCGGCAACAGGGCCGCCAGTAGCACGCTGCCCGGCAACCCACGACGAGAACCCGCTACCGGTGTACCCAGCCTGAGTAGCTCCGGTAGCACCGCCGCCGAAGTACGAGCCTGCAGCAGATGCCGCCATGCCGAACAACGAGCTGAGCGCAGAAGATGCCGCCTGCCGTGCTGCGATCCGAGCCATGTCGGCCAGAATCGATTTCGTGAAGTCCGCAAACGAGAACTTCCCCGTGGTGGCAAACTGCACGATCGCGTCTTCCATGGAGCCGAAGGCGTTGGTGAATAGGCTCTTGGTTTGGCCGGCAACATCCCGCGCTGACTCCAGGTAGTTCTGCCAGGCGGAAGAAGCTCCATTCGTCCAGTCGCCCTGGGCGGCCGTCATCTCGTCGTAGTTGCTGACCACGGTGTCGTGCAGCTTCTGCTGGGTGGCTTCCAGCGCCTGTAGCTTTTGCGTGTACTCATCAAGGCTCATGCCCCGGGAGCCATTGCCGTACTGGTTGGCCAGGTCCAGCTTCTGCTGGTTGATGCGGTCGTCGATCGCGTTCTGTTGGTTGGTCAGATCCCGCTGGCGATCACCCTGGCCAAGGCCCGCGGCAGCGCGCAGGCCCTGCTCGCGCAAGGTTTCGACTTGCTGCTGCAGGGCGTTGGTGTAGGTCTTGACCGCCAGTTCCTGCTTCTTCAGCCGGCCTTCTTCGTTCTTGGCCAGCACGCTCAGCTCGGTGTCAGCGTCTCGCTGAGCCTTGACCATGGCGGCGCGGGCATCGGCGATCTTCTGGTCCAACTGGATGCGCTGGGCCGCTGAGGTACTGGCCTTGCCCTTGGCAGCCTCAAGTGCCGCAATCTCTGCCTCATAGGCCGCTGTGACCTCGTCCCGTTCATTGCCGATCAAGGCCTCACGCTTGAGCAGATAGTCGGCCTGGGAAACCAGCCCGGCCTTCTGTGCTGCGTCCAGCTCCTTCTGGGCGTTTTTGTACTCGGACAGGATGCCGGTGAGGTTGTTTTTCGAATTGTTGAAGGCCGTCAGGTCTACCGCGCCGGCGGCAGATTTGGGGTCCTTTTTCTGCTCGTCGATCGCCTTTCGCAACTTGTCGTAGGCTCCGCCGGAAAACTTCTTACCGTCGTACTGAACCCCATCCAATAGCGAAACCTTTTTCCCTGTCTCTTCGCTCCTCCGGAAAAGCGTCGTGAACTGATCGTCGAGCTTTTTGTAAGCCTCCTGCCGCTTGGCGAGCGGGTTCAAATTCTCCATCTGCTTGTCCAGTTCCTTCTGGACCGCAATGAGCTCCTTATTCGCCCGGGTTTCCTCGCCAGTTGCTACCGCATTACTCTGGCTGGCCGCCTGCCGCGCCTTCAGTGCAGCGAGCTTTGCTTCCAGCGCAGGCGTGGAGTCGTCGTTCTCCCCGTCAGCCAGCCCAAGAAAGGAGTTAAGCGAGCTCAGGCCATTCGATACAGCGCCTGCGACACCGCCTCCCTTGCGGGTATCCAGCACCCGCTGGGTGATCTCGATTTGCTTGGCCAGGTCCGGGAAGATCTCAGATCGAATCTCGGCGTAAGCGCCCTTGATGGCGACCTTCACCCGATCCCAATCGCGCTCGATGTCCGACAGCGATTCACGGTAGTTTTTTAGCCGCTCCTGCGCAGACTGATTCAGGTTTTCACTGAGAGTATCCAGCGCACGCTGGTGGTCACCCTGCTCGTCGATGGCCTTGATGACCTGGTACTGCTCATAGGTCAGCAGACCATATTGATCGCTGATCTTCGAAGCTGCTTCCGTCGCGGTATCACCAGCGTTGGCCAGTGACTTCGCGATATCCCCTGCCCCTTTACCAGTCACCTCACCGATAGCGGCGGCGGCCTGGGCTAGGTTCTGCATCTGGAAGCCGCTGGTAGCTGCACCAGAAGCCAGTGCGATAACAGCTTCACGCGCACCACTCAGGTTACCGGTGAGAGCCCCGGCCGACTCGCTCATTGCCTGGAGGCTGGCGATGCTTTGCCCCGCGTCGTTTGAGCCGCCGTTGATAGCGCTGTTGAACTCCCGTGCCTGCTTCATGGCGTCGAGATAGGCATACCCGAGACCACCAATGACCCCGGCGAGCAGACCTGCCGGCAACAGGGCCGCAGCCAAACTCTTAGCCGAGGCACCAGCTTCGGCGCCGAGCTGGGCAACGGCACGAACGCCGCTCCCCCAATCCCCCGACTGCAGGGCATTGCTCAACTGCATGACGTTTTCTTGAGCCTGGCGGGTGCCGAGCTTCAATTTGTCGAATGCAGTTTCTGTTGCAGTCAGACCAGCTCGGTCCTTGCCGATCTTGGCCAGGGCCTCGTTGTAGCGTTCAGCGCTGATCGTTCCACGCTGAAACGCCTCATTCGCCGCCCTTTCTTGCGCCTCCAGCTTGGCCAGCTTCGCGTTCACCGGGTCAATGCTGTTGACCGTGCGCTTGAGTGCTTCGATCTGCCGGTTCTCGGCATCGATTAGGCGCTGTTTCTGCGCCGCCTCCTTCGCCTCGGCCTTCTCGATCTTGTCGAAGGATTTGCCGAGACGCTCCTGGTAGGCCTCCTGCTGCTCGATGGTGACCAGACCACCCTTGCGGGCACGCTCAAGCAGTCCCTCTGCCTGAACCAACTTCTCCATGCTGTCGATGTTGCCGGTCATCGCTCTGTCGAGCTGGCTGATGATGGCGATTTCGCTTGCTGCGCTTGCACCAGCCTTACGGCTGGCGTCGACCTGGCGGTCTTTCGCGCTGGTGGCCTTGTCGATGCCCTGGGCAGCCTCCGCCTCCGCTTGGCTGATTTTCTTGCCGGTGCTGGCCAGGCCCTCCCCGGCCTTGCCAAGATCATCGACGGCCTTCTCTGCCCCTTCGGCCGCGTCGACCAGTTTATCCAGGTCATCGGCAGCCTTGACCGCCTGAGACGACTCAACCGCAATGCCAAGCGAAGCGAAGGTAGTGCTCATTTGTTGTCTCTCTGTTCAGCCATGACGGCCAGGGCTTCAGCCTCCATCTGCCGGATGTCACTGAAAATGCTTTGCCGGGAGCTGGCTGGCACGCCACACATTCGGATGACACTTGGCAGCGCTCCGTAGTCCAGGCCTGTCGCGCCACACGCCCCCACTCGCCATTGAGTGCTCATCGCTTCGAAGACAAGGAAAGCTGGCCAAACATCCGGCCACACCTCAACGTCCTGGCCAGTCAGATCACCCGCCAGGAAGCCAAAGGTCTTGAGCTCTTCAGTAGATGGCCCCTGCTGATACAGGGCGCGTGCGACGCTTAGGAGTTTCCCAGGCGGGCCTGATTGAAGGCCTCGGAGTAGGCCGCCAGCACAGCGCTGGGTACCGAGACAATCGAGGAGACCAGGAGCCGGACATTCTGGTCGTTGAACTCTTCCTTGAAATCCCAGCCAGCCACCACAGCCTTGACCTGGTCGACCTGCAAATCGATCTGGGCAGCGGTGAAAGCCATCAGGTCCATGTCATCAGCCTTCGCGACCAACGCCTTGTGGCGCTCACCCCACTCGGCGTAGAGCTCGGCCAGGCCGGCCCTATCGAGGTACTTGAACACGAACCCAACCTTTACCGGCTGGCCGCCCAGTTGCGGGACCATCACGTCGGCCTTGAAGGTCGGATTCTGGATAAGTGAGAACTTGGCCATGGGTTACACCGAGGTCAGATAGCGGGTTGGCTCGGATTGCAGCGCCAGGTTGACGGTGCGGGTCAGCAGGTTGTTACGGGAAACCGCCGGCTGCTTGGAGAACGAGGTGTAAGCCCCGTACAACAGGGTGTCATTGCCTGGAAGATCGAGGCGTGCAGCATGTACCTGCTTGCCGGCATCGGCCGACATCAGCACAGCATTGAACGGCTGGGCCGGGTCATCAGCGATAGTCAGGACCATGCTGGCAGCCGACTTGTCAGTAGGGATCTGCTTGCCCTGGTCGTTCTCGAGGAACACCACGTCGAGGTAGTTCTGCTCCCCGCCGGAGAAAGCCAGATCGGTTACTTGTGGAATCAGCACCCAGGTCAGCACCTTCTTCATGGTGCCCGAACCAGTGCCTGCTGGGTAAATCTGGGTATCAGTGGTGTCAATGCCTTCCAGCGTAATCGCGGTTGCCGTAGCAGCTTTCACGCGAACGACTTTGCTGTCCAGCTTGCTCCAACCGGAGGTGAGCAGCACGATGTCTCCAGCATCCAGATCGGCGCCTACAACGGTGGCCACAGCCTCACTTGCATTGGAGATCGCAGTAAATGCCAGCGGAGCCTCGTAGGTGGCAGCGTGTTTAAAAGTGCCGCCGTTAGGAATTTTGTATCCCATTGGGTGTTTCCTCTTTGCAGAAATAACAAAACCCGCTCGATGGCGGGTTCGTTGGGTTGCCCGATGGGCAGAATCAGTTGGTATCAGCTCGGTACTGGAATGACACAGGCACCGTGTAGGTCGTATCCCCCTGAATGCCTGGGCCCTGATCTGGTGGCGTCATGGTGACTACCGTCAGGCCGCCCTTCTCGTTCCGCTCGTACAGAGGGAACAGTGCGCTGATCTCGTCAGCCAGGCCGCCAGCCATACTGCGGTACTTGCCCGAGGGCGTCACGATGCTGACCTGGAACACTCCGGTGTACAGCTTGTGGTCACCCGCCAGCGTGTTGCTCGCGGTATCACCTGGCAAAGTGAACGCCCTCAGATAGGTGGCGCCATCAACAGGTGTATAGGCCTCGTTCTCGACCATGACCTTCAGTGGCGCCGGCAATGCTTTCGCCCAAGCGATTAACTTGGCCTCGTAGATCGTGGCAATTAAATTGTGGCTCATGCCTGGTGCTTCCTGATGGCTTCATCAACGATCTGCTGGAAGCGGGACAAGGTCACCCGGATCATCCCGTGGGGAGCCAGTTTCGAATGCCCATATTCAAGCGGGATGCCGTATGGCAGGTTGTTCACGATGTACGCCGTTTGCCCGATGGTCAGTTGCTCAACCTGAAGCTTCAGCTTCGCCAGGGTGACATTGCCGGATGGGTCGATCTGATCCAGCACACCCTCAGCCGGCGTATCGATCGAGAACTGCCAGTTTCCCCGGAAGCGGCCGCCGACATAGTCCTTTCCAGCGACCAGACCGTTCACGTTGAAGTTTTGGTCGCGCTCGGTCTTGGTCAGGGGCTTGGCGTACTTCACGCCGCGGCGCAACTTGCCGGCCTTGGTGAAGTTGCTTTCGTCCAGGTTGATCAGCGTGTTGCGTACCGAGACTTTGAAGTCGTAGTCGTCGGCCGCACGCTTGTTGGCTTGTCGATGCGTTACGTTCGCCGCCCAGATCTCCGGATTGCCCACCGGTGACATGCGAATCACGCTGTTGCCGATCTCGATCATGATATCGCGAAAGGTTGCGTCGATGCCGGCCTGGGCCTGCTCGGCGAACTGGCGGATGTTTTCGGCGAAGCTACCGTTCCTGCCCACATACCGGTTCATGACCGCACCTGCAGTTCGTACAGAATCGGCGTACCGGCGGGGTTGATCTCTTTCAGCGGTGGAACGATTGACCAGGTCCGGCCCTGAATGACCACCTTGTTCAGCAGGTCCGGCGCCCAGGCCAGCCCCTGCGCGGCGACCTTGAGCTTCTTGTCGCCCTGCTTGATGAGGCTGTTGTTCTGGAACTCCAGGCCAGTGAAGTCGAGCAGGATGCCTTGGGCGGTTTGCTCGGTGACGGTGTCGGGGCCGGCTGATCCTGTCTCAGGGTCGTACTCGCCGGGCTTGATGTCGCGGATGGTCACGGGTTGGCCGAAGCGCGTAATCAACCGCAACGCGGTTTCAGCCGTGCGGTCATAGAACGCGCTCATGATCATACCCTCATAGCAAAAAGGCCTCGCTTGGCCAGGTAGTCGGCGAACTGGGTTCGGCTTGGGCGGTCCGGAGCAGCCGGTAGAAGTCTGCCGCTGGTATTGCTGATTGGCGCATATTCAACATCAACTGCACCCTCGACACGCTCGCGAATTACTGCGCCTTGGCGCTGGTCAATCGGGTCAATGTCGTCGGTATGGATCTCGGCGGCCAGGGCCATCTGGCCGTACTGAATCCGCGCCGGCAGGTAGTTGTTGGGCTTGATCTCCTGATCCAGCAGCACTTCCCGGCGCGGCCAGGCCAGAGCCTGCTCGCTGCTGGTCTTGCGGCCTTTCCAGGTCATGCCATCCATTGCCAAGGCGGCCCGGCGAAGAAGCGCTTCTTGTGCAGGCACTTCCACAGGGATGGTGAGGCCGAATTTCACGGCGTACATGGCGAGATCCTCGGCGGATGCGTAGCTTTCGGCGTCAGCCTTCCCGGTGCCGTCCTCGATGATGAGTGTCATGCGTCAACTCGCTGGAATGGGTTGAAGATTGGCCACCGGGTCACCGGCAGCCAGCAGTATCAGGCCTTGGGCAGCTCAGCGATGAGCTTTTCAAGCGATTCTTTGGACGCGTTGGCCCGGTACTGCACCTTTGCTTCGTCAAGCGTTGCCTTCAGCGCCGCAATTTCCCCAACCTCGTCAACTGGCGGTGCAGGCACCGTCTTCTTCAGAGCTTCGACCTCGCCGCGCAGTGCGTCGACAGTCAGGAGCAAACCATCACGCTCAGCTGTCAGCTCACCGACTGAGGCATGGATGATGCCCAGCGATTCAAACAGACGGGTCGCCAACTCGCCAGACTCGGGTCGCTGGATTTCACCAGCGTCCAGACCATCAAGCAGGAGAATGACTGCGCCATTTTCAGCTCGCAGCTTTGCAACTTCGTCTGCCAGCTCATCAGATGCAGGCACCTTGGCGCTTGGGGCAGGTACGGCACGGGCCTCTACGACCGAAACATCAACACCTGCTGCCTCATAGGCAGCGACAATGTCCGGATAGTCGCCAACGACCACCACCGCCGTTGCATCACGCTCGATGCCGCGAAACAGGCTTGCAGTCCGGTAGCGCTTGTCCGGATCGAAGCCTTCAAGCTGGTTCGTGTAAATCAGTTCCATGGAAATCTCCGTGGCGGCCATTGCTGACCGCTTCCAGGGGCAGGTATCAACCACCGGCCGGTGGCGTAGGGGTCAGCGTGATCATCACGCCGGCGGTGACCTTGTTACTGTCCGCGTGCTTGGCCCAGTTGGCTGCCGAGCCTACGGCGGCCAGGGTTGGGTTGGCACCACCAGCAGACTCCTTCCAGCTGTAGCCCAGAACATCGATGTTCACGGTGCCCTCGGCGCGGTAGCCGATGCCCAGGTTCTCTTCATCGTTCACAGGGTACGAGCGGAAGCCCGGGGCCTGGGACTCGGTGATCACCACAGCATTCGGCAGCAGACCGAAGATCACGTCCGCAGGCGCGGTGTCGGTTACCAGTACCGGCTTACCGAGAGTGCCCGGCAGGCCGCCGTAGATCACAACGCCGGCTTCTTCGTAGATCTTGTTGGTGATGGCCTCGTCGACGATGTCGAAGTAGGCGCTGGAGTGCATGACCCACAAGGCAATGCGGCCGAACTTGTCGCCGAACTTGCGCATGCCACGGGTCAGAGTCTTTTTGCCATCGGTTTCGATGTTGGCGGTGACCACCATGCCGGCGTTGGAGCCAATCGAAGCCCGAAGCGCAGCAGTGGCGTACTGGATGAAACCTTCCAGGGTCGCGTCAGCCACGTCGGCGCCAATGATCTGAGAGAACTCATCAACCGGACGACCACGACGCTTGAACGCCTCTTCGGTGGTCTGGTACGGGCCGTACTTCCATGGGGCCTTGACGCCCACAGCCTCGCCGGCCCCGATCTTCTTGGCGGTCACCTTGCCGGTGGAGTTGACGTCGCGGTGTTCCAGCGAGCCGCCGATCTTGTAGAAAGCGCGCTTGCGGAAGTCGCCCTCGATCAGCTCGTTGTCGAGGACGATCGCACCATTGGAGGATGCGTTGAACACGTCCAGGTTGTCCTGGACACGCTCCAGGTAGGCAGTTTGCGCCTCATCGTTGTAGATGATCAGGTCGCTGTTAACAGTAGTTGGCATGGATGAATCCCCTTACTTGGGCAATGCGAGGTACGCGGTTTGGCCGTGCTTGCGCTGGTAGTCGCGCTTCTGCTCAGCAGTCATTTCGGAGCGCTTGAATGCAGCCTGGCCGCTACCCCCGCCCGGGGCTTGTGTGCCTGAAGCCCTTGGCCACAGGTGAGGTGCGCTTTCGCGCAGAGATTCCGCCCATTCGAGCGGGGTCAGAGGGGTTTTGCCGTCTTTGCCGAGGATGACCTGGCCGGATTCATCAACGGCGACCGCTTCGCCCTCTTCGTTCAGCGAGAACACGCCCTTGGCGCGCAGGATGATGTCGTCGGTTGCTTCTGGTAGTGCGCCTGCTTTCAGTGCCGCACCGCGTACCGAATCGCCCAGGACCTTGCCCTGGAACTTGGCAGCGAAGGCTTCGGCCTTCTCGGCCCGCGCGGTGACCGTCTTCAGTTGCTTGTCGAAGTCGACACGCAGGCGCTCGGTACGGCGGTTGAAAACCTCGTCCACTTTGCCTTCGGTGAGCAGCTTGGTTTCTTCATCTTGGCCGGCCTTGGTAAGCAGCCCCCTCACTGCGTCGATATCCAGGCCATCGAACTGACCTTTCAGCTTGTCCAGTTCGGTCTTGATGGTCTTGTTGGAGCCGATAAGCTCCTGATTCTTGGACTTGAGGCCGGTCACCTCGCCATCCAGGTACTTCTGCACCTCACCGCCGAGAGCGGTTTTCAGTGCGGCAACCTGTGTTTCATCGAGGTTTAGGCCGTGGGCGGCCGGATCGAAATCAAAAGGCATGGTGCTATCCCCTGGGGATTGATTGGCCCGCCTGGCGGACATAAAAAAGCCCCGGCTTTACCGAGGCTCCAGATTTGCGCGCCACGTTTTCGTGTCTCGCTTTTTTGTGGCGCGGATTTATCTATTGATACCGGCACGCTCAAAGGCCAGCGGCTCCAAACTCTTCATCTGCACCAGGGTCAGCGGTGCGAAGTTGCGATCAAGCTGCAGCTCTGCGAACCGCTCCACGGTCAATCCGCCCTCGCGGAACAACTTGCCCCGAACAGGCCCAATTGCCACGTCCTGAAACTCCGCAGGCTGCTGCTGAAGCCACTGGTAGTAGTCCAGGCTTGCGCTGACCTGCTGGGGTCCACCATCACCGACAGAGGCCCGGGTGGCGCCCTTGGCGAAAACTGCACTGAGCTTGGTGATGAGAACGAAGGTCGTCCGACAGTTCGGATGGAACGGAGGCCTGGGCCCGGAGTCGACCGGAAACCGCCGCTTATCCATCGATCGGCAGGTCTGGCTGGTCTTACTGTCCAGCGTGGCGACCATCTCGACTTCGGACACGATGTCCGTGTTGGCCTTGGCCACCTCCATGCGCGCCTGGGACGACACATGCTGAATCGCGGTGTGAACGACAGTGCTGGCATTGCGGCTGGTTGTGGCCAGGATGCCGTCCTTGTAGCCAGCCGCCTTGGTACCGCGGATGTTGCGGATGATCTGGAAGTTCGTCTGCCCTTCGAAGAAGCCCTGCCGGATCGTGCCTGTGACGCGCTCGCGCTCGGCCGTGGTCCACCCCTTGATGAAGGCCTTCAGCAGCTTCCCGCCACCGGTTCCGCGCACGCTGAGTGGATTTGTCAGTACTGCGGCGCGAACCGCAGCAACAGTAGGTGCCGCCACATCCAGCGATACGCCAACCGGCGCCGACCGAGCAATGCTGCTGGCTTCGAACTCAGCCTCATAGTTGGCGATGTCCACTAGGTCGAGATTCAGTTGCGCGCTGTAGCGGTCGAAGATGCCCAGCAGCAGGCTATCGACCTCCTTCAGCAGCGCTTCCAGGCGCTTGACGTTGTACTCGGTCAGGTCCGACCGGGTGAGCCGATCCCGGATCGAGCGATCAATCTCCTTGAGGAAGGGAGCGAACTTGTCCACCTCCCCCGCCTTCAGCTTTTCGAGAAAGACCGCGTGCCGGATCGTTGCGTCAAGGATTGCTTGATTTGCCGCCATTTTGGTTGTCCTCGTCGTCCAGGCCCAGGCCATCGCTCTGCTCCTGCAGCTCGCCATCGATCTGCTGGTCCGTGCGTTCAGGAGCGATCAGCCCCAGCTTGCGCAAGTAGGCCCGCAGGTCAGCCTTCGCGAATCCGCCGTTCTGCCAGAGCCCGACGAGCGCAGTGATCATCTGCGGATCCGCTGTCAGCTCCACGAACTCTTGGTTGACCTGGTAGGAGACCTTCTTGTCAGTGATGCCCATGTACGCGCAGCACCACATGAGCGCCCTGGTGTAGGCCTCGCTGACGTTGGCCACACACCCGGCAAGGACCGAAGTCGATGCAGACTGATCGCCGCGAGCCTCGGTTGCCGTCTTAGACGACAGAGACGCTACGACCATGCGAGCGCCCAGCTCGATCATCATCTGGTTCTTGTCGTCCATGGCCTCCTTGACCAGTGTGTTCGGTTCCGGCTGCGCATAACCAAACTGACCGCCAACCGGCAGGAGCATCGGCGCACGAGAGCCGACGTAAACGCCCTTTTCTTCCAGTAATTTCACCCATTGCTCGGTCAAACCTGAGATCCACGGCTGGGCCTGGCCGCACCAGAAGACGCTGTCTTCATAGTCAGCGCTATTCCGGTAGTGGCCCAGGTTGATCATGGCGATGTCGTAGAGGGGCGATTCATCAATGCTCGGGTCGTTGTTCTGCGCGCCGACGAAGGTGAACGGGATCTCTTTGAGGCGCCCGGAGCCGCCTTCAGGCCTGAACTCCTCAACAATGGCCAGCGGGCCGCCGCCTTTCGGTCCAGATCGCCGCCAGACCCGACAGACGAAGCCATCGGGCTCCAATGCCAGCTCTCGATACTGCTCAATCACCTTGAAACCGAAGCCGTCTTCCTCCTCCGGCGCCTCTCGCAGCACCACCAGGGTCAGCACACTGTGACCATTCACCATCCCGGTACGCCAGTTGATGATGTCCTCAGCGCAGTAGGACAGGATCACCGAGTGGCCACCGATGCCATCGTCCTGGTGGTAGTCGACATAGAGGCCATGCCGACCAGCCTCAAGCACCTTCTCAAGCGTGCCCTGGGAGTGCTGGTAGATGCTCACGCCGGAGCCGTTGGCGTTGTCCTGCAGGTACTCCAGCTTCTTCGATACCGCCAGTGTCGGATCTTTGTGGAACGCCAGGCCCAGCAAGCCGTTTCGGGTGTGCCCGGTGGCGTTCTTGAACACTGCGCGCTCGCGGTAAGCCCGGTTCCGGTCTTGGTTTTCCGGCGACTTGTCGTGCGCGTTAATGTACGGCAGCCGGTCGACTACCCGATGCTGACCTGCACAGACGTCGCGGACTGTCGCCCAACGGGCCAGCGCATCAATGTAGTCCGCCCGCTTGAAGGAGACATCGTTACTCATCGGGCATATCCCATTTTGATAGAGGTGGCTGGCTTCCTGGCGCTCTTCGCCACAGCGAAGTACCGGAATCCGTCAGAACCGTGTGAGGTCCAGTCGTGAAGCGGCTTGTCTTTCCAGCAGCCGCGCTTGTCGTCCCACTCCTTTCGGTAGTTTTCGAGACAGCCGATCCCTACTTCACACTTGGCCTCGTCGAATACACATCTCGACAGGATCTCCCGAACTTGTTCAATGCCGTCGTTGACGCCAAGCTTTGGGACAACCTCGAAGGTCATACTGTATTTCTCGCCGTCGATGTCGTAGCCCTCACGGGCCAGCTCTCGGCGGGTCTTGGCATCGCTGCCGAACTCGCGGTTATCGATATCGTGCGGGCCCCAGTGCTCCGAGTAGGTGTAGCCCTTATCCTTCAGCACCTTCATGTAGTGCCGCAGGCCCTCGCCTGAGTTCTCGTAGTAGTCGATGACGTGATACTGCTCGCCAACCTTGCGCACAAACCAGATGGCCGTGGAGTCGCCGACGCCGATGTCCCAGAAGGTCATCACCGGCAAGTGTTTGTTGTCTGGTATCGAGCCGATACGCTGAGCGGCGTACAGTTTGTTGAACTGCTGGGCGTAGTAAGCGCCCTCAATCGACTGCTGGAAGGCTTCAGCCGGTATCGACGGGTACTCCCGTTTCATGTCGTCGCCGAGGGTCTTCTCCTTGGCGCTGTACCAGGCGCGCTGGCCTGGGTTGGTGACGATGCCGTGCTTGGCAGCCAGCTCGTCGAAATACTTGGCCAGCCGGTCGGGGATGACGACGTCGGTTGAGTCGAGCCAGTACAGCGGATTGCGCCACCAACTGAAGAAGAAGAACTTCCAGTCCAGCAGGCCCAGGGGCACGCCGGCCAGTTGCTGCTTCTCGGCAGACTGGCTGTAGTCGAAGAAGTACCCGGCCCGGCCCTCAGCCGTGGACTCGATGGTGACGAAGCACTCGGCGGCCACTGCCTCGAAAGCACCGGTGACGATCTCCCGCGCCTTGTGTGGGAACTTGGCGCAGATCTTCCCGAACTCGGACACATGCAGGTAGCGCAGCGTGCCACCCCGGAAGGAGGTCGAGACGTACAGCGACCCGCCCTTGCTGAACACCAGCTCGCCTGCGGCATCGTTACGCGCAGGGTTGGCGGCGCGGATCTCTTTCGGCAGATTGTCGTAGGCGTACTTCACCTTTTCCCGGAAGAGGCGCTTGGCGTCATTCAGGGTGTGAGCGATCAGGGCGCACTTGGCAGCCTCGAACAGCGCGACATCCAGTTGGACGATGCAGACCAGCGTGGTGAAGCCCAACTGCCGGGCCTTGAGGATGATGTTCCGGGTGTGCATACCCTGGAAGTAATCGATCTGCTCCTGCGTCATACGGAAGCGGACCTTCTTACCCTGCTTGTCCGTGATGAAGTAGAGGTTGTTCAGCCGCCAGAACCGATCCCGGAGCAATTTCAGGTGCTCGGGCTTCATGGGTCAGGCTTCCTTCGATAGTTCATCCATCAGCTTGGACAGTTCGTCCGCTTCATCCGTCTTCTCCTTCTCGTCCAGGCCGAATGCCTGACGCTCGAGCACCTGGAGGTTCTTCATAGCCGAGGACAGCTGGAAAAGGGTTTTGGCGTTGCTGGGCAGGGCTACCGCTGCGAGCATCGAGCTACGGCGAAAACCACTCTCATCATCGGCAGTCTCTTCAGCGATAGCATCCTCGATCTCCTCACGGCGTTTGATCGTGGTGAGCAGGTCATCCATTAGGAGGTTCGCAATATTCGTGGCCTTGCGAATATCACGGCGGTGGCTGCGAACCACCTGCGCACCCTCCTCCGCAGCCTCTTCGATGATTTCTGCATCACGTTCGCGGTTCGCGCCTTGGTCGTTGCGAACCTCTCCGCGAACCAGCTTGCTGCGAACCTCTTTCCGCACCTGCTCAGAAAGGTCTCTCGCCCATCCAAGGGCCTTAGCCTTCTTTCTGATTGCGGTGTCACTCACGCCTTGGCGCTCAGCGATGGTTCTGATGGAAAGCGCGCCGGCCCGGTAGGCTCGTTCGATCGCCTCCCAGTCGGGTTGCTTGGTTGTCATGGAAATCCTTCTGATACTTGAAATAGTGTCGCCTTGCCGGTATTGGTGAGATTAAAGCCACTCTCCAGCCCAGCGGGAAAATGATGCAATCGCTACCAGTACCAAAATCAATTGTTGGTGAATCGATAGAACTGCGCCCGCTAGAGGCTACTGACTTCGAGGCGCTATACAACGTCGCGTCCGATCCTCTCCTTTGGGCTCAGCATCCAAGCCCAATGCGCTATCAGGAATCTGTTTTCCGTGAGTGGTTCAAGGAAGCACTTGCTTCACAATGCGCGCTCGTCGTTCTAGATCGCAGCAATAATCAGGTTATTGGCTCCTCCCGCTTCTACGAATTCGATGAAGAAAAGCGAGAAGTAGCTATCGGGTACACCTTCCTGGCACGAGCCAAATGGGGCGGAGGAGCCAACAAAGAGCTGAAGGACTTGATGCTGACTTACGCATTTCAGCTGGTGGATACCGTTTGGTTTCACGTTGATAGTCAGAACATCCGGTCTCAGCGAGCCATGGAGAAAATCGGGGGTCGCCTGTCCCATCGCGCCACGAGACAACTCATCAATCGCACTCAAGAGTACTTGCTGTACAAGATAGAGAAGCCAAGTCACTCTGAGTGATGCAAAGGTTTATAGCGCGCTACTTATTGCCTCTGCGATCAATTCCACCCACTGCCTTATCACAACTAAGGCAGTGCTCGCAGTCCAGCACCCGGCACAGCCAGACCTTCACTCGCTGCCAGTACGTGACCATGAAGACGTGCCGAACGCCAGCAAGGGCCAGGGAGGCGTACAAGGTCGCCTCGGCCACCGACTGGGACATGATCAGCCGCTCGTTGCGCACCAGGAGCGCGTAGCCGCTCAGGGCGATGGTCGCGTAGATCAACTTCCCCAGCACACCGTCGCGGACCTTCCCGCTCATACAGCACCAGGTTGCCCATAGCGCGATCAGGCCAGCCGACCACGTTGCAACGTGTTCCAGGATCATGTGCCACCTCCCCCGAACTTCGAACGAATGAACGCCCAAAGGTCAGCAGCTTTGATTGCCCGGGTGATGGCAGCGATCAACGATCCGCCGAAGGTGCCGAGCAGAAAACCGATGCCCGCAACGCTGCGGGGCTCAACCACTCCCAGGTACGCGCTTACCAGTCCAGTCAGGTAATGGGCGCAGACAGCACCCGAGAAAATGAAGATGGCCCAGGCCTTCCGGTCCACCAGGTCATCCCGGTGCCACCAGCTCGCGGCGAACGCGCCAACCAACCCTGCGGTAAACCAGGTATCAAGCCTGTCGAGCAGGCGGTATAGAAACTCCATGCGCTCGACTCCGTGGGTGCATGTGAATAGCTCATCCCCTTGGCACTCCCAACTCGGAGCAATAGGTTCGGGTAGCCGAAAACGAAAAAGCCCCAGCAGAAACCAGGGCCCGGAAACAAAATACCCGCACAAGGCGGGCATTTCGGGAAATTGCTGTTTCAGATCTGATGGCTGTAGAACAGCGAGTACGACTCGATGCCGTCGTTGGGCTGCTTGATGCCAGCGTTGGAGTAGTGAATGGCACGAATGCCGACCTTCTGAGTCTCGCCGATCTTCAGGCCAGCACCGATGCGGTCTTCGAAGTTAAACGCCGAACCGAACTCTTGGTCACCTGCGGAGGTTCCGGAGAACACCGCTACCCCAATACCTGCCTCAACGAATGGTTTCACGTTGCTGCTACCGAACTCGTAGACAAACACCGGAGAGAAAGACAGAGAGTGTTTGCCACCGGCAGCGTCTCCAGCCTCCCAATAGGTATACCCCGCGTCCCAGTAGCCCGTCAGGCGCCCTGTGCTGGACTCAAACCAGCTCTTATCCCAGCCGAACCCCATACCTACTCGGGCCGTAAGACCGCCTTGACTTGTGGCACCAATGGCACCTGACAATTCTGCGGCATTCACACCAAAGGACGCGCAGGAAAACAGTAAAGCACCCAGTAGAATTTTCTTCATTTTATGACCAATAAGTACTGATTATGAGAGGTGTAAGCAACCATCGACGGCTAAGAGGCATTGAGCCATCAAATCGTTCAATGAAATTTTCACCTGTCATTTTTAACTTATGATTTGGCCGATTCTACTTACCCTTCTCCTACCTAACCCGCTGGGGAAAAACTAAAAAAGCGTGGAGTTAGGGCCTAGATTTGATCATCTCCAGAAACGAGAAACCCCGCTCAGTGGCGGGGTCTGGTCCACTCCTCATCCCAGACCCCAAAAGAGAGGGATGGAGGACTGGGTATGAGGAATGGCGACCGGATGATGCCAAACAAGGATCAACCGGGCAACAAAAAGCCCGACTCAATGGCCGGGCTTTTTATGATCACTCCTCAACACGCGCAGGAATGACAGGATGGGATTAATTTCGCTCATCCGCTCACTGATGTCAACAGGCAATCACGCAGCTCTTTCAATCAGCAAACCTTCTGCCTCCAGAATGTCGGCAGCGTGCGCCAGAGCCTCGTCGACCAAGACATCAGCAGCCTTGCCGATATCCTGCCGCCACCGGCGTCGAGTCGATTCCGGCGTGCCGTCGTTGTCCCAGGTATTCATGTCGTAGAAGCTGTCCTTCAGCACGATCATGTCGGCCGATCGGGATTCGTCTTTCTTCGCCTTGGCCTGGCCTGCCGCCAGCGCTGCCTTCACCACCGCTTCGCGGCGCCACTCCGGTGCATCGAGAGGGATGTCGACGGATACGGACGTGGCCACCTTCGGCCGCGCGCCCTTCAACTGCGGGATAGCCCAGGCAGTGGTCGCCTTGAACAGGAACAGCTTCGGGGCCGGGGTGTTGATGAGAGCCTGCAACGCTGAGATGGCTTTAACCTTGCGCCCCTTGTGGGTGCTGTACTTCGCCACCAGCGCGTCCCAGTGTTTCTGCTCAAGCGCACTATGCAGCCTGGCCGATACCCAGCAATCCACCTGGATGCGGTCGATGGTTTCGGCTCCGCGGGAGCGAACCAGAGTGGCCAGATCGCCGCCCTCCTCCTCTTCGGCAGAGTTGTACAACTTCTGCCATGCCTGCTTGCTGGTGTTGTCGATGGCTTCGGCGGCGAGGGCCGAAACAACTGCGCTTAGAACGCCTGGGTAGATCATGCTGCAGCCCTCTTCAGTTCTTTGATCTTTTCTCGGTATTCGGCCTTGATGGCCTTGATCTCTTCGGTGGTGTACTTGCGTGCTGGATGCGGCCCCTCCAGCCAGGCCAGTTTCTCGGCGCCGATTCGTTGCAGGAGCGAAAGCCGGTAGTTCACCAAGTTGCCGGACAGGTGTGTATTGCACGGGGCACACTGCTTCCAGGCGTTCAAGGGTTCGAAGCGAATCTCTGGGTTCGCGCCGACAGTGCGGTAGTGGCCGGCGTGGTACTGGCCGTCGTGATGCCGTCCGCAGCTGATGCAGGGCAGATGGGCATCGCGCAGGCGCACCCATTCGTTGAAAACGGACTGGGCTTCTCGGAGGTGGTCCGCCCTACTCTTCAGCTTTTCCTTGCGGACCTTGATCTCGCGGCGACCTACTTCGGCCAAGGCCTTCCCGGCGATTGCGCGCCCCCTCTCCGACTGCCCATAAGCAATGGCGCACTTGATCTCTCCGCATACGACTTGGCCATTCCGCGCAGGTACGAACATCATCCGGCACTCTGGACAGCGCTTGCGACGCTGGCCACCGGACGCCAGAGGGGTTTTGCGCTGCAGTGGCGTACGCTTCATGAAAAGCTCCCGATCTGATCAGCTGCTGCCAGGGCGGCGCCTTCGGTTTCAAAGTGCGCGGACAACACCAGCCGCCAGCAAGCGTTGAAGACGTCGCGGTAAAGCGGCTCGAACTGCGTATCGTCCATGCTCGCCCAGCTGATGGATTTGGCCTCCTTGCGAACGCCGTCGGGTGTACGCACCAGGTGGAAGTGGCCGGCCTCGATGGTCACCCACTCACGAAAGGCTTCGCGGGACTTGTCGACTGAGGGGAAGCGTTCGGCGCGGGCCTGCTCGAGCCCAGCGATGTAGGCATCAACCGCATTCGATAGCTGTCCTGGCCTGCCGTTCTGCGCTTCGAAGAACTTGGCCAAGCCACGGATGCCGCGCATCTCCTGGCGCGGGATCAGGCCCCCGACAGGCTCCCAGTACTCCCAGGCCAGATCCAGCATCGCGAAGAACTTGCCGTGGAACCGGGCGTTCCTCATCTTGGTGAACTTGCCGTGGATGACCTGCCCAGCCTTCCAGCACTGGATAGCTTCGCGGTCAGCCTCAGTGGCCGGTACCAGGCCCTGGGCGGTGCGAATAAGAGCGAGTTCAGCCATGGCTGACCTCCTTGAAAGAGAAATTGCAGGAAACTAATATCCGCAGTACCAGCCTCCACCGCTCGTAAGCCTTGCGGAAGTCTGTACGCAGCAGGAGGCTGGAGCTCATGACTGCTCCCCCTTGCTTATGACCGCATCGATGGCCATCTCCAGCTTCTCACCCGACGGCAGCATTCCAGGTCCGATAGATCCGGCAATCGCCTTGTACTCAACAATCCCGCATCGATCGCGAAGCCACCGGTACCGCTCTGCATCCTTGCGCTGCGCCTCGTTCTCAGCCTTGGCATCCCCCAGCCGGCGCTCATGCACATCGCAGAGGTGATCAACTCCCCAGCGTACCTTTTCCACAAGATCGGCTGCGCTGAGGTATTCAGCGTTGTAGCCACCAGCGCCAAGAGTCGAAGCAATGGCGCGCATGCCTTCGTCGAAGCACTCGATTTTTGCAGTCAGAGACTCGTTCTCGGCTTTGAGCTGGTCGATCTCGCGCTGAGTCTTGCGGGCCTGCTTCTGCGCCCTGGATGCGTCCTCGCCCATGCGCTTGGTGCTGCCGCGGATGCTGCCGTTGTCGACTTCCAGCCGCTCGATCTCCGCGAGCAGGGTCAGGACATCGACTGCGCGAACGGCAAGAGCAGGGAAAGGGTTGCCGCCGCCACCAGGATGGTTGTTGGCAATGGCGCGCTCGGCCAACGCCTTCAGCTTCTCTTTGTCGATGGTCATCACACCTCCTCCCCGGCCGTCTGCCCGGCGCGCTTGATGTTCAACTGAGCAATAGCGATGCGCGCCCTCCGCTTGCGCAGATACGTGTCGACCCGATCAAACTGGGCTTCCTTGGCGCGCTCGCGGTCCTTCTTGGCTTTCGATGCCTCGAGGATGCAGCGCACCTCGGCGATCTTCTCCCGCACCTTGGGGCTTGCCTGAGCTCGAACCTCGCCGGTGAGCAGGCCAGCAATGGCCTGGCCGTCCTCGGTGATCGGCGTGGTACGCAAATCAGCCAGATACAAGGCTGCGCGATCCTGGGGCAGTAGTTGCAAATGCACTGCGCGCTCGATGGCCTGGGTGCGGCCGCTCGGATCAACCCCAATGGATACCTCCCAGTTAACCGGCTTGGCCTCCGCACGGGCCTGAGCCACCAAGCGCTCGTATGCACTCATGAAGGCCATCCGAGCTCCAACCTTGTCACCAGCCAGGAAGGTTGCAGCGGCCGAGTTCATCGCCACACTCATCTCATCGGTCAGTACCACGGTCTCACGCTCGTCAAAGCCTGCCATGGCGATTCCCCATGCCTCGTCCTTGCCTGGGCGACCGTCGGCGATCTGGACGCGCTGCAGAATGTCAGCCATGGCCAGCTTGCCCTTCACCTCGAAGCGGCAGGCCTTCAGCGCTGCCTTGACCACAGGCACCGGGTAAGCGCACAGGTCTTCGGCCATCATCGCCGCGGTACCCGGGTTCATTTCCTGCCCCATTGCCTCAGCAGTAGCAACGATCGCAGACGACAGCCCGGCGACCTGAGCGTCGTTCATTTCAAAGGTATTCATTGCGCTCTCCCGACTGGCGCCTGGCCAGGACCAATTGAGCGGCCTGCTCAGCAGCGGAAAGGTTTGCCTCAGTGCGCTCCATCTGGCGGGCAGTCGTCCCGTTGATGCGCTGACCGGTCACCCACTGGGTGTGGTAGCTCTCGGCGTTGGCCAACAGCTCGTTGAGGCTGTGGCACTTGCGCAGAACGGCGGCGTCGCTGGTTTTCAGGAAATGAGCGGCAACATGGTGGGCAACGTCGGCGCCGAGGCGGTCGACGAGCTGCCCGAGCTGGCCACCGACCTTAGCGTTCCACACCGGCCAGGTGCTGTAGCGCTTGCGGTAGGCCATGGCGTAGTTCGCCCAGACCTTGAAGGTTTTGCAGGTCTGGTCTTTCGGGCCCGGCATGTCGGCGGGAATTTCGACTCGGGGCACTTCGATGCGGTCAAGTACCACCAACCCGCCGGATGCAGCCGGCTCGCCAGAGCTGGGCGGCAAAGTATCTGCCGTAATCTCTGGGGTAATCTCTGCTGTAGTCTCTGTAATAGCCTGCGGCTTTCTAGCACGCTTGCTTGCGGGCTTGCTGCATCCTTGTTTGCAGGATTCCTGCAAACTGGATTGCGGGTTTTCCGCAGACAAGTTTGCGCGAATGGCTTCGATGTTGACCCGGTAAAACAGACGGCACGGGACGCCCTTTTTCATCTCCTGCAGCGCCCCAACCTTGACCAACTTCTTGCGCGCACTCTCCTGCTCCGAACGCGTCATGCCCGTCTCGGCCTCCCACTCCTCCATGGTCTTGTAGAACCAGCCGTCCTGGTCATCGGTACGATTTGACCAATAGATGGCTTGGGACAGCATCAGGGCCCCTGTGATGCCCACACCCAGAGTCACGAACGCGCGCTGGAATGCGATAGGACGATCAAGCAGTTCTTGGAAGGTCATGACATCACCTTCGACCCGAATTGACGGCTACCAAGCTTCAAGCAGCACCTCGAAGAGCCTTGTCGTGAGTAAACAGGCCGTCCCAGGTCTTTTTCATAGGCAGCTCGCCGGCCAGATACAGGTCGTACAGGCGCACCGCGCCCTTCTTGAGCAAGACTGGCGTGAAGGAAATGAAGGCTTCTTTGCCGTGGGGAGTGACTTCGTGCTGATGCTCGGTCATGTACTTGTCGCGGGCATAGGAAGCCACACGAAGGCGCAGGCCAGACTTGCTCTCGTTGTAGAGCCAGTTACGGCTCTCCAGGTATTTGCCCACCTGCATAACGTTGACCCCATTGAGGCCCTTGCAGAATTGGGTGTGGGTCATGCCTTCCTTGAACAGATTTTCCAGGGAGTGGATCTTGGTGGCCTGGGCCTCGACCTGGATGGTCAGCTGAAGTCGGGCCTGCTCTGCCTCAAAGGCCATCTGAATCAGATCCATGCGAGAAAGCTCGCGTGGCTGGGAAGTGGTGGCTTCAAGCTCGCGCCAGCGGCGAACAACAGCTAGACGCATCTTGGCGCTGTAGCCGGTCAGTAGCGTGTCGGTCATCTCTCGGTTGAGGTTGAAGCACGGCAGGAAGCGCCCGGTGCTGTCCTTGTACTGGGCTGAAAAATCAGCCGAGTCGATTTCAAGCTCAGCGAGCATCGAGCGGATATCAGCCAACACGTTCTTGTGCAGCTTTCCGGTCAGTTCGGCGATCTCGACAGACGACATAGTCCGCGCCACGTTTTGCGAATTCTGAAAACGTGGCGCGATATTAGTAGGGGTATTGCTGGAATGGGGTTGGCTCTGCATAATCGGCCTCATCAAGTGGTAATGAATCAGCCGGGCCGCAATCCCGGCTTTTTTGTGCTCGAAAATCAAGCTGCCTTCACGGACTGCTTGAATACCTCCAGGCTGACGATTACCTCCTCAGCCTCCTTGAGCAGGCTCGTTTTCTCGACTGAGCAGACGCGCCCATCGGCCTGTGCGTCGAACGCAAGTCGGGTAACGTCGGCCAGGTCGGCATGCAGCCGCAAAAGCGCAGCGTTGAGATTGATCCCTTCCGGTTTCTCCTTTGGCACTAGGTCGAAGCCGAACGCTTCCGCCCAGGCTTTGAGGGGGCGAAAGTCCTTAGTGAACTTCATGATCCGGTGCAGTTCCTCGACATTCATGCGATGAGTGTCGTAGTCCGGGTTGGCTTTCTGCGAAAGAAGTGTCCTAGATTTGAAGTCAGCGCCCTCGGCAATTTTCTTAGTCCCGTGGTCGTCGACCACGTCATAGATCGCCTTCATTAACTCCTGCATGTAACACCTCGAAATTCTTTACGTGGAGCCCTGCAGATGCAGAGGCGATCATTTGCTCAATGGAGTGGCGGGCAGGGATGTTGCTTACGCGACCTGCGGTCTTTTCACCCTTGGCGGGTAAAGATCAGGCCGAAGCTCGGAGCGATGAACCCCGGTTAATTTCTCTATTTCCAGCACTCGCTCAGCAGGAACGCGCCCGGTTGCGCACATCTTCTGCACTGCTTGCGGCGTGACCTTCAGTGACCGAGCTAAGGCGGATTGACCGCCGGCGGCTTTCGCGGCCTTCTGGATTGCTGATTGCGTCATACGCACCTCAAAGTTACAGCTACAACCCAAGGTTAACCCATGCGTGCATTTATCTACAACTTAAATTCGCAATTACATCTACAACCGTTGTTTGTATGATTCGGTGATGAAAAATATCGGTGAGCGCATTGCGCAGAAAAGAGAGTCGGCAGGCCTTAGCCAGTCGGAACTGGCCCGCCGCTTGGGGCTGAGTCCACAGGCTGTCCAGAAGTGGGAGGCTGGTGTTTCTACGCCGCGAAATAGCAAGCTGGGCGACCTGGCCGAGGTGCTTGGGACGTCGATGGGCTATTTAATAGGTGGCGACCTCAACGAAGCGGTCCGAGCAGCGCCAGATTCAAATGCCAGTTCACTTCAGCCCATCTCAGGCTGGGACGAGAAAACGCCGCTCGACGATGATGAAGTTGAGGTTCCTTTTCTCCGTGAGGTCGAACTGGCCGCAGGGTCAGGCCGCTTTGTCATTCAAGAAGACGAAGGCGAGACCCTGCGCTTCCGCAAAAAGAACCTTCGCGAAAACGGCGTCCAGTTCAGCAACGCCAAGTGCGTGACAGTCAGAGGCAACAGCATGACCCCAGTTTTGCGCGATGGCGCGACCGTGGGCATAAATCTTGGCAAGACAAGCCTGGGCGACATCGTTGACGGCGACCTCTACGCGATCAATCACAACGGCCAGATGCGCGTTAAGCAGGTGTTCAGGCTTCCATCGGGCATCAGGCTACGAAGCTTCAATCGCGACGATCACCCGGACGAGGACTACAGCTTCCAGCAGATGCAGGATGAGCAGATCGGCATCCTGGGGCACGTTTTCTGGTGGGGCATGTACGCCCGGTAAAGTTTTTTATGTTTCAGGGAGGGAGCGATGGAGGCAGGCGAACGGAAATGCCCGCATTGCGCGGAACAGATCAAGCTAGATGCACTTAAGTGCAAGCACTGCGGATCAGACCCAGAAAGACCGCCAAAATCAAAGGCTGACAAGGCAAGATCAACGCAGAAAATCGCGCTTTTCTGGCTTGTGGTTGTAATGGGGGTGTATGCCCTCATCACGAAAAGCGTCAGCACTGGATCGCTGGAGCCGTCCGAAGAGGATCTCTCCCGCCAAGCAATTGATCTGTGCTGGAAGGATGTGGACGACGAGCTCGCCGGTCTCGATACCCGAAGAGTGATGCGAGATGCGTGTAGACGAATGACACAGGTGCACGGCCAGAAGTACGGAAGCACTGCTGGCATGCGTACAGAGTGATGTGTCCAATCGCCACAAGGAGCACCCCATGCCCCTAACCAAACCCAACCAAGAGCTCTATGAAGACTTAGATGGTCATGCCGCCACTCTAGACTGGACCGCGTTGGAGGTGCTTGATGTCGCCAAGCGCTTAAATGAGGCGGGCCTGTCCGAGTATGCGATAGAGCTTATGGAGATCGGCAAGTCCCTCAGAGGGCAGCATGAAGTCATTCTAGGCATCGCAGACGATGTTCAGGATGGATTGATCGCCAGGAGCGGACTATGAGTCTGACTAAGCCCAACCAACAACTGCGCCGCGACTTGAAAGAGGTCGCTGCCCTGCTCAAGTGGTCAGGCGTAAACCTGATGCAGATAGCTACCCGATTGTCAGAAGCCGGCCATGAGCAAGAGGCTCGAGAACTGATTGAGGCAGCCTTAAGCTTTCAGGAGGCGGAGGACAAGATGGAGGGGTATGCGGAAGAGGTGAAGGCAGGAAGGATTTTTGCAGTGTACAGTAGAGCAACCACCGCCGGGCTGATGAGCTGTAGGCGTGAGAAGATACATGCGCGCACAACTTATTTTAATTTTGAGGGTGCTAGGGAAATATCATGAATGAAAAGCACGATCCGGATGATCGGGCGATCACCTTGAGAGATGTTACCGCGCTCACAGAGCCGCTACAGAGCGCGATAACTGCTCTTGCAGTTTCTATTATCAAATTATCCTCAGTCATAAGCGTGATGGAGGACGAGGACGCTCAAAAAGAAGGTCAAGAGGCATTTGACAACATCGACGGCGTGATAGCCGATCTTGAGCAATATGAAAATGTGCTTAATGAGCTGAGACATGGACGAAAAGTCGAATGTGACTGACAATATAAGATATCTGATGCAAGAGTATCGTCAGGAGATCGGGGACTCCTCCAAGCATGGTGGAGGCAACCCGCCAGGGGGTGGAGGTTTGGAATCAAGAGTTTCGGCGCTAGAAAAAGCAATCCCTGACCTTAGGGAGAGACTTGTTCGCGTCGAAATGCGACTTGACTCGATTGAGTCGTCGATGGCTACAAAGACTGATCTGGCCGCACTAGCTTCTAAGGACGACCTGAACGGCTTTGTGAGGGCTAGCAGCAAAGATATTCAGGATCTTGCCGTCTCTTTTCAAAAGGCCATCAATGAGCAGACTTGGAAGTTCGTCAGCGTTGCTGCCGCTCTAGCCGGCCTTGCTTTTACTGCCGCGAAGTTTATTCACTGATCATCCTTGAATAAAAAGCCCGGCCCAGCGCCGGGCTTCTTGTATCTGCACCATTGCAGATCTACGCCTAAGCTTAGCCTGGGCGCCTAGCTATCTCTCCGCCATGATCACTCCTCCACCTGGTCGGCGGCCTTCTTGTATCTGCCCTTCCCGCCCCCATAAATCGACCCGCTGCCAGGCCTGCAAGCCATCGCCGATGGAGGCTATTCGCCATGGATGGTAAAGTTCCAGATCTAGTTGAGGAGTAGTCCAATGAAAGGAATTGGGACGCTTGCCTTGGTGGTGGGCATTTGCTGGGCTGTGTTCGCACTGAGCATGGACGTGTCTGTCGCTACTGGATCTGGCGGTAGAGTGAACAATCTTGGGCTTATGGCTGATCGCCAGCTACATACCATTGTCGGCGGGATGATCGCCCTCGCCGGCCTGATTATCTTGATGCTCGGCGGTAAAGGCTCTGCCCCGTCGACAACCACTGCAACTGATGCCCGGCCCTGCCCCGCCTGTGCGGAAACCATCAAGAATGCCGCCATCAAATGCAAACACTGCGGGGCTGATGTTGAGCCAGTTGCAGCGCCAAGACTCAGGAATGGCTGGGTGGCCTCCATCCCCTGCAAGCCCGAAGATGTTGATCGGTTTCAAGAGGCCGTGCGGTCCTTGGGCCTGCCATTGGTCAACATGGTAGAGGGGCAATGGGGAGCTGGACCTTACGAGTCAAAAAGCGAGGCTCGCGAAGCGCTGGCCAAGCTCCATGAAAGCTACAAGTTCTTTGGCGATATCGTCTACAGAGACTCGGTGAGCGGCAAGTACCCACCGATCATTGACTGACCCGACAGGCCTATCAGAGCCCGCCTAGTGCGGGCTTTTTCATGCCTGCGATTCGGACCTACAACCATGGCAGAACCAATCAACAACTTTAAATCTAAATACCTACAACCAAAAAGCTTGCAGACTGTAACTATAGGTTGTAGATTTAACCCATCGCAGCGACACACAGCCCCTGCGAAGGGCCTCAAGAGACCCGCCGTTCTTTAACAGTCAGCGCAACACAGAAATACCAACAGACCGCATTGCCTCTACTGGCGACCGGCGATCAGACGGGTCAGATAGCCCGCCAACGACAGGAACAACCTGTACGGCTGATCGATGGCGAAACGCCTTAACCGTGTGAGTAACCCGGCATGCAATGCGCCCCGCCTTCCCCGGCGGTAATTGGGAGGAAGCGAGCTGCGCCGACCGGCTACCGGCGGCGCGGTGAGTGACCAGATACAGAGGAGCGAACTGGACTAGGGCCAGGTGGTAACGGATGCGCACCAACGAGCTTCAAGCCGCGACCGACGCCAGTAGCGGGTCGCGGCGCACCACGAGATTCACTGATGCCGCTTCGATGAAGCGGCATTGGGAATCCATTGGAGGAGAAAACGATGCGACCAGTAATGACCCTTTGGGATGACGGCCGTGACAATCGTCAGGGTTCGTTTCACAGGTGGGGATCTTCCTACCACGACAGCGGCTACGGTTCCGGCAGCCAAACCACCGCGATTGTTGAGTTTGCTGACGGCTCCGTAAGCGAATACGAGCCGCGCTCAATCCGATTCTTAGACGCTCCGGATGCTGGGATCTACAACGAGCGCCGCCTTCAATCACTACAGAGCACAACGATCTAGCAGGCCATTTGGTTTCACTGGCTGGCCTTGGAGACAGGGCTATACGGGAAATGAATCCTGACCGGGGTTAACCGGCCGCTGGACTCCCAAGCGCATAAAGGGATAGCCCTTCCGCATGACGGGCTCAATGGTTGTGCGGTGACAGCCGGAAAGACGGCCCGATGCCCTGCTCCCCATCGCAGGCTGCATCGGGGTGTGATCTGAATGCGCAGGCTGATGCGCGAACCGCACCTCGTTTGGCAGCTACTGAGGCACATCGAGTTAGGCGCCAACGACGGAGATCAGCACCGTCCAGATCACACCCCGATGCGGACGAGAACACACCGCGAAGCGGCCCCCTGCATCACCTGACAACCGGAGGAACCTATGCTCCTACTGCTCCTGATCGGCGCGGCGCTTAGCCATGTGCAGCCCGAAGCGCATGCGGCGAAAAGCCCGTTGTCCGGTCAATCCAAGTCGATCCGTGAAAAGCCTCGACTGAGATGCGGGGCATCAGTGCTCGGGTGCTGACTGTCCCGCCAAGAACCTCGCAACTAAATCACGGCATCTGTGAAAGCCCCGAACGTCCAACGGGGCTTTCATTTTTCCGCCATTACTCGCCAGCACCCTCCCCTGCGCCCATCGGCAACCAGCAGTCGGTCAGAGTGCTGACGAGTAATCGCAACCTACGCAGCAACCAGGAAGCAAAAATGACCAAATCAATCAGGCAGATGATCACCGCCGGAGAGGTTCGCCGCGCCGATGCAATCAAGGTTCGGCTTGAAGATATTCACGAAGAGCCCGGGTTCAACCTTCGCACCGAAGGTGAGTCGCTAGAGGCCAGCATTTCAGCCCTGGCGGAGTTCATCGCTGATGGCGGTGTCATCCCACCGCTCGAGATCAGGCCACGGGCAAATGGTGGTGTGTGGTTGGTTGACGGGCACCGCCGGCGCCGGGCGCTGATCAAGCTTGACCAGGCCGGTCGACTGCCGCGATTGCCCAGCAAGGAAAACCCAAAGGTCACCGAGTATTGGGTTGATGTGCGGATGTTCGAAGGCAGCGATGCTGATCGTGTTGCCAGGATCATCTCGAGCCAGGAGAACGAGAAGCTCTCCCCTCTCGAGCTCGCGGAGGGCTACAAGCGCCTTCGTGCGTTCGGCTGGCCAGTCGAACAGATCGCCAAGAAGGTCGGCAAGACTCGGCAGCACGTAGAGCAAGTGCTTACCGTGGGCAACGCGAACACCGATGTACAGAACCTGGTAGCTGCTGGCCATGTGTCGGCAACAACGGCAGCACAGGTCGTTCGGGATCACGGTGACAGCGCCGGCCAGGTGCTGGGTGTTGAGCTGGAGAAGGCCAAGGCCAGTGGCAAGAAGCGCGTTACCGCCGGGACCATGAAAGGCCCTTCAGTCTCAAAGCCTCGTCTTGAAGCTGTCCATGAAGCCTCACGCAATTTGATTGCATCGCTCGATGCCGTAGACGAAGACAGTCTCTCACTCACCGTTCCAACCGCGCTTGTTCTTGAGCTGCGCAAGGCTCTGGACGGCGCTCAGCCGCGATAAGTCCGCTCAATCCAACCAAGCGGCCTGGAGCATCCGATGCAGTCTTCTGCCAATCGAAGCTGCATCCCCTTCCCTTCACATACGACCGCATTGGCAGGCGCCAGGCCACCTTCACGGTGGGTTTGGTCACCCGCGCCTGGCTCCTGGCCAATGCGGTCCTACTGAGGTTCACGCAATGAGCAAACCAACTGGTGGCCCGGCATTCCCGGTGCCAGGCCTGCAGCACGACGACGACTTCAATGGCATGACCCTGCGCGACTACTTCGCGGCCAAGGCGCTGCAAGGACTGTGTGCAGACCCCAATACCGCTGATGCAAAACGCGCAGATCTGGTAGCCGAGTGCTACGAACTGGCCGACGCCATGCTCGCCGCCCGGGTGAAGCCATGATCGGCTGGATCAAGTGCAGCGACAGGCTGCCACAACAGCTAACAGGAACGGCCAAGGAGTACATCGTCTGCACTGTCGTCGATGGGCAGAAGTTTGTGTTCTCGGCTCAGTATCTGAATGGCTATGGGTTGTACAACCCAGATGATGATTGTGGAGAAGAGGACGGTATCACCGAGGCTTTCGGCTGGTATGACGTGAAAGAAAGCGCCGAATACGCGGGATGGTATGAGCCAATAAATGACCGTGATGTCACCCACTGGCAGCCCCTGCCTGCCCCACCCACCGAGTAACCCACCACCTGGAGGCGACCATGTCAGCTCTGCGCAAGCCCATTCCGGAAGACTACTTTCTCGACACAGAGGCTGGCCAGGAATGGCTGGCTGAGTCGGTCGACGATCTGCTCTCTCGGCACCACATCGAAGCGCCAAACCCGGTTGGCCGAAGCAAGATCCTGGTCAACGCCGACCACCTACCAGAAGCGCTTGCGGATTACATGGCCGCGAAACCAGATCCAGATCGGTACATCGAGAAGATCCTGATTGAACTGATCAGGCGGGAAGACGGCGGAATTCTGCACACCTGGGCCATCGAAGCTGTCGGCGGCGATCCACAGATCGTTCGGTCTATCGCCAGCGACCTGGTCGCCGTGCACGCCAACGAATACCGAGACGCCAAGCGTGAGAGCGATCGCGTCGAGCAGGAGTGCGGATTTTGAAGACTCCAGAGCAGATGCACGCCCTGGCGATCGGCGAGGTGATGTCGCAGCTTCGCCAGCTGGCCAAGTCCCCTACCCCTGTACCGGACCAGACTTTCGTCCTCGGGATGCTTGAAGGCTTCGAGAAGATCGGCGTCTTCGACCTTCCGACACTGAGCAACATCCGCGACAAGGTCTTCGTCACCACCACTCAACGCGTTGAGCAACTGAGGAAATCAGCATGACCACAGCACCTGTGAAGTCCCTGATTGACGAACAGATAGAGCAGATTGAGCGGAGTCTTGCTGTAGTAAACGCTGGAGTTCCTCGCAACCTTCCAGTGTTAGCTCTGCCCCCGATCCTGGTAGAGGCTATCAAGAACGGTCGAATTGCAATCAGGTCGCGGCAATGAGCGGCGCAGGCGCTCACAAGCGCGGCCAGCAACTGGCTATCCGTTGCGCAAAACTCCGTCGTGAAGGCATGTCGCTATCTGAGATAGCGCGCCTCACCAGCATCAACAAAGAGCAGGTCAACGCCAAGGTAACGCTGGGCGAGCGGCTTCTCTCGCTGGTCGAGTCGTGATCGCACTTCTCTACTGGCGTAGCTCCTTCCCTGCTCTCGCCCTCTGCATTGTCGCAATGCTGATCAGCGCTCTCGCCGATCACCTCACACAGTAACCCTTCTGATAAAGCGCTGCGAGATTCGCGGCAAGGATCTCCCATGTCCGCAGTAATGAAGCAGGATGACCAGTTTCCTGCATTGTCGGAGGCAGCGCTCGTTGAAGTGCTGAGTAGCAGCCTCTACCCAGGAGCCGAAAAGAACTCTGTTGTGATGGTTTTGGCCTACTGCCAAGCCGCACACCTCGATCCAATGCTGAAACCCGTTCACATCGTGCCGATCTGGAACGCCAAGACGAAAAAGATGCAGGACACGGTGATGCCAGGCATAGGCCTCTACCGCATCCAGGCGGCGCGTACCGGGCAATACGCTGGAATCAGCGACCCCGAGTATGGTCCGCCGGTCACTGCCAAGCTGGGCGGCGTTGAGGTCACATACCCGGAATGGTGCCGGGTGACAGTCAAGCGCCAGATGTCGAACGGGCTCGTCGCTGAGTTTACGGCGAATGAGCGCTGGCTCGAGAACTACGCCACATCAGGGAAAGACACTGTCGCCCCAAATGCCATGTGGAAACGCCGGGCATTTGCCCAACTCGCAAAATGCGCCGAGGCCCAGGCACTGCGTAAAGCCTTTCCCGAGGTTGGCTCGGCACCGACCGCCGACGAGATGGAGGGGAAATCATTCGATGAAGTCCCCCGCGACGTAACCCCGCAAAGGCAGCCAGAGCCTGAGCCGGGGCCAGAGGCGCTACCAGCATACCCGGATGATCTTCTGGCAAAGAACATCGTTGTTTGGCAGCCACTCGTCGATGCGGGCAGGACTAGCCCTGAACACATCATCTCCAACGTCCGCAGCAAGTACACCCTGACCGATCAGCAGATCGAAACCATCGAAGGCCTCGCGCCGATTGAAGGTGAGCCAGCATGAAAATTCACAACGTAGCCCAAGGTTCCCCGGAGTGGCATGCACTCCGCAGTCAGTACTTCACTGCTTCCGAGGCTCCCGCCATGTTGGGCGCCTCCAAGTACCAGACCCGAACCGAACTGTTGACCGTGAAGAAAACCGGCATCGCTCCGGACATCACTCCAGCCCAGCAGCACATCTTCGACAGAGGCCACTCTGCCGAAGCTATGGCCAGACCAATCGTCGAAGAAATGATCGGTGAAGAGCTTTATCCCGTGGTCGGCACCGACGGCAACCTGTTGGCCTCCATGGATGGCGCCACAATGCTTGGCGAAACCCTGTTCGAGCATAAGCTTTGGAACGAGTCACTGGTCGCTCAAGTGAAAGCTGAAGAGCTGGAGCCGCACTACTTCTGGCAGCTTGAGCAGCAATTGCTGGTCAGCGGCGCCGAGCGTGTGATTTTCGTTTGCTCCGATGGCACTGCCGAAAACTTCGTACACATGGAGTACCGGCCCGTCGCCGGCCGCGCCGCCCAGTTGATCGAAGGCTGGAAGCAATTTGAGGCCGACCTGGCCACCTTCGAAGTGGCTGAAGCGCCGTCGATTGTCGTCGGCAAGTCGCCGGATGAGTTGCCAGCCCTGCGTATCGAGCTGACCGGCATGGTTACTGCGAGCAACCTCAAGGTGTTCGAGGAGTCGGCGCTGGCGGTGATCGATTCGGTCAAAACCACACTGGTTACAGACCAAGACTTCGCCGATGCCAAGAAGGCTGTGAAGTGGTGCGGCGACGTCGAAAGCGCTGTAGCCGCGGCCAAGAAGCAGGCGCTGTCGCAGACCCAGACTATAGATGAGCTGTTCGCTTCGCTGGATCGCATCAGTGGACACGCCCGCGAAACGCGCCTCAAGGTCGACAAGCTGGTGAAGGCTCAAGAACTGCTGGTTAAAGCCAGCATCAAGCAGAAAGCAGAGCAGTCGCTGGCCGATCACGTCGCGGCAATCAACAGAACCCTGGGCCGGGTCATGCTGCCCACGGTGGATGCCGACTTCGCTGGAGCCATGAAGAACAAGCGCACGATCGCAAGCCTGCAGGACGCCGTAGATACAGAGCTGGCCAGGGCAAAAATCGCCGCCAGTCAGATCGCCGACAGCATTCGTTTGAACCTGGCCAGCCTGGCCGAACTGGCGGTCGACCACGCCTTCCTCTTCAACGACGTTCAGCAGTTGGTGATGAAGGCCAATGACGACCTGATCGCGCTGGTCAAGGTGCGCATTTCGGAACATCAAAAGGCCGAAGAGCATAAAGCCGAGGTCCAGCGAGAGCAGATCCGCCAGCAGGAGCTGAAGCGCATCGAAGATGAGGCGAAGGCCAAGGCGCCAATGGAGCATGCCCCGGTCACCAATCCGGCACCGGTGAAAGCTGCAGCACCGGCTCAGTCGGCGTCGAGTCCATCAACCGCAACCGCAGTACCGGTAGCCCTTCAGGCTGAGGTCTTCGATCTGGAGGCATTGATTCATGCCGTAGCCGGTGGCCATGCCCCCATCTCGGTTCTCACCGTGGACTGGGAGAAGCTGGACGCGATGGTTGCGGCCCAGGGCAGCGCGTTCAATGTGGCCGGCGTGAGGCTGGTCAAGGTGGCAGCATGACCAACAACTACATTCTGGTCCGCTCCGAGCGCCAGGAGGAACTGGAGGAGGCTAAGGCTGCCTTCTTCATGTCCGGCAAGCAGATACAGGTGCTGGAGTCTAGGTTCGAGCCCCGTCGACCACGCAAGGACGCAGGCAGCGAGCACGTTAAGAGCAGCCCTCGCGGCTCACTCAAGCGCACTAGTGAAAGCCACTTCAAGCGGCGCCTGGCCTACGTCGACACGATCCGCGAGCTGGCCAAGACCATGACCATCGGCGAGGCCATGGCCACCACCGGCAAATCGGAATCAGCAATGCGCCGGGCAGCCCATGAGGGCGGCTTCATGTTCAAGAGCAAGATCGTGGACAGGGAGCGGGATCTGAAGCTCATTGAGCGTCTGACAGCATTACGGGATGACGGTCTTTCACGCATCGCTGCATGCAGGAAGGTTGGCATATCCGACTCACTCCTCCGCCGCCTGGAGCTCACCTATGAGTTCAACTTCCCCAGGCGCTGGGAGAAGCGAGCTTGAAGCGGATCAACAACCAGGTCCGCACGCGGCGACGACAGGTTTGGCTGGACTTGCCGGCCAGTGAAATTGAAGAGGTAGACCATGGCCAAAACTGGAAAAGAGCGATCTGCGAAAACCGCCGCGAAGCGGATCGAGTACGACGAGAGGGAACTACGGCACAGGCTACGGCTGGGCACTCGGCAGAAGCTTGAAGAGCTGATGACCTGGAACGGTATTGAGGAGATCAGTGAGGCAGTTCAGAACCTGATCCTGAACGCTCACGCTCTGGGCCCGACTCTCTCCTATCAGGTAATTGAAAGTCCGCGCCACAGAATCCAAGTTAGCGAAAACGTGGCGCGGATGATTCATAGCGCAGGCCAGCGCAAAGCGTCTCGACTCGATGCTGAAGAGGCATAGACCCACCCTATTCGCTGCATCCTGTCACTGGAGTTGCTAGCGTCGTGGATTCAGCGCCCAGCGACGTGCTTCTGCCATTGCCACTTCCAAGGCCTCTTCATCAGTCTCATCGGAAATGTCGTGAATTTGCTCGGTGATCATCTTGCCGTCTTCGCGATAGACACCGATGAACATGTATCCTATGAACCCATTATGAGTGCGGCGCAATCGAACCTCTGAAAAGCATCCGTTTTCATGGCCGTACTCTATGAGCTTATCGCCTTGTTGAGAAGCCCACTGCTCAAACGCTGTTGAACGCTGAATCACCTTGCCCTCCTTGATCCGGCCCTATGCCGACGCCCCTGTAATACCCCATCCCACCCCAAATAGCCACCATGCCGCCACCAGCGCGGAGGGCGGCGCATGCATGGAGTTAAACCATGAGCAACTACAACTGCGCGTATGTGCGTGAGCATTACAAGGTGCCGGCCGAGGTCGGGCGCCGAGTGATCGCCAACGGCGAGCCCGGCGTGATCATGGCCGACCGCGGCCACTACATCGGCGTCATCCTCGACAGTGACCCGAAGAAGCGTATCCGCAACTACCACCCAACCTGGGAAATGCAGTACGGCGAGATGGCGGACAAGCTGCCGCTGAAGAGCTACCAGGTGCTCGTCTCTGGCTGTGGTTGGTGGGACATCACCAATCGAACCATTGTCCAGGTGTTCGCCAGCACGCCATCACAGGCCAAGTACAAGGCCTATGAGCAGTGCGAGTACCACGATATCGAATGCATGTTCGGTTTTAAGGTTCGCCTGGCCTGACCATCCCGCTCTACCCGCCAGCACTCCACCCTACCCCATCGATCACGCCAGCCAGGTCACGGCCATCGGCTGCCCGGAGAAACCTATGCAAGCAGTCATCTATGCGGGCCTGCGTAACGGCGCCCGCGACCAGCAGATTCACGATGCCCTGATCTACAAGCGGGTGATCGAGGTCGCCCGGGAGTTCAAGCTTTCCCCTAGCACCATCCGGGCAGCAGACAAACGCATCTCCAACACATCTGTTTTCGAGCTGAGCCTACTGGGGGGGGGCAACCCGATGCCGATCGGCAAGATCGTGGCCGACTCCTTCCGCAAGGCCGCGCTTGGCGCCTACCGGAATTACCACGGCACCTTTCGAAACCTTGAGCTGCCCTGCTGGGTGATCACCGACGGCACACAGAAAATCGAAGTGCTCGAACTCCGCAAGATCGATATCGGCGAAGTCTCGCTGTAACCCAACCTCCTCCCCAACTCAACGAAGCACGCCGCCCGGCGAGGACCTCCTATGTCTGCACATCAGAAGAAACACCCCTTCGACTTTAAAACCCAGTATGGGCTTGGCTTCAGTACTCAGGACGATGAGATCGTTGTCGACTTCTTCTGCGGTGGCGGCGGCGCCGGTACTGGGCTGGAGATGGGTCTAAGCCGGCCAGTGACCGTGGCCAAGAACCACAGCCCCGCGGCCATCAGCATGCATACCGCCAATCACCCGGCGGCGCGACACTTCACAACCGACGTGTTCGAGGGCGACCCGGACGAAGAATGCGAGGGCCGGGCCGTGGGCTGGTTCCACATGAGCCCAGATTGCACCCATCACAGCCAGGCCGCCGGCGGTCAGCCACGCAAGCGCGAGATTCGCAACCTGTCATGGATCGGCCTGAAGTGGGCCGGCAAGAAGAAGCCCCGCGTCATCAGCCTGGAGAATGTAAAGCAGATCCTTCAGTGGGGTCCGCTGATCGCCAAGCGTGACAAGGCGACTGGTCGAGTCGTTACCCTGGACCTGGTGCCGCACCCCGCCAAGCCCAAGAGCAAGATCAACCGGGTAGCCGATCTCGGCGAACAGGTGCCAGTCTCGAATCAGTTCCTGGTGCCAGACCCGAAGCGTCGCGGCACGACCTGGCGCCGGTTCGTTCAACTGCTGGAGGGTCTGGGTTACTCAGTTGAATGGCGAGTCATCAAGGCCTGCGATTACGGTGCGCCGACCAGCCGAGAACGCCTGTTCATGATCGCCCGCTGTGACGGCCAGCCGATTGTGTGGCCTGAGCCGACACATGCGAAGAACCCGACCAAGGGCCAGAAGAAGTGGCGCACCGCCGCTGAGTGCATCGACTGGGCCGTGCCGACCAAAAGCATTTTCGGGAGACCGACCCCGCTGGCAGATGCCACCCTACGCCGGATCGCCAAGGGGATGAAGAAATTTGTCATCGATGCAGCCGATCCATTCATCGTGCCAATTGCGAATTGGTCAGGGGAAAGCGTGCAATCTGCGAACGAGCCTTTGCGTACCGTCACATCGTGGCCTCGCGGCGGATCGTTCGCTATTGCCAGCCCGATCATCGCGCCAGCCACGCACCAGGGTAGCGATCGCATCAACGACCCATCTGCCCCGCTTCCAACAGTGACTTGCGCCAACCGTGGCGAACTGACGCTGATCAGTCCGGTGATGGTCACTGCTGCGCATGGCGAGGGGAGCCCCGGCGGTGTTCAGCGCTGGGGCGACGGCAGCAAATTTGCCGGTGACCCCCTGGGGACGGTGACAGCCAGCGGCGGGCATTCAATTGCAGCCGCTCACCTGGTGAAGTTCAGGTTTGCGGACGAAGGAAAGGCGCTCGGCGAACCGCTGCCGACGATCACCAGCGGTGGCAACTACCAGCGCCCGGCTGGTGCTGCACACGCCATGGGTGTCTCGACGGTGTTCATGGCCCAAATGAATGGAGGCTTCAACACTACGGCGGTCAAGAGCATTGAGGACCCTATGACCACGGTGACCAACACCGGCAGCCAGCAGCAGTTGGTGACCGCAAACCTGGTGCATCTGCGCGGCAACTGCGATGCGCGGGACGCCGACGACCCGCTGCACACCATCAGCGCTGGCGGCACTCACCACGGGCTGGTCACCGCATTCATGGAGCGTCAGTTCGGCGCCAGCGTCGGCCAGGGAGTGGACGAACCGGCGCCGACCATCACCGCCGGCGGTGGTGGCAAAAGCTCGCTCGTCGAGCTGCAGCTCTCGCCAGAGGTTGAAGCCGGTGCGCTGCGGGTTGCCGCCTTCCTGATTAGCTACTACGGCACCGAGAACATGAGCGCCGCCGACGCACCCGCGCCAACCATCACCACCAAAGATCGGCTGGGCCTGGTCACCGTTACCATCAAGGGCACGCCGTATGTGATCGTCGACATCTGCCTGAGGATGCTGCAACCAGCCGAGCTGTACAAGGCTCAAGGCTTCCCCGCCGACTACATCATCAGCCACGGCGCGGACGGCAAGCCCTTCACGAAGACCCAGCAAGTGCACATGTGCGGCAACAGCGTCAGCCCACCGCCGATGGCAGCGCTGGCCAGGGCCAACGACCCATGGAAAATGGCGGAGCGCCAGGCAAAGGCAGCATGAAGCCAGCCAAGCTCTTTCAGTGCCAACAAAATGGCGAGTATCAGAGAAATAGTCTCAAGGATTTCGTTCAGGTTCTGCATATCGGTATCACCGCTTTGTTGAGGTGATACCTATTCTGTTGTCACGACTGAACTGATTCCTCTTGGGTTTTTTCCAAGCAGCATCCCGCAACTTCATCGCGATTCACGACAAATCACGAATCAATCACCGCTCGTCAGTTAGACGAATCGGAGGACTCCCCATGCGCACAAAAAACCTACACCTGGAGCAGCGAGTAGCTGCCCTTCAGTCCGACCTGAACCAAAAGGACGAGCAGATAGACGCTCTCGCGTTCACAGACAAGGACCGCGAGCTGTCGCGGCGTGATTGGTTCGAGGAGGCGCAGAGGCTGGAGAATGAAAATAGCGCCATTCGCCTACAGGCTGGCGGTATGCAAATGGAAATTGACGAACTACGCACCAAGCTGGCCGAGCGGGATGCGCTGCTGGAAAACGCTCTCGACATTCTGAAAAACGTGGACGACTTGGACTGGACCGGAGAAGGGGTAAAGACCGATATCGAAGCCATCCTATCCGCCAGCGCAGAGCCGAGCGCGGCTATTGAGCAGGATGGCCTGTGCGGGGTCGAAGACGTGGCGCGGCAGATCTCCGGAAGAGCAAAAGCCCGCGCCGCCCTGGACTGCCCGGACTGTGGCGATACCGGCGTAGAGCCATGCAGCAAGCACGGGTGGAAGCCATGAGTAACGAAACGATCAGCGTGCCGCGTGAGCTCGCCGAGCTTTGCTTCCGAGCCCTCAACGGGGGCAGGCAGCGACTAACTGGAATGGAGCATGGGCAGGCTTTCCGGGAGCTGCGCGAACTTCTCGCCCAGCCTGCCGATGCCGGAATCTCGGCATCGCTATCTAGTCTGCCGCGCTTCGACATGGATCAAACGGCCTGTGAGATCCAAGACCCGGATGGCGTGTGGGTTCGCTACGACGACGTAGCCGCCTTCTTGCAGCATCAGGGCGAACCGGTGGCATGGGAAGTCCAATACAGGGACGACGGGGTGCACCAGGGCTTCGTCACCACTCAGGAGCGAGCCAATTACTACGGAAAGCAGGCCTACAAGATCGTCCCGCTCTACACCCGCCCAGGCGCCCAGCCCGCGCCGGCTGCGGTGGTGCTGCCTGAGCGCCAATGCGCGGACCATTTCAGCGAAAAGCTGCGCGACAACGCAGACGGCTGGAACGCCTGCCTCGACGAAGTAGCGCGCCTCAACCCTCCCCAGCAGTAACCCCTTCCCATTACAGCCAGCCGCAGCAGCGGCAAGGACAAGTCATGCCCAACAAAAACGTAGAGCTCGGTCAGGAGATGTGGTCCCTGCTCTCAACTGAGTTCGTTCAGTGTGCCGTCGATAACGGGGCAAGCGAGCAGAAGGACTTGGCGCAGGTGTGGGCCGGCTTCTTTGCCGCAGCATCTGGAGCGATGTGCGCGCAGATCGGCGCCGCATATTCGCAGGCCATCCTCGACGTCGTCCAAAAGACCTGCATGGACGCGGTCAGGTCTCAGATGCAGGAGGTGCAGCCATGAATATCGACAAAGAACGCCTCAAGAAGCTGGCCCAGGCTGCACAGAACGACAGCGGCGACTATGCAGCGCTGAACGATTACGGGATGGCTGTGCCACCGGCTGTAACGTTGGCCCTGCTCGCGGAGATCGAGCGGCTGGAGGTCGACAACAGCAGTATGCGCGGCAGCACCAAACGTATGGGTGAGGACGCCTCGCGGGCGCAGAAGCAGGAGCGAAAGAGACAGCGCGAGATTGCCCAGCTCAAGGCCGAGAACGACACCCTCAAAGCAGCCGCCATGGGCATTCGAGACGTTTGGCGAGAGGATCAGGCCGAGAACGAGGCGCTGCGCGAAGGAATGAAGGGCGATTACGACCTGGATGCCTGGCTCGACTGGGTGAAGAATGCAGAGGCGCTGCGCAAGGACGCCGAGCGCTACCAGTGGCTGTGCACGCAATTTGGCGTCACGAAGCTACCGTGCGCGATCGAGCGCATCCTTGGTGGCGAGGCCTACGTGGCAGACGGCAAGGCGAGTATCGATGCTGCTATCGATGCAGCCCTGGCCGAGGAGGTGCAGCCATGATCCTCCCCGCCCTGCTTTTCATGGCCTGGAACGTCTACAGGGGGCCGAGGCCATGAACATCTATCGCCACAGTTTCGTAGCAACGTGCCCCGCCGACGGCGATGCCATCGTGTATAGCCTAGAAATTCGCAGCCTCTCAATGATCCGGGTCGAGCACATCAAAACCGCAACCCGCCTGATCCGTTCGGGCTACCAAGAGACGATCGCGGATGAGTTGTTCGAGCGCTTCGGCGGCGAGCAAATCATCACGGCAACACACCAGGGCGTCGAGATCGAAACAGTGAGGCTTAGCGGATGATTCATTACCACGGTCTGCCGATCACGCCAGAGACAGCGGCCGCGGCGGCCATCAGTGGTGGCCACGCTTTTGTGAGCTTCAGTGACCCACGGCAACTCGCGCTTGCCGCTCAGGTCTGCCAGTCGTTTGCCGTCGATAATGGCGCGTTCTCGGCATGGAAGCAGGGTAAACCCGTGATGGACTGGCGGCCATTCTACGAGTGGGCAACTTCCGCAAAGCTGATCCCTGCATGCGACTTCGCAGTGATACCTGACGTGATCGACGGAGACGAGCGCGCAAACGATGCGCTGCTGGATGAATGGCCATTGCCTCGGTGGTTCGGCGCCCCCGTGTGGCACATGCACGAAAGCCTTGAGCGGTTGGAACGCCTGGCAAGCTCCTGGCCAAGAGTGTGCATCGGCAGCTCAGGCGACTATTCGCAGCCAGGAAGTACCGCTTGGTGGGTCCAGATGGGGAAGGCAATGCGGGTTGTTTGCGACGACGATGGCAGGCCGATGTGCAAGCTTCACGGCCTACGCATGCTTGATCCTGCAATCTTTGGTCACCTGCCCCTCTCGAGCGCCGACAGTACGAACATCGGTCGAAACATCGGGATCGATCAAGCCTGGCGCGGTACATACCAGCCCCCGACAAAGGAGGCCAGGGCCACAGTGATGCGCAGCAGGATCGAGTCTCACAACTCGCCACCACGCTGGACATTTAGCGTGCCAGACGAAATGCCCGCCCAGGGCACCTTGCTGTAACCCCTCCCCCAACAACTCTGCCTGCCCGCGAACGCGGGCGAGGAGTCACTGTGTCCGCCATAGAATTACAAGAAGGCCGCAACTTCGCGGCAGAAATGCTGATGCATGCGTCCCACCTGCCGCGGTCGATGTTCGACGACCGCGGGCCAGTCGAGACAATGATCTGCAATCTCGAGCAGTCAGCTCAGTTAAAGCCTGCTGACTATGCAAAAGGCATCAGGCAAGTCATCGAGGTAGCACGACATGGCAACTGCTGAATTGCACGGCCAGAAAATAGGCCCATTCGAACAGGGCTATGCCGCGTTTTTGCGCGGCGCAGGGCTGAATCAAAACCCGTTTGAGACGGAGAACAATGCCTCGCCATTCTCGAAACAGAGATGGATCGACGGCTGGAACAAAGCACAGCGTGAAGCATGGAGGAAGGCATGAGCACTATCGAGTTCCTAAGCCATGAGGAGGTGTGCCAGCTCACTGGCGCGCGCAACAAGGCCCGCCAGATTGCAAATCTAAAGCGCAACGGTATACGGCATTCAATTAAGGTAAATGGCTGGCCTAGCGTCACCGCAAACGCGGTAATGGCATTCGGCGCGGCGGTGACCGAGGTTCAGGCATGGAAGTCACGAAAGGCAGGGTGATATGGGAAGAAGGCCGAGTAAGGCGGGTTCGATAGCCCGGATGCGGGAGCGCTTAAAGGCTAGCGGTCGCACGTATTACTACTACGACGCTGGTGGCCATCCGCGCAAGGAGATACCGCTTGGCTGTGATTATGGGCTAGCGGTGATGAAATACGCGGAACTGGAGCGCGATCGAACGGCAACGGCGCTTGTCAGCCAGGTCATCACGTTCCGGTACGTCGCGGAGAAGTACCTGGTGCAAGTAGTGCCGACCAAGGGTGCAGCCACGCAGAAGGACAACATCCGGGAAATGAATCGGCTCCTGGAGTTCTTCGATGACCCTCCCGCCCCGCTCGATGCCATCAAGCCGGTGGACGTTCGGCAATACCTGACATGGCGCAAATCTGCGCCAGTGCGTGCGAACCGCGAGAAGGCCTTGCTCAGCGCCATCTGGAACTTCGCACGGGACGTAGGATATACGGCCCTGGCCAATCCCTGCGCTGGGATTAAGGGAAACAAGGAGAAAGGCCGGGACGTGTACATTGAGGATGATCTGTACCGAAGGGTCTATGAAAAGGCCGAAATCGGCCTGCAAGATGCCATGGACTTGGCCTACCTTACCGGGCAGCGGGTGACCGATACACGCCTCATGGATGAGCGGGACGTGCGCAGCGGCCAAATCTGGGTGAAGCAAGGCAAGACGGACACCAAGCGGCGGATCGAGATCATAGGGGAGCTGAAGGTAGTGATCGACAGGATCATGGCCAGAAAGGCTGGGCACAAGATCAGATCAACAAGACTTATAGTGACAGGAGATGGAAAGCCGATGAGTTCGGCTATGTTGCGAGGCCGATTTGACTTGGCCAGGGAGGCCGCGGGGGTCGATAAAGCGCTGTTCCAAATGCGCGATCTGCGCGCTAAAGCAGGTACGGACAAGGCGGAATCTAGCGGCGACATCCTCATGGCCAGGGATCAGCTTGGGCATACTACGGTCAGCATGACCGAGCAATACATTCGCGAGCGCAAGGGTAAAAAAGTTACTCCGACACGCTGAAAATGCCAAAATTTCGGTCCGCAACGTTTTTCAACTACCTGAAAACATTGGATAAAATCCACATAATTTCAGAAGTTTTGCGGACCGGAAATTGTGGCGCGCGCCGCACTGGCTATGGATTCCTCGCCGGACTTAAAATCCCCCGCTCGTAAGGGCGTGCCGGTTCGATTCCGGCTTCGGGCACCATATAAATCAAGGGCTTGCGTGATTTCATCATGCAGGCCCTTGTTGTTTTTGCTCCGCAATTTTAAAGCGTGCTCCGCAATTCTCATTTCCGCGGTTTCCCGGAATTTGACGCTTTTTCATTGCCGCTGTTATTTCCGCCTGACTGTGGATGCTGGCCAGGTATGTGCATACCTTGCGCTTCAGGAAATCCGTCAAACCGGAACCGGTAGTTCTGTCCTGACGCTCTTGCTGCTGAATATCGACTGATGGAACTGTCAAATGAAGGCTGCGCCCCTCACGCTCGTCGTACTTTTTTACATCGGCATCTGTTCAGCGTTCGCCGATGGCACGCCGGCGACAAACGCCCTGCGTGGGCCAGCCGGTATCATTGCCGGAGAGTCTTTGCTCACGGCTAGAGCCAAGCTGCTCGAACATGATTGGAAGCCGACACGGATACACGCCAGTGATGACTATGAATACAGCGGCGTGGAACGGGAGCTGGCTATGCACCATTTGTTCGAGGTCGATACCTGCTCTTTTGATAGCTCGCGTTGCATCCTGTTCTACTCAAGGAAAGGTGCCTGCCTTCGTGTCGACACCATTGGCGAGCGACTCAACGACATGACCGTTACGCACTGGGCAGACATGTGCCCTGGTGCGCCGGCATCAGGCAAGGGTGGCACGCAACAACCACGATAATGCTGCCTTGTTGATCAGTCAGCCCAATACGGGCCAACTAGTACCCTCTGGCTGGCAAAGGCGGCCATCAGCGAAAGGCCCGGCGGGTAATGAGATAAACCGGGCATGCCTCGGTATTTTCTGTTGCGCAGTCCTCTGTTTTTCCACCACTCTCATTGCTCCGGCGCGCTGCCACCCCCTCCTTCACAGGCCATCCCGGGCACCGCCGAAGTACGCGGTTCGCTACGCGAGCGCAAGCCCGAGATGATCATCAGCACGATCGCCGGGACGATCACCAGGCTGGCCGAGAGCATCGCGCCCTTGAACCCGGCCACATCCAGGGCCTGCCCGCCAATGATCACGCCCACCCCGATCGCGCTGTTGAGCACTGCGGTATGGATCGCGGTCGCCGGCACCGTGTGCTCGCCGGCGATCCTCAGGACCCAGGTCTGCAAGCCGGTGAACAACGCCGAGATCGACACACCCCAGAGCAGCAGCAGGCCGACCACCAGGACGACGCCCAGCCGCGGCCCATAGCCCCCCAGGATCACCAGGGCCAGGGCCATGCCGAGCAACGCCACCAGGATGAATGCCTTCAGGTAGCGATCGATGAACAGCGCGCTCAACAAATTGCCCAGGAAACCTGCGGCTCCAAAGGCGAACAGCAGCACCGCGATCATGTAGGAGGTAATGCCCGGTACCTGGCCAATGAACGGCTCGACGAAGGTATAGGCGCCAAAGTGGGCGGCCGCCGTCAGCCCGGTGATGACGCAGGTGATCAGCAGGTCCTTGCGGCGCAGGACCACGGCGAAACCGCCGCCCTCGACCAGCGAGGGAATACGCATGCTCGGCAGCACCAGGGCCATTGCCGCGGCGCTGGCGACACACATCAGGGCCCGGCAGGCGAACGCCGTGCGCCAGCCATCGTACTGGCCTACCAGATTGATCAACGGCACGCCCATGACGGTGGCGATGGTGATCCCGCCCAGCACGATCGAGGTGGCCAGGCCCATGCGCCGTGCCGGCGCTATGTGTGCGGCGGTGGCCGCCACGGTTGCCCAGAACACCCCTGGGCCAGGGCTCCCACTGCCCGGGCGCCGAGCAGCATCGAGAATTCAGGGGATAACGCCGCCAGTGCGTTGGATACCGCCAGCACCAGCATCAACACGATCAGCAGCGTCTTGCGGGCGATCCAGCGGTTCAGCCAATTGGACGACAAACCGCTGGCGGCACCGATCCACGCCTACAGGGTCACGGTCAGGCCGACGGTGGATGGTACCTGGTCAAGATCGGCAGAAATCTGCGACAACATGCCGATGGGGGCGAACTCGGAAGTCACCATCGTGAACGAAGCCACGCACAGCACGCTGACTGCACACCATATTCGCAAGGCCGTGTCGACCATCGGTAATACCCACCCCTGTCTGCTACGCCCCTGAAAATATCCAGAGACATGATTATTCAGTTATACGATTCAGCTCTTCGAAGATAGCTTTTCATCGCCCAAGCAATGGCACTTTTTCCGCATTCCTCATCGGGTACCGAGCAACTGGAAGGATGCCAGGCCCGCCGCCGTCATCAGCAACGAGCCCACCACATGCAGTGCCACCGAGCCCAAGGCCCACAGCAACTTGCCCTCCTGGAGCAGGGATACAGTCTCTGCGGAAAAGGTCGAGAACGTGGTCAGCCCTCCACAGAAGCCGGTGATGATCAATAACCGCCATTCAGGGCTCAAGGAAGGAGATGCCGCGAGGAAAGCCAGGGCCAGGCCAATGATGTAGCCACCGACCATGTTCGCCACCACGGTCCCCGGGGGGATGGCCGCAAACAACAGATTGAGCTTGAGGCCCAGGAACCAGCGTAACCAGGCACCGGTCGACGCGCCCATGGCAATGACCAGGAGTGATTTCAGCATGCTGGGCAAACCTCCATCGAACGGCATGGCCGATGGGGAAAGCGAGAGGTGATGCAAGAAGGGAGTGCTAGAGCAGTCGGTATCATGGTCCTGTCCTGGTTGAGGACAGGGGCAGGCACACCTACGCACCCTGTCCAGGGTTCACGTAGGCATCATCAGCACGAAGCGGTTCAAGGAGGAATGCCATCTCCGGGGGCAAATCCTAGCGCAGGAGAAATCGCAGCTTCAAGGATCACGTGCAAGTCCCCAAGGGAGTTCGCCCAGTACAGATGACCTCGCCATCCATGAACCGGTAAAGAGCCACAGATACTGGGCGAACGGCTAAACGCTATGCCCTCGCCATGGGATGTTCAACTGTCAACAATGATCGGGCAGGCAAGTCAGCCGACAGGGCTGCCGAAGCCGCCGGCGAAAGCTCGCCGCCCTGCTCGCAGCTCGGTGCGCAATTCGCCGATCAGGTTGGAAATATCCCGCACGCTGGTGAGCTGCGCGGTGGAAACGCCCGGGAGCAGCAAGTCCACCCGGCCAGATACCGCATCGTAGATCTTGATGGTCAGCGATCCGCCAGGATTGACATTGCAGGCGCAGGAAAGCGGCAGGAAGCCGGATTCCAATATGTGGCACAGCTCATGGGTCGAGAGCATGGCATCCTAGCCTACGTAGTGTTGATGGGAATTTTTCCGATCCAGCATAGGCGAGCATGCGCCTTGTGTATCGGAAAAAACACACCGCGGTGTTAACTGCATCGCAGTTCCTGAAAATGGCCGACCACGAACTAGCCGCCACTATTTTGCTGCTGACAGCCCTTAAGGTTTTCCTGGGCATGGTTTCGCCAACTGTGTATGTTCGCTCCATGGACCGACTTCTTCAGCCCTGCCGCCCAGCGATTATTACCATCCTCTAGAGGGTGGGCCAGCGGCTGTCCGAACCGCAATCAACCCGCCTCGGAGGCGGGATTCATGACCGCTCTTGCGAGGCTTCAAGCAAGGAGACGAAGCATGAACCCTCCATCCAACCCGGTCTTGCACCTGCTATGCGGCAAGATCGCCTCAGGTAAATCGACACTCGCCCGGCAACTGGCCCAGGCCCCTGGCTGCGTGCTGATCTGCGAGGACCTGTGGCTGGCCCGGTTGTATCCGCAGATGATCCATTGTGTCGCGGACTATCAACTCCACGCCCGATGCCTGGGCGAGGCCCTGGGGCCGCTGGTCGTCGCCATGTTGCAGGCCGGCACCAGCGTGGTGCTGGACTTCCCCGCCAATACACTGGCCCAGCGCGCCTGGTTGCGCGGCCTGGCGGACCAGGCACAGGTTCCACATCGCCTGCATGTACTGAATGTCGCCGAGGATGTCTGTCGCAGCAGGCTGCGTGAGCGCAATAACCAAGGCGAGCACCCGTTCGCCACCAGCGACGAACAGTTCGAGCTGATCTGCAGTTATTTCGTCGCGCCCCAGGCGGCGGAAGGGCTGAACATCGTCGAGGCCTGAAGCGGCAGGCGGTGTGCGCAGCGGCTATGGCGGTCGCTGCGCTGCAGGCTCAATAGGAGTGGCCGAACCGCCTGGCATAGTGGTCTTCCAGGCTGCGGCATTCATCCGCAGGTGAGGTGGCGTCGACCACAGGCTTGGTCGAAGGCAGGTTCTGCCGACGGCAGTGCAGGATTTCTTCCTGGGCCCGGGCACGCTCCCTGTCGACCTCGATGTTGAAGCGGACGATGCACGCCCCAAGGATCACGGCAATGCCCATCAGGGACAACGCCAGTGCCCTGAACCCGTCGCTGTCGGCCCTTTCATCCTCGTCCCGGATCATCAGCGTCCCACCGCACGCATACGTCCTCCTACTCAGGCTGCGTACTGTATCAGCTCCGGGAACCGGCACGAAAATGGCGACCCAAATGGTCAAAAGAACAGGGGATACCGGACCAGGAGGCGCATGCGGCCAGTCCCTGGCAGCACTGGCCTGGGCAAATCGCAGGCAAAAAAAAGCCCAAGCAGCTGATGGACACTTGGGGCTAAAAATGCATAAACCGTGGTAGGTGAACGCGGAGCTATAGTAACGGGTTGGTACATTCTGTAACAAGTTATTTTTTGAAAAAAACGTAAATAAGAGCACTTAACCATTTAAATATCCACAATTTTTTTAAGTCATTATTTTTCAACAACTTAACTCTCCACCCTGGCCACCCGCCCTTTGAGCACTACTACACAGGGACTTCAGCCCCCCATTCCGGTTAAACGAAAATGCGCTGAAAATTCACACAATCGCAACAGACAGGCCCCTGGAGCCCCCTTACATTGCCGGCACCCACCTGAATGGACTGTGTTGGCATGAACGATTTTCTCGACACCCTGCCCCTGCTGCTTTGCCTGACCACCTTCGCCTGGTGCTGCTGGGGGTAGTCCCTGGAAACCCCGTCAATCGACCCCACTGCCCTCCCTGTTACGCCCCACCCACGCTCCCGCCAGAAGTCGTCCGGCCCCCGAACCGCTCCCGAGCCGATAACGCCCTGCCGGGCAGGCGAAAGTGAACCCGACGATGCAGAACGCGTAGACTGCGCGAATGACCACCGCACCGGTCCCCCGCCAACGTCCGCACCGATCGAGAGCCAGCATGTCGTCCCCAGCCGATCCCGTCCCAACGCTCGCCGCCAGCCCCGCTGATCATTCCCCGGAGCCCGAGCAGCCCGGGCCACCGCTAACCCCGGAAACCCTGGTGCTCGACCCTCGGGCCAGCCAGGTACTCTCGGTCTTCGATTTCGATGGCACCCTGACCCGCCATGACAGCTTCGTGCCCTTCTTGCGCTTCGCCTTCGGCCCCCGCAGATTCCATCAGCGGGTGCTCAAGCTGGTCCTGCCAAGCCTCGGCTTCCTGGCGCGCAGGGTCGATCGTGACCAGCTCAAGGCCCGCCTGATCAGTTGCTTTCTCAAGGGAGTCGAGGCCGCGTGGGTCCAACAGCAGGCCGAGGCGTTCTGCCAGCGCTCCTGGTCCCGGCTGATGCGTCCGGCGGGGCTGCAGGCGGTAGCCGAAGAGATCGATTCCGGAGCCCGGGTGACCCTGTGCTCGGCCTCTCCGGCCCTGGTCCTGCAACCCTTCGCCAGGCGCCTGGGCATCGCCCTGATCGGCACCGAACTGGAGGTCGTCGATGGCGTGCTCACCGGCCATATCGTCGGTAACAACTGCCGTTGCGAAAACAAGGTGCTGCGCCTGGAGAACGTCTATGGCCCGCTGGACCAATACCGGCTACGCGCCTGGGGCGACACTCGGGGCGATCATGAGCTACTGGCCGCCGCCCAGGACGCCCACTGGCGTCACTTCCATCCCGCCTGGCGCCGCGGCCAAGCGCCACGCTGAACCTTGCGCCAAGGGCCAGGCGCCAGGCACCGGCGACTGGCCGCCACTCGAGCGGAACAAACCGGGTGAAATCCCGCTATTGCCACGGCAAGCCAGTCGCGGCGGCTAGGTGACCGACAAGCCGAGCGCTGTCAATCGGCCCGGACGCAGAAGCGCTCGCGCATGCTGGCGCTGGCGGCCGGCCCGACCTGCACCGTGCAGTCCTGCAGGGGCACCAGCTGGTGCCCCTGCACATCCATCATCGCGGGTTGTACCGGCCGGCCGGTTGCCCGCTCGACGATCTGCACACTTTCGCCCTCGGGGGCGAAGTGGCGATTGCCCCAGGCGACGAACGCCATCAGCACCACACGAAAGTCCTCGCCCTTGGCCGTCGGCACGTACTGATAGCGCAGCGGGCGCTGGCTATAGGCCTGGCGTTCCAGCAAGCCCGCCTCCACCAGGGAGTTGAGGCGCCGGGTCAGCATGTTCGGGGCGATATCCAGACTGCGGGAGAACTCATCGAAACGCCGCAGGCCGTGCAAGGCGTCGCGCATGATCAGGATGCTCCACCATTCCCCGACCCGTTCCAGGCCACGGGCGATAGGACATTCGGCGTCCTCCAGGCTTTTTCGTTGCATCACTTGCTCCTGCGCTATGGCTCGAAATATTGTCGAGCCGGATGTTACTTTCATGATGATAGTATCGTCCACGCTTCGTTACCCCCCAACCCAAACACACTGAAGGAGCAGGACCTGCATGAGCAAACGCATCGTAGTCACAGGTATGGGCGCAATCACTCCGCTGGGCTGCGGGGTCGAGCAGGTATGGCAACGCCTGCTGGCGGGACAATCGGGCATCCGCCAATTGCCCGAGGAGTTCATCGGCGGACTGTCCACCACGGTGGGCGGCCAGGTTCCCGACCTGGCACAGGATCCGCAGGCTGGTTTCGATCCGGATTCACTGCTACCGCCCAAGGAACAGCGCAAGATGGACCGCTTCATCCTGTTCGCCCTGGCGGCGGCGGAAGAAGCCCTGGCCCAGGCCAACTGGCGGCCGGGCAACGCTGCGGCCCAGGAGCGCACGGCCACCATCATCGCCTCGGGGGTCGGCGGCTTCCCGGCCATCGCCGATGCCGTGCGCACCACTGACAACAAGGGCCCGCGGCGCCTGTCGCCCTTCACCATTCCTTCGTTCCTGTGCAACCTGGCGGCCGGCCACGTCTCGATCCGCCATGGCCTCAAGGGCCCCCTGGGCACACCGGTCACCGCTTGCGCCGCCGGGGTCCAGGCCATCGGCGATGCGGCACGGATGATCCGCGCGGGCGAGATCGACATCGCCGTCTGCGGCGGCGCGGAAGCCACGATCCACCAGGTCAGCCTGGGCGGCTTCGCTGCGGCCCGGGCACTGTCCAGCGACTACAACGACACTCCGGAACGCGCCTCGCGCCCCTTCGACCAGGGCCGTGACGGTTTCGTCATGGGCGAAGGCGCCGGCTTGCTGGTCATCGAGGATCTGGAGCACGCCCTGGCCCGAGGCGCCCGGCCCATCGCCGAGCTGGTGGGGTATGGCACCAGCGCCGACGCCTACCACATGACCGCCGGCCCGGAGGATGGCGACGGCGCCCGGCGCGCCATGGAGCAAGCCCTGCGCCAGGCGGGCGTGTCGCCGAAGGAGGTCCAGCACCTCAACGCCCACGCCACCTCCACACCGGTGGGCGACAAGGGTGAGCTGGCAGCCATCAGGCAGTTGTTCGGCACCGGCAACGGCCCGGCCATCAGTGCGACCAAGTCCGCCACCGGCCATCTGCTGGGCGCGGCCGGCGGGATCGAGGCGATCTTCACCATCCTCGCCCTGCGCGACCAGGTCGCCCCGGCGACGCTCAACCTGGAGAATCCCGACAGCGCCGCTGAGGGCATGGACCTGGTGCACGGCCAGGCGCGCAAGATGCCCATGCAGTACGCGTTGTCCAATGGCTTCGGCTTTGGCGGGGTGAATGCCAGCGTGCTGTTCAAGCGCTGGGAGTGATCCCCGGCGCGATACCGCGCCAGCGCTACTTGCCCGCCTTGCGACGTCGGATCAGCACCCGGCCAGCAAGTCGGGCCGGTAGTCGCAGTGGATCTGCAGGCTTTCCGTGTGATTGCGGTGGATCTGGAACCCATGGCGCACCAGCGCGCTCTTGACCTCGTCCACCAACGTGCCATGGCGGGCCTTGCGCAATTCCTGGCGAGCTGGCGAGGTGAACACCCCCAAGGGCAGGAAACGCAGGCGCTTGCCAGCGAGAACGATCGATACATCGACATGGGTGCCGTCCACATCATGCCCATTGCTACCGAAGATGTCCTGCACCTCGTCCCGGCGCCCCGGGTAGCAGCACACGAACAAGCGGATGCCCAACCAGCGCGAGAGCCTACGGAACCCTCCCAGCCGGCTGCCTTTGTGCTCATACCCTCGGGTCACCAGCAAGCGCACGGTATCGGGCAGGCTCGACTGGACCTTGCGCAACTGCTGGAAGACCTGTCCTTCCAGCTGCACTGTCGACGAGGGCCAGCGCGGCCCGATCTGCAACCCCTGGTGGTTGCCCCTGGTAAGAATCAGCATGGAAATAAACCCTGGTGGCTTGCGCAGGGCAATACTACCCATGCTGGCGCCAAGCGCAGCGAAAATCCTCCCGTTCTTCAGGTTCTTGTCAGCCCCCGGTGACAGGCGATGGGCCGCTTCGGTATGCTATTGATGGCTCATAGCCATTACCATAAGAACAGTGACCACGGGTGCTGAATGTACGATTTAACGAATCTGGTCATTGTCGATAAGAGCTATGGCTTGACCGTCCTGCAGGTCACTGCGGACCTGGTTGCCGGCGCGCTGGAAGAACTACTGGCCAACTGTGCGGGCAACGCCAATATCACCCAGAAGCTGGACTACTCGATCCTCAGTCTCTACCAGGACAAGCTCGAGGTGGCCATGCGCAACATGAGCCTCCCGGCCCTGCCCATGGGCTCACCGGCCGAGAGCCTTCGCTGATCCAGGCTTGAGCCGCCAATGGCGGCTCAACGTCCCTGCTTCTGACGCCGCCGGCCACTGGCCGCAGCCGGCGCCTGCCCTTCGTTTTCCCGCCACTGGGCCAGCAGGCGCTGGGCATTCTCCTCGCAGCCCAGGCCTTCGGGCTTGCCTTCGATACCGGCGATCAGGGTCAGCAGATGCTGGCGATTCTGCGTCAGGCGCTGCTGCAGGGCTTCGATCTCCGCCACCTTGCTGCGCAGGCTGGCCAACAGTCGGTCATGCTGGAAGCGCCCATCGCTCCGGGTGGACTCCAGGGTCAGGGTGCGCATTTCCTCCAGGCTGAAGCCCGCCTGCTGACCGCAGGTAATGATCTCCAGGCGCTGCACCACATCTTCCGGGTAGTCGCGGTAACCATTGCCCAGGCGCTGGGCCTCGATCAGGCCGCTGGCCTCGTAGAATCGCAAGCGCGATGCACTCAATCCCGTACGTCGGGCTAGTTCACCAATTTTCATCGAGTTGCAAACCTCCTATTGACCTTAAGGATAACTTTAACCTTAGCCTTCTTTGCAACACAGCCCCCTCCTGCATACAAACCGACGCACGGGCTGTACCTGGAGAACCCCATGACTGCTTTCCAATCCCTGCGTTTACCCAACGGAACCCTGCTGCCCAACCGCATCGCCAAGGCGGCGATGGAGGAAAACCTGGCCAATCTCGACCAGACCCCTTCCGAGCAGTTGCTACGTCTGTACAAGGCCTGGGCCGAAGGCGGCGCCGGCCTGTTGCTGACCGGCAACGTGATGGTCGATCCGCGGGCCATGACCGGGCCCGGCGGCGTGATGCTCGACGACAGCCAGCAACTGCAGCGCTTTCGCGAGTGGGCGCGAATCGGCCAGGCCCACGGCGCGCAATTCTGGATGCAGATCAACCATCCCGGTCGCCAGATGCAGGCCAGCCTCGGTCAGGCCACGGTGGCACCCTCGGCAGTCGCCTTGGACATGGGCGGCCTGTCGAAGATGTTTCCCGTACCCAAGGCCCTGGATGAAGCCCAGATCGCGACCCTGATCCAGCGTTTCGCCCGCACCGCGGCCCTGGCCGAGGACGCCGGTTTCAGTGGCGTGCAGATCCACGCCGCCCACGGCTATCTGCTGAGCCAGTTCCTTTCTCCCCTGAGCAACCAGCGCCAGGACCGCTGGGGCGGCAGCCTGGAAAATCGTGCGCGGCTGCTGCTGGAGGTGGTGAAGGCCGTACGGGCCAGCGTCTCGCCGCGCTTTTGCGTGGCGGTCAAGCTCAACTCCGCGGATTTCCAGCGCGGCGGCTTCGAACCTGCCGACGCGCGCCAGGTCGTACTCTGGCTCAACGAACTGCCGGTGGACCTGGTGGAGTTGTCCGGCGGCAGCTACGAGGCGCCAGCCATGCAAGGCGATGCCCGCGACGGCCGGACCCTGGCCCGGGAAGCCTACTTCCTCGAGTTCGCCCAACAGATCGCCGCCGTGGCCCGGATGCCGGTGATGGTCACCGGTGGCATCCGCCGCCTGCCCGTGGTGGAGCAAGTGCTGGACAGCGGAGTGGCCATGGCCGGCATCGCCACCGCCCTGGCCGTGGACCCGGCCCTGCCCCGGCGCTGGAAAAACGGCGACAGCAAGGCCAGCGCCGAACTGCCGCCGATCCGCTGGAAGCGCAAGGCCCTGGCCGCACTCGCCTACATGGCGCTGGTGAAACTGCAGATGCGCCAGTTGGCCGATGGCCATTCCACCAGGCCCGGCGCCTCGCCACTACGGGCATTGCTGGCGGAACAGTGGAGCACCCTGCGCCGCACCCGCCAGTACCGGCGCATGATGCAAGGTCGCAACGACCCGGCAGCCGCCGCAACGGCCTGAACCCCTTGCCGCCACCCGGAGCCATTTCCGGGTGGCCCCGCTCCCGGCCGACATCTACCGAGCTACCTGGGGCCGGCCACAAGTCAAAACCTTGTACCACCAGGCTCTGCGGCGCAGCACTGACGGATCTGGCATGATGCCCCCGCGACCCCGCAAGACCTGCATCCCGAGAGGCCCTGCGCCTTCTCGCCGAAGTACCGTGCGCTTGCAAGACAGCGGCGGTCAGCCACATGGAGAGCGTTTTGAGCAATTACTTCGAGAGCCCCTTCAAGGGCATCACCCTTGACCGCCAGGTCACCAACCCCAACATCAAGGTAGGCCGCTACAGCTATTACTCCGGTTACTACCACGGGCACAGTTTCGACGAATGCGCACGCTACCTGCCCCCCGACGAGGGCGTCGACCAGCTGATCGTCGGCAGCTTCTGCTCGATCGGCTCGGGCGCTGCATTCATCATGGCCGGCAACCAGGGCCACCGGAACGAATGGATCAGCACCTTCCCCTTCTATTGGATGTCGGAAGAGCCGGCCTTCGCCGGAGCGCAGAACGGCTATGAGGGAGCCGGCGATACGGTCATCGGCAACGATGTCTGGATAGGTTCCGAGGCAGTCATCATGCCGGGTATCAAGGTCGGCGACGGCGCGGTGATCGGCACTCGCGCCCTGGTGACCCGGGATGTGGAACCCTACGCCATCATCGGCGGCAATCCGGCCAAGACCATCCGCAAGCGCTTCGACGAACGAACCGTGCAGATGCTCCTGGAAATGAAATGGTGGGACTGGCCCATCGACCAGTTGCAAGCCGTGATGCCGCTGATGACCAGCGGCAATGTCGAGGCCCTGTACCAACATTGGCAGGCCGCCAGCCAGCCTGCCTAGTTAGCCCATCGAGCTCCGGCCCGCAGGCTAGCGACCTGCCGGCCCACGGGCACCCTGCCCGCAAGCGGTGCCGGGCGAATCAGCCATCGGCCTGGTAGCTGGCCAGGGACAAGGCAAAGAACTCGCTGTCGATCACATCCCGCAACTCCACCAGCGACAAGCCCTGGTAGCCCGGCAGGACGCGGATGCCGAACGCCTCGATATTGCTGATCACCGCCGCACCGCGCCGGATGATCTGGTAGGCACAATAGGGGATCGAATCCTCCGCGGAGCAGTTCATCTTCCTGGAACGCACTTCGAAGGCCAGCCGCTCGGGATCGAAGATCTCGCACTTGTCGTGCATCACCTGGTTCAAGAGCTTGTCGAAGCGCCGCAGGATCGCCTGCTTCTGTGGCTCGTCGTAGGTGTTCCACTGGATCACTTCATATTCGAAGCGCTTGCATCCGCGGCAGACCACATCGCCATAGACGGTCGAGCAGAGCCCTATGCAGGGGGTCTTGATCTTTTCGAACAACATGAACAACTCCCGAAGGCCGGGCCCATGGCCCGGCCGTTGTCTGCAAGCCCGGTCAATCCCAGGACAAGGCTCCGCCGGTCTGGTACTCGATCACGCGGGTCTCGAAGAAGTTCTTCTCTTTCTTCAGGTCCATGATCTCGCTCATCCACGGGAACGGATTGACGGTGCCCGGGTATTCCTCCTTCAGGCCGATCTGCGACAGGCGTCGGTTGGCGATGAACTTCAGGTAGTCCTCCATCATCACCGCATTCATCCCCAGCACCCCGCGCGGCATGGTGTCGCGAGCGTATTCGATCTCCAGCTGAGTGCCCTGGATGATCATCTGGGTGGCCTCTTCCATCAGGGCGTGGTCCCACAGGTGAGGATTCTCGATCTTGATCTGGTTGATCACGTCGATACCGAAGTTCAGGTGCATGGATTCGTCGCGCAGGATGTACTGGAACTGCTCCGCCACCCCATTCATCTTGTTGCGCCGGCCCATGGACAGGATCTGGGTGAAACCGCAGTAGAAGAAGATGCCTTCCAGCACACAGTAATAGGCGATCAGGTTGCGCAGCAGCTCCTTGTCGGCGAATAGGGTGCCGGTCTTGAAATTCGGGTCGGATATGGCGCGGGTATACCTGAGCCCCCAGGCGGCCTTCTTGGCCACGGTGGGCACCTCGCGGTACATGTTGAAGATCTCGCCTTCATCCATGCCCAGCGACTCGATGCAGTACTGGTAGGCGTGGGTATGGATCGCTTCCTCGAAGGCCTGGCGCAGGATGTACTGGCGGCACTCGGGATTGGTGATCAAGCGGTACACGGCCAGGGCCAGGTTGTTGGCGACCAGGGAGTCGGCGGTGGCGAAGAACCCCAGGCTGCGCATGACGATGCGGCGCTCGTCTTCGCTCAGGCCTTCGGCGCTCTTCCACAGGATGATGTCGGCGGTCATGTTGACCTCTTGCGGCATCCAGTGGTTGGCGCAGCCGTCCAGGTACTTCTGCCAGGCCCAGTCGTACTTCAACGGCACCAGCTGATTCAGGTCGGCGCGGCAATTGATCATGCGCTTTTCATCGACGGCCACGCGCCCGGCAGCGCCTTCCAGTTCCTCCAGGCCTTGGGTGACGTCCAGCGCATTGAGCGCTTTCTTCGCCCGGACCACCGCGGCCGAGTCACGGGAGTCAATCATCCTGGCGTTTCCGGCAGCGGCATTTCCCGCCGCATCGAGGGCCCCGGCGGCGGTTGCCCGTGGTTCCGATCTATCCGCTGCATCAGCTCCTGGGGCCTTGTGGCCGTGTATATCGAGCTCATCCCAATTCAACATTTCATTCATCCTTACCTTGGCCGAACCGGCGGGCGACGAACCCGTTCGGGCGGCCAATATTCTTCTTGGTGAAAGCCGTTGGCTTCAGAACGCCTCGCCCCAGACAAAACACTACATATAGAATTAAAACAAAAACAAAACACCATATGTAGTGCCAAGGGCGAAAGCGAGGCACAAGGTATAGAACGAAGGCCGGGACGTCAACACAACATATTGTGCTTTTCAAAAGACAGAAACACAAAATATAGTACCCAGCATCATCCCCATCACCACTCAACCAGGGTCGGAAAATAACGTTCGCAACCAGATAAATGCAGGCAGCCGGCAGCGGCCATGCCAGGTCGACATAGCCCTGCTGCAGCGCAAGGATCGGGACAAAGCAGGAGCAAGGCCCGTGGTGGGCCTCGAGCCTATTCGCGGCGCAGCGCAAGCCTCAACGCTACCTGCAAGCCCTGGGAATGCCATGTGCGATCAACGGCGCCTCCGGCAGAGCCGGCCAGTTGATCGATCATCTCGCTGCCATAGCCGTAGCGCGCAGGTGGTGCGGCAATGGGTGGCCCACCGCTTTCCTGCCAGTCGATAGCCAGCTTCGCATCGGTCGTGCTCCAACTGATCCGCACCTGGCCTTCAGGAAGGCTGAGCGCCCCGTGCTTCACGGAATTGGTGACCAGTTCATGGAGGAACAACGCCAGCAAGTTGGCCAAGTGGCCCGGAACCGGGTGCCTGGGCCCACTGACGTGGCACTGGGACTCAAAGGGAAAGAGCACCGACCCCATGAAGGAATGAAGCTCTACCTGGCCGCCGTCGTCCACGGCCAATACCCTGTCGTAGACCCTGGACAAGGCCTTGAACTTGCCGGCGGCGATCGCCGCCAGCTGGTCGGTGTTGCCACCGGCGCGAGCTTCGCGATCGGCCATCATCATCACCGCGGACGCCACGGTGAACAGGTTCTTGATCCGGTGCACCATCTCCCCCGACAGCAACTGCTCCCTGGCCAGCAATTGGCCCAGTTGGCGTTGCATCAGCACCTGCTCGGTGACATCCCGGGAGACACAGACGACGGACTGGACCTGACCTGCGGAATCGACTACCGGGGTCAACAGGTTGTCCCAGTGCACGGTGTGCCCTGCCGCATCGCTGTAGCCGGCGAACCGGGCGCTGGTGCCGGTGGCGGCCAGGGCCAAGGCGTCACTGGCGGCAGCGTGGATGCCAACAGGCAGCAAGGGAATCCAGGCCATGCCCCTGACCCGCGCTTGCGGGATGCCCAACGCCATGCAGCCGGCCTCGCTCATGGCCAGGAGCACGCCGTCCGGGGTCAGGACCTTGATACAGTCGGGAGTTGCGTCCAGCATCGCGCGTTGTGCATCGAAGACAGGCGGCAGGCCACCTGGTGCAGGCCCGGCGGAATCGCCGGCGTCCTTATCGTCCTTTTCCATGATTTCAACTACCCAAAGGCCGAGACAGCGAGCCCAAAGATAGAGCAATCAAATCTTAACGACAATCGTTCAGCCATGGTCGACTCAGCCTTGCAGCGATCTGCGAGGGGCGCAGGTAGGTCCCGACGGCAACGCCCTGCCCTCGTCCCGCTTCCACTGCTCCATCCTGGTGATTCCCCGGCCCGGCGCGCATGATTGGGCGCCACATCCGCGGCATCGCCAGAGGAGTGTTTCAATGTATGAAATTCGCCCCGTATCGCTGCATGGCGTGCTGGCGACCCTGGCAGTGACCCGGGCTCGGAGCGTACCGGACGCGGTGATCCTGCAGGGTGCCGGCAAGCTGCCGCAGGCCCTCACCGACCCCGACACGGCGATCACCATGGAGCAGGAACTGGTGGTGTTCGACAACGCTCGCCGAGCGTTGCCCGAACCGCACCTGGGGCTGTTGATCGGCAGCTCCATGCCGATTTCCACCCTGGGCCTGCTGGGCTACACCCTGCTGGTGGCGCCGACCCTCGGCGATGCGCTGGATACCGGCCTGCGCTTCCCCATCCAGCTGGCCAGCCAGTTCGCCCCGGCCATGGTCCACCAGGGCGGCGAGCTGCATTTCGTCGCCAACGACTGCCATGGCTTCTTCGAAGGCCACGGGTTTTTCAGCGATGTGTTCCTCAGCGCCAGCCTGCGGGTCATCCGCGATTGCCTGCAATCGAACAGCGAGCCATTGTGCGTGCACTTCAAGCGCCAGGCGCCCCAGGACCAGGAGCCTTATCGCCAGCTGTTCGGGGGCGACATCCGTTTCGCCAGCCATGGCGATTCGCTCAAGTTGCCCAAGGCCCTGCTGACCCGCCCGCTACCGCTGGCGGACCCGATCAGCTACCAGGCCATGCTCAGGCTGACCCAGGCCCGGGAACAGGAACTGCAGGCCATCGGCGGTGGCGGTTTTGCCAGTGAAGTGGCCGCCCTGCTCAAGTCCGATATCCAGCGCTACAGCGACCTGCTGGCCGTGGCCCAGGCCCTGAATGTCTCCGAGCGCACCCTGCGACGTCGCCTGGCCGAGCGCGAGGTGAGCTTCAAGCGCCTGCAGAACATGGCGCGCCACCAGCTAGCCAACCGACTGCTGAGCACCACCCAACTGCCCCTGGACGCCATCAGCCAGCAACTGGGTTTCGCCGCGCCCTCCTCCTTCGTCCACGCCTACTACAAGTGGGCCGGGGTCTCGCCCGGACGCTTTCGCCGCTCGCTGCGCGGCTGAGCGTTAGTCGCCCCGGGACTGGCGACCGCCAGCTGGATTGGCCGGAAAAGACAAAAAACTGGCCGGCTTCAGCACCTGGCGCCCGCGCCCGGGCCAGATACTGGAACCCGCTTCATTGCCTGTCCAATTCTAATAATACGGTCGTCTCCGCCAGCCAAGGCTGCGTGGGACGGCTGACAGGAGCACGTCGAATGCGCGCCACCACCAGCACCGCACAACCCAGCACAGATTCCGCCGCCACAGGATCACGCCTGGTCCGCCGCCTTTCTCTTTCCGATGTACTGGTCTATGGCCTGCTGTACTTCTGCCCCCTGGCTCCCACGGCGGTATTCGGCATCGTCTACGGCATGTCCGGCGGCATGGCGGCCCTGGTCTATGCCGTCGCCGCCCTGGCCATGACCTTCAGCGCCATCAGCTACAGCGAAATGGCCAAGTCGGTGAATGTCAGCGGTTCGGTGTATCGCTACGTCAGCCTCAGCACCAACGCCTTCACCGGTTTCGTCACCGGCTGGCTGATCCTGCTGGACTACTTCCTGCTGCCGGCCCTGCTGTCGATCCTCACCGCCATCGGCATGGTCCTGCAGTTCCCAGAAAGCTCGCGGGGCTTCTGGATCCTGGCGTTCATCTGGTTGCCGGCATTGCTGAACATCATCGGCCTGAAGCTGACCATCCGGGTCAACAAGCTGTTCCTGCTGGTGCAGCTGGTGACCCTGGGCGTGTTCTTCGTCTATTCCCTGTGGGGCGTGCTCCAGCACAGCCACGCCATCGGCCTGCTCGCGCCGATCTGGGACGGGCAACGCTTCGAACTGCTGGCGATACTTTCCGCCATCCCGGTCGCGGCATTGAGCTTCGTCGGCTTCGACGCGATCTCGGCCCTCAACGAAGAGGCCAGCGGCGGTGGCCGGACCATCTCCCGGGCTACGCTGATGCTGCTGTTGCTGGTGTCCCTGCTGTTCTTCGCCCAGGTGTACCTGGTCAACCTGTTCGTTCCCGCTGGCACCCAATACGACACGGAGCAGGCCGAAACCGCCTTCTATACCCTGAGCCGCGATATCGTCGGCGCCTGGTTCCAGCCGATCATGATCGTGGTGGCCGGCACCGCCTCCGGGGTCGCCAACGCCATCGTCTCGCAGATGACCACCTCGCGGCTGATCTTCAGCATGGCCCGCGATGGGCGCTTCCCGGCCTGGCTGGCGCGCCTGGACCGGCGGGGCAACCCGGTGAGGGCCTTGCTGTTCGTCGCCATCGTCTCCAGCGTGGTCGGCCTGGTGGCGGCCAACCAGGTGGAACTGCTGGTGACCCTGGTCACCTTCGGCGCGCTGTTCGCCTACATCACCTTGCATCTCAGCCTGTTCCAGCGCTTTCGCAAACACCCCGAGCGGCACTGGTTCAAGCACGTGGTATCGCCACTGGCCGGCATCCTGATCCTGGTCGCCGCCCTGGCCAGCATGAACGACAACGCCCGCTGGCTGGGAGGCGCCTGGCTGTGCATCGGCCTCGTGCTGGCGCTCATCCTGCATCGCCAAGGCCGCCTGGGCAGCCTCCCGCTCAACCAATGACACCAGGCGCCAGCGCCTCCCCTACACCAGACCAAGGCAGCAAGGCATGTATTTCGATCAGCAACAACACATCTGCGCACCAGGCGGGCAGATCTGGACCGCCATCAAGCACGGCACGGACCAACACCCGCCCCTGGTGCTGGTGCATGGCGGGCCTGGCTCCAACCACCTTTATCTGTCGAACTTCAGCGAGCACCTCAAGGGCCGCACGCTGATCTACTACGACCAACTCGACAGCGGTTACTCGGCCCGCCCCCATGACCCGGCCCACTGGACCCTGGAGCGAGCCTGCGCCGAACTGGCGGCCGTCATCGAGTTCCATGCCCTGGAGCGCTTCCATTTGCTGGGCAGTTCCTGGGGCGGCTCCATCGCCACGGCCTACGCCAGCACCCGGGACCAGCGCCTGGCCAGCCTGGTACTGGCCGGGCCGTTGATCAATGGTGCCGACTGGAACGCCGACAACCGCCAGCATCTGCAGCGGCTGCCCAGCCCCTGGCGCGAGGTGCTGCTGGCGGGCGACAGCCGGCATCCGCAATTCGCAGCGGCGCTGCAGGTGTTCAACCGCAGGCACATGCTCAGGCTCGACGAGGAACCAGCGTTCATCACCGAGTCGGACCGCCTGCACAACCCCCAGCTATTTCGGCATATGTGGGGAGTCGCGGATTTCTTCGGCGACGGGGCCCTGGCGCAGCTGGACCTGGTCCCCCTGCTGCCGCGAATCCTCTGTCCCGCCTATTTCGTGGTGGGCGAACACGATGAGTGCACTCCGGACTCCATGCGTCGCTACGTGCGCCACCTCAAGCAAGGCAGCGGCCATGTAGTGCCCGATGCGTCCCACCTGGCCCATATCGAACAGCCAGGGCTGTTCTTCGGCTGGCTCGAAGAAGTCCTCGCACGCCATGATGCCTCGGCCCGAACGAGCTGGCCCGATCAGTCGAGGACGCCGCTGAGCACTTCGTAGATGAGCCCGGTGGCGACGGTCACCAGGATCAGGTCGGTGCCGGCCTGCCGCCACTCATAGCCGTCGTAGCGCGGCAGCTGGCCGAGCAGGCGGCCGTCGAGCTTCCTGGCGATGCCGGGAGGCAACGGCTTGCCCCGGGCCAGGTTCTTCTGGATACCGGGCGGCAACGCCGGACCGGGCCGCCAGTAATCACGATGGCCGCTCAAGATCCCCAGGACATCGCCACGATCGATGGACGGGCCGCCTTGCCAATTGCCCTGTTTGCCCCCTGCCCCTGAATTGCCATGCCCCCGGCCATGCTCGGCCGAGCCCTGGTCATGGCCTTTGCCCTTGCCATGACCATTACCGGGATCGGCGCAAGCGCCGATGGGGCCGGCGACCAGAGCGGCGCAGGCCAGGGCGACAACCAGGCCTCGTGGAGTGTTCATGCTGGATCTCCTGTCAGGGAAGGGACGTCATGAACTATAGCCACTCCCCGCTGGCGGCAAGCTGCCAGTTCACCTGGGCGCTCGCCCTCTCCTACAATGGCCGCCTCATGGACCGAATCCAGGCGCCGGGCGACGTATCGTCCAAGGCTCCTGGCACTCAAGAGACAGACGATGAAGACCACCACTGCCCTGCTGCTTCTACTGCCTGCGCTACTGGTCGGGTGCGGTCCCGACCAGCTCGTCTCCGACCTGCCATCGCCCGGCGGCACGTATCACGTCGAAATCCGCCAGTGCCCCGAAAGAGGCAGCATCACCTGGGGCCAGAGCCTGCAGGTCTCGGTGCTGGAAGCCGGGAAGTCGGAAAAGTGCAATACCTTCATCAGCGCCCTGGCCCAGTTCGGTGGGCAGGAGTCGGCAGACCAACTGCAACTGCAATGGCTCTCCGATACTGAACTGCGGGCCTGGCTGCCCAGCTTCGATCCCGAGTACGGCCCCCCGGCGTGGAATCACCAGCAGTCGCCGCTCAAGCTGGTCTTCAAGCCCGAGCCCTGAGCCGGTTCGCGGGTCCGTCCCGGTGGGCTCGAATGGCAGGAGCTAACCTGCGGCTGCCTCGAAACGGCGGAACAGCTGCACCAGGCTGCCGGGCGCGTCGGCGTCGAAGAACAGCTTCAAGTTCGCCTCGGTCCTGACGGCGGCCTCGTTGCTGCGAACAAAGAGTTCGGCCTCATAACTGGCCAGCGCCGCCTCCACATCACCAGCGGACTCCAGCAATGCCCTGGCCAGCTCGGCACCGTCGTACAGGGCCAGGTTGGCCCCCTCGCCGGCGAACGGCGACATCAGGTGCGCGGCATCGCCCATCAGCGTCACCCCGGGTGTCCGTTGCCAGCGGTGGTCGACGGGCAAGGCGTGGATCAGGCGGATGACCGGCACCGTCTGGCAAGCGCTGATCAATGCCCTGAGCGCAGGCGCCCACCCGGCGTATTCCCGGGCGATCCGCGGCAGCGCCGTGGTGGGCGCGGCCAGCTCCCCGGGACTGAACCAGTCCGCCGACACTTGCAGGGCCACATAGGCCTGCAGGGTGCCGTCGGCATGTCGGTGGGCGAAGATGCCCTTGCCCGGCATCACCGCCATCAGGGTCCCCTGGCCGATGATCCCGGCGGTCGCCGGGTGCTGCTCGTCCCCCTTGAAAAGGACTGTCTCGACGAAGGAAATGCCGGTGTATCGAGGCTTGGTCGCGCACACCAGCGGCCGGACCCTGGACCAGGCACCGTCGGCGCCCACCAGCAGGTCGGCCGTAACCGAGGCGCCATTGGCGAATTGCAACCGGTGGCGCCCGTCACCGATCGCCGTCGCTTGGACCAGCTTGTGCTGCCAGCGCACGCACCCTTCGGGCAACGAGTCCAGCAGGAGTTGGCGCAACTCGCCGCGATCGACCTCCGGCCGAGTACCCTGTCCAGCACCAGGGCGCTCCAGCAGCACATTGCCCCTGCTATCGCAGATGCGCTTGGCATCCTCGCCAGGCCGGACCAGGCGCAAAAAGGCGTCGTAGAGGCCCGCGGCCCTGAGCGCCAGCTGGCCGTTGTATTCATGGATATCCAGCAGCCCACCCTGGGTACGGGCGCTGGCCGAAGGTTCCGCTTCATAGACCGTCGTCGCCACACCATGGATGTGCAGCACCCGGGCCAGGAGCAATCCTGCCAGCCCTGCGCCGACGATGGCGATCGACGCCGAAGCCAGGCTTGTTGCATCGCGTCCGGCCACCAGGGGCTCCTTCTAAATGGATCATCGATTAACCCGGCCAGTGCCGCCCGGGCGCCACTCTCGCCATGCCCGGTGCGGCGCCCGGCGCCTCGCTCAGTGCACCTGTTCGGCCTCATCGGCCTGGCGCCGCTCCACATCCCAGCCATCGAAGAACGCGCCATAGGCCTCGGCCAGTTCATTGAACGCGCTGCAACGGCGCGCGAGCTTGTCCGCGGCCAGGACCTCGGTCTTGCTGACGAACAGCGTCCAGTCGCCTTCATCGTCCTGGTGCACGTTCTGGACGACATAGTCGTGGTCGACAAGCTCGGAATAGATCCCCATCAGGTCTTCCTCGGCCTTGGCGATGAAGAAGAACCCCCACTGCAATGGGCTCGAGGTATCCCAGCCATCCTGCTGCATCTGCGAATACGTGGCATCGATCGAGGCTTTACTAGTTTCCATTACTGACTCTGTACCTGGGTTGAACGACTGCCAACCTGTAGTGGTTGGCTATATGCAAGACGGGTTGCTTCACTGTGAGTTGTGAAATCAATCCCAATAGACGGTGTAGACGTGGTAGCCGGCCCGGGGCTCTGGCGCGCCAGCGTGCTTGCCATAGGGCCAGCCCTCGCCGATGCCATCGGCTTCCAGGCCTTCGAGCCACTGCTCGGCCACCGCCAGTGGCGCACTGGAATAGATATGGATGTTCTCCGCCGCCGGCCAGTCATCGGACTCCAGCGCCTCGCCCCACTCCTGATGCAGGCCCACATACACGCCCTGGACGTCGGGACGCTGCTCCAGCGCCTTGAAATGCGCGTGGATCCGAGCGATGGAAGGCCGTCCGAACTCCCATTGATTAGGGGCGATGGACTGCTCCTGGTCGTTACCCTGGAAATACTCGTCCAGGGTGACCAACGGAAGATGCTCCTCATCCAGCTCGTCCAGCACCTGGAGTCGCTCCAGCAGTTTTTCTCGATGATTCATGATTTACCTGTAGGTCGAAATCCTGTTCGCAAGCACCACGCGATGCATTGCGCAGGTGCCGTCATTTGTGTGACGCCAGCTCTGGCGCAAGGCTTTGGGCGGGCCGAGCCAGACGCTACCCCTCCTTGATCGGCCCCGGCAACAAATTCTGAACGCGCCGCAGGCAAGCCCGCGGCCAGGAGTGAAAGCGCATTACCGCCGCTTGGCAACTTTCATTAGGGTTATACGGCCATTTCTTTTAGTCTTTGCCCTGTTTTCGGCCTTTGGGTAGTTGGAAGTATGCGAAAGGACGATAACCCGACAGGTGCTTCCGGCTTGCTCGCGGCCGCTGGCCAGCCACCGGCCTTCGACATGCAAAGCGCGATGCTCGATGCGACCTGCGACTGCATCAAGGTCCTGACTCCGGAAGGTGTCCTGCTGGCCATGAGCGCCGCCGGATGCCTGGCACTGGGCATTGCACAACCCCAGGTCGAGGGGACAGCCTGGATCTCCCTGCTGCCGCCAGCGGTGCACGTCAGCGCTCGCCAAGCACTGGCGCAGGCGGCCAAAGGCCAGACGTCGCGCTTTGCCGGCCATAGCCAGGCAGCCGGACAACTGACGCATTGGGACAACCTGCTGACTCCGGTCGTTGACCGGGATGGCCGGGTCCGCTCCATCGTCTGCGTTTCCCGCGACGTGACCGAGCAGGTTTCATTGCGGCGGGAACTGGACCAGGCGCTGGAGCGAGAGAGATTGCTGTCCGCGGAGATGGTGCACCGGATCAAGAACCTGTTCACCGTAGCGGCGGCGGTCATGCTGATGGCCGACAGGGAGGCTCGGGCCTCGGGCTCCGCCGAACAGTTGGCCAGGATCGCCGCCAGCAAGTTGCAGGCACTTTCCAGGGCTTATTCCACGGTGCTGGAGGCGGACGACGTAGCCAATGTGGAAATGGAAGGCTTCATGAAGTCGGTGTTGCAGCCCTTCGGTGGCCAGTGCCAGTTCAGCGGTGCCAGGCACTGCGTGCCCGGACCATTGGCCAACCTGCTTGCCCTGTTTCTTCACGAGCTGGCGACCAACTCGGTGAAACATGGGGCTCTCAGCGTTCCTGAAGGGTCCATCAAGATCAGCTGGTGCCTGGGCGATGGCGCGCTGGGTATCGCCTGGCAAGAGCAAGGCGGCCCGCCGATTTGCGCCCCCCCGGCACGGCACGGCTACGGCACCAAGCTCATCGATCAACTGGCCGCCTCCGCTGGCGGGATAATCGACCGCGACTGGCATCGCCATGGCCTTCAGATCGGACTGCGGGTGCCGCTGCACCACGGACAGGTGGATCGGTGAGCAAGAAAATGCAAGGCCCATGATCGACCCGCCAGGTTGGACCCACTCGCCGTGGTCGGTGGAGCCTGGCGCGGGCGCTTTCTCAGCGCACGCCGTAGCCATACTCGACCCAGCGTTGCTTGACCTGATCCTGCAGCGCCGGCGGGAACGAATGCTTGAACGAGGCGGTGCCGGCCCGCATCTGCCCGCGGAACTGCTCGGGAAACAGGCAATTGATCACCGCCTTGCCACCGCTGCCCCGGGCCCTGTCGGCCTCATTCAGGTAAGGCACCATGGGAAACTCGCGCTGCTGCGGATAGCTGAAATGGTCATGGGCCGGATGCGAGCGCGTGGCCAGCGCCCACACCACCTGATCGATATCGGTGATATCGATATCGTTGCCCACCAGGATCAGCTTGGGGATCAGGTAGCCGGGGTGGGTGTCGAACACCGTCCGGGCGATCAGGTCGGCGAAGGCCCTGGCCGTGGTGCCCAGGGCCGCCAGGGCGACGGTGTCCACCGAGATCACCGCCCAGCAGCTCGCCGCCTCGTACGAGCACCACACCATGTCCACGGGAAGCCCGGCCTGTTGCAGTAGCTCCAGCAACTGCGCCGAGATCATGGTGCCCCAGATGGTGTGGTTTTCCTCTGGCGGCAACCCGGCCACGCAGATCGGCAGGATCGGTCGGTCGCGGAAGGTCACGGCGTGGACATGGAACACCGGCTGTTGGTGTCCCACATGATGCTGGTAGCCGTGGTACTCGCCCATGGGGCCCTCCAGCGCCGTCTCGCTGAGGCTGATCTGGCCCTCTAGGATGATTTCCGCCTGGGCCGGCACCCACAGGCCATTGGTCTGGGTCTGGACCAGGTCGATACCCTGGCCCATCAGCGCCCCCACATACCCGGACTCGCTCACCCCGGCCGGCAGCGGCATGCCGGCCACCGCCACGGCCGCCGGTGGTGCACCCAGGGCCATGGCCCACGGAGTGGCCTTGCCCTGCTGCGTCCACATCTGGCGGACCATGCCGATGTGCTGCGTGGGGATCGCCGGACCGGTGAGCCGGTTCTTGTCGAGCAGCATCAGGCGCCCGATGCCCCAGCTGTCCCAGGAGCGGTCCGGCGACTGGACCACATGGAAACCATAGGTGCCCAAGTAGCGCCCGCCATCCTGCTCATGGAGCAAGGGCACGGCGAAGCGGGTCAGGTCCACCTCGTCACCGCGCCAGATGTTCTGCTGCACCGGCCCCGTGGGCACATGGCGAGGGGCCACGGGCCGGGCTTTCATCGCCGCGCGGATGGCGGCGACGATGTCTTGTGCGGTGCTGGCCTGCGCCAGCCCCAGGTGCAGGGCCAGGCGCCCGTACTCGGCGCCCGGCTTGCCGCTCATGCCGGCCGGGGCGCCCAGCACCCGCGCGCCCAGGGCATTGCCGGCAATGTTATGGAACAGCGGCGCGGGCAAGCGCTCTTCGTATACCCGCCGGGTGATCGCGGCCATTTCCATGTCGCTGTCGACTTCGACAGTGACGTCGACCAGATCCCCTCTGTTCCTGAGTTCCTCAATGAATTGCCGAAAGTCCACGGCGCAATCATGCAGGCTCATGTTTCAACTCCCTGTGGTGGATGGGGCGAACTGGCGCTCGTAGGCCAGGACATGCTCGGGGAAGAGCTCGTCATAGGTGGGCGACTCGATGCCCAGCACATGCACTTCCATGGCGTCGATCCCGGCATCGGCCGAGTAATCGAGAATGCACAGGCCGGCCGCGCGAATCTGCTGGGGGCCAGCGCCTTGCACCGTCAGTTTGAACGCCCCCTGGTCATTCCCGGCGCAAGCCCGGACCTGTTCCTGGATCGCGGCATAACCAGGCCCCGGGACGAAGAGCCCGAAAGCCACGCCCATGGGCGGGTCACCCTGTTCGAGGTCGGACCAGCCAATGAGCTGCCCATGACTGAAGATCTGGAAGCGCCCCATGCCGATACCCTTGAAAGAACCAATGATTGGCTGGCAAGGGTAACCGATCGCGATTCACCATCGCGCGGCGCGGCACTGTCCTGACCCTTTGCAACTGACGGCCGATGTAGGCATCGGCGGCGTTTAATGAGATAAAGCCACAGCCCAGCCCATAGGAACTATCGATGATGCGCCACCTCAGTACCGCCCTCCCGGCCCTCGTCATGGCGACCCTGCTCTGTGCATGCACTACGCAATTGACCGATGGCGGGCGCCAGGTGAACCTGGTCACCGCGGCCTCGGCCCAGGCCTGCAAGGTAATCAAAGGCTTCACCGTCAAGGGCTCGTCCAATGGCGATGCATTGAACATGGCCTTCAACCGGACGGCCGAGTTGGGCGGCGACAGCGTGAGCGTCATCGATGTCGGCGACGATTCCAGGCTCCAGGCAGCGGCCCTGCAATGCCGCCGTGATGCGCCGCGCGACTGAACATCGCCTGTACCTTCACCGGCCCTTTTGCACCCGTTCCCCTGGTCGTGATCACGACCCCCAGAGATTTCAGCCAATGTCCAGGAAAGCACCCGCAGGGGCCCACACCGCCACCGCCGCCGATATCGAACGTTCGATCCAGGCCCTCAACAAGATGGCCGAACGCCTTTGGGGAGAAGGCCGGGAAGCCGAGGCCCAGGCGCTGATCAATGCCCTGGACGCCCTGAACCGGGCGCTGGATCGCATCCGCATCGGTGAAAGCCGCAGGGCCGTCACCGTTCACTGACCAGGCCTGTTCCCCCCGCCAGATCCATGAAAGCAGAGCGCCATTAGCACATCAGCGCTAGTCGACCCCTTTGCCCTGGTCCGCCTATAGTCCCGCCCCGCCGCCCCGATGCGGGCGTGACCAGAACCACCAAGGAAGGGCCACCCATGGCGAACTCTTTGCCGTGCGCCGGGCGTTCGCTGCTGGCGCTCAGCCTGCTGTGCGCCAGCGCCATGGCCGGTACCGCGGGCGATTACTGGATAGTCCACGGCAAGCAGGAACGCTATCGCCACGAGGTGTTCATTGCCGATGCCGCCGGTATCCTGCACAGCCCTGGAGGGGTGCAGTCGGCCATGATCATGCAGATCTACGAAGACCCGGCCATGCCGGTACTGACGGCCTACGAGATCCAGTACAAGTGCCAGGAACACAAGTTGCGCCTGGACAGCGCCAGGAACATGCGGCGCCTGGACTACGCCTTCAGGGACGCAGCCACCACGCGCGGCTGGATCGATCCGCAACAGTCCGCCTATTGGCTCCAACGCAGCTACGCGTTCGTTTGCGCCCCGGGCAACCGCGACCACAACCGGATGCTGCCACTCGGCAAGATGTCGAATGCGCAGATGGTCCAGGCCGTCCAGGCGATGTTCCTGGAACCGCAAGACAATTCCTCCGACAGCACAATGAACCCTGACCTGGATACGATGCTCGGCATTGCCCCAAGCGAGGCACCAAGGATGGGGCGGCCACCGCATCGAGCCAGGGCACGATGACCTGCCAGGCACCATCTGATGCGTTCGATCGGCATCTGCCAGCAATCGCACCCATAGTCCTTCACGCTCGAGGAACCTGCGGATTTCTCGCAGGTAGGCGCCTGGTTACGCGAACCTGAGCATATGGCCAATGCGCGGCAGGATCACCTCCTGCGCGCCCTTGATGCCCTCGGGCAAGATACCTGCAGCCTCTGCGCCGATCAGCCTGTCCTCCCCAGCGTGAGAATCAGCGCCGGCACGTCGATCTGCTTAAGCAAGCCCCTCTAGTCCGCATGTTCGATCGAACGAATGGGTTTGATACAGGCCAAGTGTGAAGTTTCCCTGACGAACAAGGCGCGACTCTTTGCGGTTGACGAGGGAATCTAGCCCTTGTTGTCAAATGACGACAACAGCTGCGCCGCATGGATTCGCCGGGGCATCTGTCGGTGGGAAAGGCCGGGGAAAAACGCTGCGAGGCTGGCCAATGTCTTGCGTCACGACGAGATGATCGGGCTCTTGGCGAACCCGTCGGGAAGCACCAGGCCCTTCAACACCTGCTCCACTGCGCCTCGACTATCGTCGTGCGGCGAGACCAAGAGGTGATGCAAGCTGACCAAGGCCGGATGGTCTTGGCGCGCGATGCCGGCAAAACGCTCGTGGAGGAGCCGCTAGCAAGCGATGGTCAACTGGCTGCTCGAGCATCTTCCCCAAATCATCGGGGCCGTCCTGATGCGCTCGGACGATCCGGCATGCGTAGCCAAGAAATAACCCAGGCGGCGCAACTGGATTCTCTGGGTCGCGACCAAGAAATTTCTGAACCTTTTCACCACGACCGTCGGTCCCGGTAGTTGATTAAAAATAAAACTCCAGCTGCACGCGTTCCTCACAACTAATGCATGGAAAAACATGCAAGGGATAGACCCCCGTTCAGCCTGAGGGAAACGATATGTTCTTACACAATAAACGACTTCAGTACACCGTACGCGTAGCGCAACCCAACCCCGGCCTGGCCAACTTGCTACTTGAGCAATTCGGTGGCGCCAATGGTGAACTGGCCGCAGCAGCACGCTATTTCACCCAGGCGCTAGCAGAGGAAGATCCAGGGCGCAAAGATCTCTTGATGGATATTGCCACGGAAGAACTTAGCCACTTGGAAATCGTCGGGTCGGTGATCGTCATGCTCAATAGAGGAGCCAAGGGCCAACTGGCCGAAGCGGTACAGGAAGAGGGCGAGCTTTATCGGGCAATTAATGGCGCAGGTAATGACTCCCATATCACTAGCCTGTTGTATGGAGCAGGTGCTCCATTAGTCAACTCGGCTGGAGTGCCTTGGACTGCGGCCTATATTGATACGATCACCGAGCCTACTTGCGATCTACGCTCGAACATCGCAGCCGAAGCACGCGCGAAGATTATCTATGAACGCCTCATGAATGTAACTGATGACCCGGGAGTCAAGGAGGCGTTGGGGTTCTTGATGACTAGAGAGATTGCTCATCAAAAATCATTTGAAAAAGCCTTGCACTCCATCCAGCCAAACTTCCCCCAAGGCAAGCTACCCGGCATGCCGGAGTTTTCACGGGTCTACTTCAATATGTCCAATGGCGAGGCTGCCTTACGTGGCTCATGGAACAGCGATGAAGAATTCGAATATGTAGAAAAGCCTCAGCCAGCCGTGGGCGGCGGCGACGGAAGCGCCAGCGTCACACTTTCCGAAGCGGATCAGGCGGTGCTCGAGGCAATGAAGATTCGTACTCAGTCGGACCCTGAACTCCAGCCAATGACAGGTGCGGAACTAGGCGCTGGACAAGCCCTGAATGAAAAAGATATCTGATCGATAGCGAGAGCGGTTTATCCGCTCTCCTCACCCGGTAATACGAAATGTTCCATTCAAAGAACACTGTAGCGTCTTTAGCCTCATGGAGAGTTGCCCATAAGCTTCGGTTATTGATGGGTGCTTCGATCTTCATGACAGGCACCCTCAATCTTCTGCTGGAATTACTAGGCCGGCTGTCCGCATAAAAAATCACTTTTCCTTCTGAAAATAGCGCTCATACGCCTGGACATCGAGGTAAGGCGTCTGTGCATCTGGCAATACCTCCAGACACCACCTCCATCCGGTATAGCTAGCGCGCCAGTCCCTTAAGCGGAAGAAATAAATAGAATTCTGATCCGGTAAATATGTCTATTTATTACACCCCCCGAAGGAAACGTATCCATGAAATTTTCGAAATTTTGCGAGCGTCTCAGTAAGTGGGCCGGTAGCCCAAAGACCTTCTTTTTCGCCTCGGGTCTGATTCTCGTGTGGGCCAGTACCGGGCCGTTCTTCCATTACAACGACACCTGGCAGTTGATCATCAATACTTCCACCACGATCATTACTTTTCTGATGGTGTTCCTGATCCAGAATACGCAAAACCGTGATAACGACATCCTTCACTTGAAAGTCGATGAGTTGGTACGGGCTTCCAAGGAGGCGACGAATGCAGCGCTGAATCTGGACAAGATGGACACCAAGGAGCTTCGTAAACTACGCAAGGAGTACAGCCTCATGGGACAGGACGAAACCCGCGATGGTGAGCCAGACCTACTTGGCAGCGACGATCCTGGCCCCCCCTCCAGACTGAGAGAGTGAACCTTCGTCAACGGCGCTCCAGTCGCGATGCCGCTGACTCCATCATTCCTTGTGCATGAAGTTGCGGCGTGCGGTAAAGCGCGGTTGGAAAAATCCATTATTTGCAATCCTGATGTCCGGGGAATCATGCAACCTGCATGACGACACCAACTATCAGAGCGAAAAAAACGTTTAAAAATAGAGAGTTATAAAAAACTTGGGATGGCACAAACTATGCCTTGTTCATTACGAGTGCCATGAGAGCACGCCACCCAATCGTGACGAGGTCAACAATGAACGCCATTGATCTTTTGAAAACCGATCATGAAAAAGTAAAGTCCATCCTTGAACAACTGAGCGAATCGACGGATCGCGCGGTGAAGAAACGCACGGAGCTACTCGAAAAACTAGAAATGGAGGTCACCATCCACACACAACTTGAGGAGCAAATCCTATATCCCGCATTCAAGGCTGCAGGAGGTAAAGAGCAAGAGGAAATGTATTATGAGGCCAAAGAGGAGCATCGCACCGTCGACTCGCTGGTATTGCCCGATTTGAAAAATACCGACCCAACCAAACCCGAATTCGCCGGACGCGTAAAGGTGGTCAAGGAATTGCTTGAGCATCATATCGAGGAAGAAGAAACCGAAATGTTCGTGCAAGCCAAGAAACTACTTGGCAAGAGCAAGCTCGAGGAGTTGGGAGAACAAATGCAAGTCATGAAGTCCGCCCTAAAAAAAACTTATAGTTCCTCCAAGACGGCCGCTTGATACTTAACTCCATAAAGCCCGCGTCAAGCGGGCTTTTTTCCGCCTGTAACACCCACCTCCTGGCGCCGTCTGCATATTAAGGACCTACAACTTCATCGCGCATAAAAAAGCCCGTAGAGACTACGGGCAAGGTAGGAGTTACCGAGAGCCCACCTTTGCCGTATGCGGGCTCAATATTAAGAGGCCGGGACAAGACAACCGTTGTTTTTTTTAATAAGCCAGCTGACGAACGGCCTCACGAAAAAGCTGTACAAAAAAAATTTAGATGTACAAATAATAATTTGAACCCACCTGCGTGCTTCTCCGCCCAACCTTTGGACGGAGGTCATCATGAATACGCTTTTCATCATCGATTACACGCTTAACCACGAACAAAGATCGTTCATTATCCGCAGCACAAAGATGAACAGTGCCCTGGCTTGGCATTGGGCCTGTTGTGATGCCGGCATTGGACGCATTCCCAAGTTTGGTCGTGAGCAAGTCAAGCAGATCAGCAAGCCGTTGGCGGAACGTCATGGCGTTGAGAATGTGCAATGGCGACCCTCGGGGAACAGACCGTTTCGCCCCAAGCCTTATACGCCACCCCCTCCGGAATGAGGTTCGCTCATCCCCATGAAAAATACATATCCACTTCGATACGGATTGGAGGCAAGCAATGAAAAGGAAAACTGCAAATGCCGGTCCCGAGATCAAGGTGCTATGGCGAGAAGCCACGGATCTAAGCAACAAGCTGTTCCGAGAGGCTGCCGAGCTGGACGACATTGCCTATCGCATACTCAGCGACGCAGTGGCCAACGAAAACACTCTGAGAGAGTTCCAAATTGCCAAGGACCGGGCCAGTGCCAAATACCAGGAAGCGATGGAGGCCTGGGAACAGGCCAATATCGAACTCGATAAGGCTCGCGGTTTGTTATGACCTGTGGGCTGGTCAGGTCGGCACGGCGGATATTCGAAGAGTCCTATCTTATCCGGCTCCCGAACACCCGCCTTAACTATCGAAATACCCAATGCTATCGGTACTTAATGGATAACATTGAAATCTTGACGTCCATGGAAACTACTTCGCAGCCTGTCGATACAATTTGATTGAATACAAGCAAACGCTGAGTGTAAGGAGTCCAAGACGATAAAATCGTGTTTCCTCCACAAAGCGGCCCGCTCGGATAGATGAAACTGACGTGTTCCATGTATACAGTGGCCGTACTTTTAGCCACCAAATTCCAAGGCAGCCCCCTGGCCGTAATCAACGAACATAATGGAGTACTTCCGGAGAAAGTTACGCGCGTGACTTGCGCCACTCCTGTTTCATCGACCTGCCCTTGCACAGATATGCCACACTGTAGCGCTACGCCAAATGTAGCTGGCATCTTCAGACGGATCGAACCACTACCGTCGTCGGAAAAAGCGCTGCCTATAGGTGTAAATTCAAAACCAGCAGCAGCACCGCAGAGCGGGATTGAAGTCAGGCCAATTGCGAGCACGCCACCGATCAGCAACCTGTTTGGACTTTTCATTGATTTTCCTCTTGGACAGGCGAGTTGGCTCGCCAAACAATGGCCCGGCCGAAATGCCGTCGGAAACAACAAGTCATCGCGTTCTAGCCAGAAATCGAAGTGCATCGCCGCCACAGGCACTCAGAACAACAGGTCGCCATTGGCCGCATAGAAAATCAAAAATTGATTCTAAAAAAGTTTTTTAAACTCCTAGTCACAAAACTCCGATTCGTCAACTTCCGCTTTCCCTGTCCCCTGTGAAAACAGGCTGGATCGAACCACCTAGCGCTAATACGAAGCACAACGTCCTCAACCTGCCAGGTATGCCCCGGGGAATGGTGCAGCCCTTCTGGAGGGCGGGGCGCACTGGGAGGGTATATGTGCTTCATCGACCGGTTGAAGTTTGCCGAATGGCTCCCGGGGGGCCGACCATTGATGCGCTTGAAAGCCCTGCTGAACGCAGGTTAGGAGGCATAGCCCACACGCTGGGCGAGCGCGTCGATAGAGACAGTGGAGGGCCGACGTTCGGTTGCGCCCCGGTGGCGTGGTCGGGCTGATGGCACGAGCGATCCAGGATCATGCGGAAACCGCTGGAGGCACAACAAAGGGTGCTCATGGTGCTGCTTGGCTATCGGCACTGTACCGCCCATTGCGGGCTGCACAGTGCCAGGCGACGCCATAGCCGCACCCTCGATACCAGGTGCGAGGGCTTCAGCCCACGACTGGTGCCGTGGCGTTCTCTGTCCGCTGCTCCTGGGGACGTTCCTTGGGCTTGGACTGCTTGCGTCGCGCTTGTCCACGCTGGCGTGAGGCCTGTTGCCTGGCATGCAGCGCCTGGGAGGCGGTGACCGTACCAGCAGCCTGGCCATCCAGGTCGAGCCGCGGCGCATCCTGGGTCATGCAGGTCCAGTAGCGACTGCCCTTGCACCAGGTAGCGATACCCAGCTTGAGCTGCTCGCTGGTCAGGCCGAGCAGTTCCAGGTGCTGCTCGGCATCCTTGAAGATGCCCTCCTTGAGCGGAACCTTGGGCGCCGGATTGACCGGAAAGACCAGTGGAAAGTGCTTCTGCAATCGCCAGATGGCCTCTACCGCAGGATCTTGCTCACGGGGCTTGGTGTGCGGCGCAGGCTTGCGCTTACCCTGTTTGCTGCTTTCAGTTTTTACCTGCTGTTGTTCAGCCCGCAGGCGGTCACGTAGCTCAGCTAGTTGCTCAAAACCCATCGTTCATTTCAGCTTCATGGTTGATTCGTGGCGCAAGATTACCCCAAGCAGTCGTTTGGAGCAGCCTAAACCAACAACGAAATCAACACCGCACTCCCAGCGGTAGCTGGCCCCAGGGCCTCGGCTCTCACTCCCTCAGCTTCTGGGCAATCGTGCGCAATGGCGCAAGTACCTGGCGCCTGGCGCCGGCAAGGAGCGATTCCTGCTCGAAGATGGGCAACGGGCCAACTCGCTCATTGGGCTGCTTGTAGCCGGGGAACAAACCCAGGGCGTTGCCACGTTCGACACCGACAGCCACGCCGGCGCCCCAGAAGCCAGAGGCGACCAGCTCCTGGACCTGCGCGCGGCTATGGGCGCCCGAGGCGAAGGGGCTGTCGGTGCCGAACAGCAACCGATCCGGCTCGAACAGCTCGCGCAACGTGGCCATGGCCGGACGCGATAGCGAGGTGGCGGTATCCAGGTAGAAGCGCCTCAGGTAGGTCAGAACGCCCTGGGGGGCGGTGTCGCCGTACTCGATCATGGTGTTCGCCAGCGATACCCGCCAGGCGACATAGGGCAGGAAGCCCCCGGCGTGGGCGAGGATCCAGCGGATCCTGGGGAAACGCTCCATGGTGCCGGACAGGATCAGGTTCAACCCCGCTCGCGTAACATCGCAGGGGTACCATTGACCGCCATGAACCCCGAGCAGCCATAGTTGGGGCTGCTATCGGCGAGCTCCGCCTATATCCATTCGAAAGCCTGGTCCGCTTCCGGACCTTGCTCGATAAAGACCATGCCGTATCGCTGGCCTCATTGACTCAAGGCGAACGGGCGCTGGAAGCAACGCCGCCACCTTGACTTGTTCGCCAGCGCTACATCTGCTTGCCATTTCGAGCAGAGATCGCAACGGTGGTCGGCGAATCGGCAAGTGGTACGAACTTGCGCGTCGCGCCATCCAGCGCATCGATCCCCCCCGCTTCGATGTCGTAGACCCAGCCGTGCAAGTTCATGCGCCCCTGTTCGAGCGCCAGTGCCACGGATGGATGCGTACGCAGGTTCGCCAGTTGTGCGATCACGTTCTCACGCACCAGGCCATCGAGCTTCGCGCGGGGCGTGTCGAACTCATGGGCTGCGTTGATCGCTTTTGCGGCGTCCGCATGGCGTAGCCAGTTGGCGACCGCCGGAAGGTGATCCAGGCACGTGCAGCGTGAAATCGCCCCCATGGCTCCGCAGTCCGAGTGGCCGCAGATCACGATGTCCTGCACCCCAAGTACTGCAACTGCATATTCGACAGTGGCCGAAACGCCGCCCGGCTCAGGCCCATAGGACGGCACGATGTTGCCGGCGTTGCGAATAACGAACAGCTCGCCCGGTTCACGCTGCGTGAGGAGCTCAGGCACAACACGACTGTCCGAGCAGGTGACGAACAACGCCTTGGGGTTCTGTGTCGTCGCGAGCTGCTTGAAAAGCTCGATGCGTTGCGGATAAACCTCGCGCTGAAAGCGCAGAAAGCCGTCGATAATGTCACGCATGGAGTTCTCCAAACCCAAATACCAGATGTTGGCGCAAAGCACTCAAAGGCCATCACGCCGCAGTGCTCGTCATTATTGCAGACGTCGCACGCTGGCTGTAGATAGACATCGAGACATAATCATCGCGGCAGATAGGGATAAAACAATACCGACCAAGAGCATCGCCCATGCAGAATGCTGACGACCCAATACCCTCACATTGCCTGGACGGCGCGCCATAGCATGGCCTCCTGCACAGAAACTTCTGCAGAAATGGTCACACCGAACTTCACCGCATACAGGATCAAATCCTCGGCGCTCGCATAGCTTCAGGCCTCGGGATTACCCTGGCCCACTTCAAGGACTAACGTCATGTTCGGGGCTCCACATGGCCAAACCACTAGAGCCGCGCACCTTGAGACCTATTCGGGACATGCGATACATCGCTTGCTCGAACAAATCATCCTCCACCGAATGCGTACACTCTTCGATAACGGCGAAAGCGTCCGGCGTACCAATCGCTCGCAATGCCCAGAGGCATTTTTTATAGAAGCTGCCGTAGTTGTCGTAGTCGAGGTATTCAAGATCAGGCTTGAGCAATATGGCTTGGCGGAGAAAGGGAATGCTGTCGGGATTCGCAGCCTGTTGGAGGGACCAGATAATCTCCTCGTGGTCCATGTGATCTGTTTCAAGAAGGCGCTCGCACTCCTCACGTACTTCTACTGCATCCATGTTGTCTGTTACCCATCTAGCGGTCGATCAAATGTGCCGCATTTTGAGAAACATCCTGAGGATGGGCAAGCGAATAAAAAACCTACAAGACAGTAAAGCGTTGGTATGCCTGGCTAGAATTTTTGGTACGCCTGCGCTTTCCTGCAGACAATAAAAAACCCCGTAGACGTTAATCTACGGGGTTTTCAAGGGTGGAGGCCGAGGTCGGAATCGAACCGGCGTAGGCGGATTTGCAATCCAGATAAAATTTCATTGTTTTCAGTTGGTTAGTGATAGATCTGTTCCGCAAATGCCAACGCCTAGAAAGGCTGTAACCCGCGGCCCTCGCAGGTCGTGATTTTGATTGCGGAACTGATTTTGTAGACCTATCCCACTATTCAGAATCCAACAACTGCTGCCCTCCACCGTCGCTAGGCTTGTGCGCTGATGGCTCAAAATCGGATAGGGATTCGAACCCGACCATAATCAACCGTAGTCCGCTCAAGGCCACGAAATTAGAGTATGTAGCACCTGAGTTAAGGCCTATATAGGCCTAAAGCGGTATCCGCTATGCCCTAAAAATGCCCTAAGATCATCTGCGCTTCTAGCCAACAACCTGTTCGGCATCTGCAAACCAGGGTAGCGAGGATAACGCGACCGAGGTGTGCCAAGTGATCAGCCACTCGGTGTGGATCAAATCCGGCAGGCTGATCCCGTTTTGTGGGAACGCGTCACCCATGCGCCTTTCGCCACCATATTTCCACTCAAGCGGTCCGAAGCCGTCTGCCATACTTCGGCCAGAGAGGCTGTCATGGCCAACTCTGTATCATTCGTAATAAGTTCAGCGTCTCGCAGGGCCTGCGTGTAGCCGATTGCATTATGGTAGGCGCGAACACCAGAAGCCCAGTCGCTCGATTTATGTACTGAGTTCAACCGCAAAAGCCAGGCTGTTTGGACTCTGCGCTCGGCAAACCGGGCTGATCGCTAATCGTTAATACGCTGATGCCTGGCATGCCCCAATCCCCATAATTAAGCGCTGCTTATACGCTTACCAGCACGACCGGTACCAGTAGCCAAATGTAGGGGGCATGGTTACCGCGACCACTAAAAAGGCCCACATCCCCTAGACGAGCAGGCCAGTCCCACCTCGGCTGGCTTTCGCCTAATCAACCCTTGTTCGCAATAACCCTCTTTGCCAAGGTTGATCAACAGGGACATCTCTTCCAACGGAACTCAACTGCTCCGTTTGTGCGTGGTGGGTGTTTCACCAAACCTTGAAGTCCTTTCCAGGGTTTCTTCAAGCGCTCGAACCAGTACATTTGTGCTAGTTGACTCCCCCCCTCCTACGGGGATCATAGTCCCGACTAGTGCTGCCATTCTGAGATTCCAGTCAATCGGACATTCCGACTAGTCGCGCAGTATCACAAGGGACGTTTGGCTGGGTAGTTTAACGCTCGAAGTTGATGACAATCGATGAAATATGTTATTTACTTTTTGATTGTAACGAAGCTAATTTGCTTCTTAATTTAATCGCCAGACGCTACGAGCATGGCAGCATGTGCTGGCCAGCAAATATCACTGACTCGAGATACTCAGTTGAGAAATTCTATTTTTTAGCGTGCTTGTTTGGCTTGATTGATTTAATGTAAATGGATAACAAATTCATGTTCAAGGAGGCACGACACAGCATGCCAGAGTTTTTGAAGTTAAATAAATACGTCATACCAATTACTTTACTACTTGCTGCCTCCACTTCAGCGATAGCTGACAAAGCGAACCCCATTGGCGATTGGTGGCGTGTCTATAGCATAGGCACGGGCAAAAACAACATAGTGTTTGTCGCTGATCTCACGTCCATGACGCCACGGAGTCAAGCGGCGGATGGGCTTCAGTCAGTAGATGTAAACCAAGTCTTCGCTGACCCATCCAAGCCATTGGCGGATGTCTATTCAGTTGAAGTCCAGTGCTCCAAGCACAGAGCCCGCTTTCTTAAAGGAACATCAATAGAACGAACGAGCTACGCACGCCGGGATTTAAAAGTCTCCAATGAGTGGCATACGTTGGATGACGAGGCGCTTTTATATACATTTGCCTTTGTATGTAATCCCCAAGATCGAGTCTTCAACGGCATGTTGTCACTGGGTAAATTTGATCAGATGAAAATGCTCGGGATCATCACGGAGGTACAAGCACCGCCGAAGAGCCCAATGGAAGAGCTGGATGAAATGTTAAACAACAAAAATCCTGAAAAGTCCAGGTAAGGTAAACTCCATGATATATCAATGGATTAAAACGTTTTCTTTAATGCTAGCAGTGTCAGGAATAATGGTAAGCAGCGGCTGTTCCTTAATTGCTCAAAGTCGTTGGGAAGGTCGCGATGCCCAAGAGGCGCTGAATCTGTTTGGCAGGCCCGATACGATGAAAGCAACTCAAGATCCTGATGCAGGTACACTTGTCGTAATGACGTGGTACAAATCCTCTCAGTGGTCGACAACTGAGGCAGCCGGAACATCCATGACACACGGCAGTAATGGTTTGACCCATACCGAGTATTACGAGAACGTCGCTCATAGCTCCGAATGCAAAATTGAAGCAACGGTGAACAAAGCAAAAAAAATAGTGCTTTTCAAAATTCAGAATGGAGAAGTATTTCATGGCAAGTGCCAAAATATTCCTTATGTTCCCGGTTATATCCCCCCAGGCTTTTAGCATCTTCTATAAGTGCTGAAGGGATAACTGATGAGGGGATTCGCGGCAGTTATTTTTTCGAAACAGTCCCTCAGACCGCCTAGTATTGCACCCTCGGATTTTTTCCTAATCCTAATAATGGTCTGAAGGGACGCTCCAAAGTTTTGCCCAGTTTTGAAACGAAAACACCAAGACCCGACAACTGCAACATTTTCAGTTTATTGACGTTGGGTCAACGACTCATGCCTCCCTTGCTTTGCTCCTTGGGCTGAAGAGTTGAATGAACAAATGCTGCTGATGAAGGCACTCAAGAAAAATCCAGGATCCTCCAAACTCGTTGCCTAGGTTAATTTTAGACATAAACAATAATAAGCCCGGACTATCGCCGGGCCTCTTCATTCTGACTACTCTTTGCTCGCTTGCAGCCCCCGCACATACTCCTGACACGCAGCCAACGCGATCAGTCCCTGGTCACCGTCTCCGGCGATGGCGATAATTCGTTGAGCATGCGCTGAGTCAAGTTCGGCTCGCGCTTCTCCATGATCCACGCCGGCGCCGCCGGTGTCGGCTGGCAGCCCTCCGCCACCACCCGGGGCGGCGAGTAGGACTGACAGCCGCACATCAGCAGTAGCCAGCCGGTCACGCAGGCGAGCCTGATCGGTTTGAGCATTTCGCAGTTCCTTGTAGTGGGTTTCGTCATTCATGAGCGAAGGCTTTCTGCGGATTGGCCAGGGCAAGACAGAGAAACGCTTGCGAATTCTTCTGGAGGACGCTGGCAAACAATCAGGCTTGGCGGTCTTCCTGGAGAAACTAAAGGAACGACGCGGCATGAATCGCATCAAGACCTCAGTGCTGATCACTAACTCTTCAGGCTTGCGCATGAGCCATGCAGATCCTGCGCAATCGCTGGGATGAAGCCCGGGAAAAGGCCGCTATCAAGGCAGCTGCCGATGGCGATAACGCTCTGGCAACGAGCATCCGGCAATTTCAGTTTCGTGACATACGACCAAAAGCCGCTAGCGAGATAGCCCTGGAGCATGCCAGCAGACTGCTCGGCCACTCTTCCGAGGAGATCACCAAGAAGGTCTACCGACGTGTCGGAGAGATCGTAAAACCCACGAAATAAGGAGGGGGTTGCGGAACACCTGACAAATTTCAGGCAAGAAAAAAGCCCGTAGATCATTGATCTACGGGCTTTTTATAGTGGAGGCCGAGGTCGGAATCGAACCGGCGTAGGCGGATTTGCAATCCAGATAAAATTTCATTGTTTTCAGTTGGTTAGTGATAGATCCGTTCCGCAAGTGCTATCGGCGAGAAAGGCTACAACTCACGGCCTATGCGGGTCGTTAATTTGATTGCGGAACTGATTTTATAGGTATCCTTGAGCGTTCAGAACCCAAAGACGGCACCCACTGCCGACAGGCTTACGCTCTAACAGCTGAAAACGGATAGGGATTCGAACCCCCTCCTGTTGACCAATAGGCCGGTGCAGGCCCGAATTTACAGGATATTGAGGCTTAATGATCAGCCTAAAACGGACTACAGCGGCCCCCGTTTTACCCTAAATTTGCCCTCCTTCAGCAGGCTCTACAGACAAGCCTCTATCAAAGAGAGATCCTCGCACAGCGGCATACGCTCCCTGATGGTCAAGGTGTTGGCAGCAACAGGCGATGTTGAGACGATGCAGACCACTCTTGGCCATTACTGAGTCGATCACAGCAACCCACATCTGGGCGTTGACCAGCTCGTTATCCGTAGAACATTTGAATTTGCCTTATAGACGACTATCACTTAGCCGATATGACAGTGGCACATTGGCATTTGTGTCTGGTATTAATAGGCGTGTGTTCCTACGCCAAGGAGAAGGCTGGTGACGATTATTCAGGAGAAACCCGCGTGGCCTAAGGGACCTCCGGCCTAGCAGCAAACTGCGATTGCTCGACGCTACGAAGATTGTACGTTTATGCTCTGGCCATACGACCTACTCGTTGTATTGAGCCCCTCACATATATTGCCTTCCAAAGCAGCGGTAACTAGGAGTTAATGGAAAGGGAGAGTGCATTGAAACGATTGCCGAGAAATCCTGAGAAATTTGACACCGTTGAGCTGTTTACAGCGATGTCTCGTGAGCATGATTATGAGCTTCAGTCCACTAAAGATCAGGCTGACTTCCTCTCAAAAATAGGTGCATCTATAAAGTCAGCCGCTGATGATCAGCGACTGCTTCATGGAAAGAGAGTTGAGGGCTTATTTCAACATGTGGCGGGGGCCCTAGGTGGCTGCCTAATGATTAAGCCAGAAGATAGCGGCGCAATGGTCGCGGCCGGGCTGAATATTCGCGCCCCTGACTACTCCGTTGTTCTAAAAAGTGGACTTAGACTTCTGATAGAAGTAAAGAGCTGCTTTCTTGTCGATTGCAAGTCTAACTATGAGTTTACCCGGGATTATTTAGAGGGGCTTGAGAACTATGCTCGGCTGCAAGGTGCGGATCTGAAGTTTGCAATTTATTACTCGCAGTGGAATAAGTGGGTATTGCTATCCAAGCAGGCTTTTGTAGAGCATAAGCGGAAATTCACAATTAATTTTTTGCATGCCATGGCCAAAAATGAAATGGCCACGTTAGGAGATCGTTCTATTGGCACCACTCCATCGCTCGCCATTGAGCTTGTCGCGAGTCAGGATAATGACTCCTCTATTTCGTCAGATGGTATCGCGAAATTTGTTATCGGAGGAATTAGAGCATTCTGCGCGGGAGAAGAAGTAACTAATAGCAAAGATATTCAATTGGTGTTTCAGTTCGTTAGATTTGGCCGTTGGGTCGAGGCGGAAAACAAAGCCGTGTTGGATGGTGATAAAGTAAAGTCACTAAGGTTTGAGTACCGTCCGCATGAAAACGAATGGGATAAAGAAGCAGGGTTTGCAATTGTGGGTGATCTGAGTTCTTTGGTGAGCAGTGCTTATAATGAGCACACTGTTTACGAACGAAAAGTGATTGCTTTAGATTCTAAATATGATCCGGAGTTCTTCAAGGTTGATATCGCTGATGGTTATTCAGGCGAGAACCTTCCTCTCTGGCAAATCCAGTTTGAGCCGAATTTTGATTTTAAACCATAGCGCCTCTAACAAACTACTGGGGCGCGACGGTTATAGAAATAGAATGTCGCATACATGTCTCGCATGTCGGTATCTTGCGAGTAAGAACCATGCAGTTATTCGTCGGTATTGCTAAAAAGGAGAGTTATATGCCATTTGAAGAGTTGCATGCTGTATGGAATGCCAGGCTTGTAGATATTTTTGGCGGCAACATACCTGAGAGAGCTGAGTGGTACGGCCCACAAATAGTGCCAGTCTTGAACGCTGTTTCCGGAAGTTTTAACCATGTTTTTTTTCCGGATGGTGGCGGATTGGATTTACTTGGATGCCGGTTTTCAAACGAAGGCTTATTGGAGTGGGCCACCAGTGACAGCGGTTTTGATACTTTCGTGCATGTTTGCAGCCCTGTGCGACTCCTGTTTTGGAATCCCGGGCCAACCTCTCGAGAGGCAAACTTTATTTTAGAAGTTTCAGGCCTTCCCCCGGTTGACCCTGACCATCGAGGTGCACCCGGAGCAGCAGAGGAAGTGGTTGAGTTATCACCTGGTCGTTACATACCTCGCTATGCTTGGGACCAAGGAGAGTATCAAGGGCAAAGACTTCCTCAGACTGCTCGCCTTTTAGTGCGAGTAACTCAGGCGGGACGTTTTGCAATTTTTGGCAAGGGCGCTCTATATAACCAGTTCCGAGGCGGTGGATTTGACGCATACAATGCTCACCACAATGATCCCTCTGAGTTTAAGCGGATAGTAGAGCAACTTTCCCAAATGCCAGACTGAAAGCCTGATAGCTCATAACGCTCGTGATGTGTTTAACCTACGCTAAGCCTGCATCAGACGGGCTTAGCCGTAGGAATCAGACATGAGCTTGACCGGCCTCGGAGAAGCACTGAATTCAAGAAAATGAACTGCCGTAGTTTTTTATATATACCCTACAAGCTCGCAGCATACAGTTTCAAACTCTACCGGTGATTTGTTCGCCACTGTTTCGCAGAGAAACGGAGAGACCGCTTTTGGCCGTTAGCTGCCCTTCCCGAAATGCAACTATGGGTTCAAAGGAGACGATTTCACGCAGATTCTTCTCGGGTATCGACGCAAAAAGCAAGAAATAGCATTGACTGGCATACAGGTTGTCCCCATTTTGCTCCACGACATCCTCAGTTGCAGGACACCCTCCAAAGCTGATCAAGCTTGGTCGTATAGCTCTGGCTCATCATCTCCCGCCGCATACCCCAATCGGGGTCCGTAGGCACGCTGGCAGCGCGGAGCGTGCCCCTCCCCCAACGGTTGTTGATCTGGTCCAGGACCTTCATCACCTTTTCAGTTTCCGATGGTTGCGCCACCGCAAAGAGATCGTCGGTGTACTCGCCTGGCTGGCACAGATTCAACAATAAGACCTCGGCCTTACTGTATTTGAAGCCCGGCCTGAAAACGCGGTCCAGTGCTTCCACAGCCATTTTCGTCATGAGCCGGACATCATTGGTTGGATACGGCAGCTCTACCAGGACACCGTTGGCGTACTTGGCTTCCTCGGGGTTAAACATGCCCGTACGAATACTGACACGGATTTTCTTACACAATGAATTCTGAGCCCGCAGTTTTTCCGAGGCTCGCATAATGTATGTGGCAACCGCTTCTTTGATTGGAGCCAACTCGGTTAGCCGTCGCCCAAACATCCGACTACAGCAAATCTCCTGCTTTGGAGGATCTGGCTCGTCCAGCTCCAGGCAAGGCGTACCCGCCAGTTCCCGTGCCGTCTTCTCGATCACGACACTGAAGTTCTTGCGCAACGTCCACGGGTCGGCCTTGGCCAAGTCCATAGCAGACTTGATTCCCATCCCATCCAGATGGGCCTTCATCCGCCGGCCGATACCCCACACCTCCGCGACATCAGTGTTTCGCAACACCCAATCCCGCTTTACCTGATCGGTGATATCTACAACGCCGCCAGTGTGCGCTTGTAGGCGCTTGGCAGTGTGGTTGGCCAACTTGGCGAGTGTCTTTGTAGGTGCGATCCCTACACCAACCGGAATGCCTGTACAGCGCAGCACCTGGGCCCGGATCTGGCGGCCGAACTGCTCAAGGCTGTTGATCCCAGTGAGATCTGCGAAAGCTTCATCGATGCTGTACACCTCGACTGCCGGCACCATCGATTCGATCAGCGACATCACCCGCTCGCTCATATCGCCGTATAAGGCATAGTTCGAAGAGAACGCCACAATGCCGTGCTGCTTGAGCTTGTGCCTGATCTGAAAGTAAGGCTCGCCCATTTTTACGTGGGGCTTCGCGTCATAGCTGCGAGCGATCACGCATCCGTCATTGTTTGATAGAACGACGATAGGGACCCTGGACAGGTCAGGGCGAAAGACGCGTTCGCAACTTGCATAGAAGCTGTTGCAGTCGATCAGCGCGAAGACAGACGCAGCCTTAGACATGACTGCGCACGCTACCAATGATCACGCCCCAGATCGACAGCTCGTCCCCCTCCAGGATGTAACGTGGTGGGTACTTGGGGTTCTCAGACAGCAAGACGACATCCTTTCCCCGGATAGATAGCCGCTTGCAGACTGGGTCATTGTTCAAGAGGGCCACCACGATGTGGCCATGCGCCGGCTCAATTGAGCGATCTACGACAGCCAGATCTCCATCGAAGATACCGGCACCCTGCATGCTCTCCCCGGTGATCGACACCAGGTAAACGTGTGGCGCACGAATGTTCAGGACTTCATCGAGAGAAATATGGGCTTCGATGTGATCTGCCGCCGGTGATGGAAACCCAGCGGGCACGTGAAAGAGGCAGAGAGGCAGCTTTAGGCCGCCCTCCGCAATGGGGCCTTCGATTGTGAAACTCATGACGCACGACTTCCAGAACTGTACGAATATACAGTTAAATGGACCAATTGGTTACCGTCAATTGCGCCTCAGTACATTCTGACAGGCGGAATCCCGCCAGCCGATCCTAGACCCCTCCTCGATGTCTACAGTTCAGGAACCAGCTGAGTGGCAGCGATGCAATCGGCATTGGGAGGTGCAGATGTGTGGACGATTTGTACAGTACGAGGGGATGGCGATTTTTATCGAGGAGCTGAGTCCGCAGCGCGACCTTTTTAGCGGCTACGACGCGCAGCCTATCAATCGATTCAACGTAGCCCCATCGACCCGAGTACAGATACTGCATGGGGCGCGGGATGGGATACATATCGACGCGGTGCGGTGGGGATGGGCGCCCTTCTGGGCGGTTGGGAAACGGCCAGCCCCCATCAATGCCCGAGTAGAGACGGTGACGACAGGGAAGTTTTTCAAGCAGCTTTGGCCAAGTGGGCGCGCGGTTGTGCCCAGCGAAGGATGGTTCGAATGGGTGAAAGACCAGGCCGATCCGAAGAAGAAGCAGCCCTACTTCATAAGGCTGAAAAGCCAACGACCTATGTTTTTTGCAGCGCTAGCCCAGGTGCACCCAGGTATGGACCCGCATGAGGGCGATGGCTTCGTGGTCATCACGGCAGCCAGCGACCAGGGTATGGTCGATATCCATGATCGCCGGCCCTTAGTCCTTTCTCCTGAGCTTGCCAACGAATGGCTAGCCCCTGAGCTTTCTTCTGAGCGTGCCGAGGAGATAGCGCTAAAGCTGTGCCGGCCGACGGAAGACTTCGAATGGTATCGGGTTGGAGCAGAGGTGGGGAATGTCAAGAATCAAAACCCGCAGTTGATTCAGCCTGTCGATTAATGCCCTCAATGCACCTGCGCATTAAGCAAATGCACTTCATGCTTCCTTTGCTTGCTTAGTGGAAAAACAAATACACCCTCGCATATAATTGTGTCTATTTATTACATGCTAAATAAACAGACCTAACAATGAATTTCACAAGCTTTGTGAAAGTCTCGTGCGAGGCCAACAGACCACACAGCAACATCTCGATACTGCGCTAGGGGCATGTGACAACCGCACAATTCCTTAAAAATTCTTGCTACTGACAATATTGTGTCTACGCTTACGAGTGCGTTACCTTTTCCGACTGCAAGCTCTAAAGGAGCTACATACGGCTACATAATGCCTATGGTGGTTATAGAACATCAGGTAACGGACCCTACAACTCACAGTCTAAAAGGAATATAGACATGAGCATTAGTGTTAAAAACAACACCTCAAATAAAATTGAAGTTGCAATTAACCAATGGGGCAACGACGGCCAAACTGGTTACTTCGCTATCGCCGTGGACCAATCAGATAGCTGGAATAGGAGCGACAGCCGTGGTTTTGTGCTATCGCTAAGAAAGGGCGGCACAGAAAAGCCATACTACGTACAGTCTGACAGTTCAATTGTGGTTGGAAACTCTGAAGTTAAAGATAACGGCCGCGTTATCTCTCCTCTTAGCAACTAGCTCAAAAGCATAATTCAAGGTGCCTATTAGGCACCTTGTCTTTAGAAAAAAATAATCCCGATCAATAGTTATCGTTGGTTATTCTCACGTATATACGCTTGACACGCCTGCAAAGCGATCAGTCCTTGATCGCCGTCACCGGTGATGGCGACAATTCGTTGAGCAGCCGCTGGGTCAAGTTCGGCTCGCGCCGTTCCATGAACCACGCCGCAGGTGTCGGCGGTGGCTGGCAACCCACCGCCACCACCCGAGGCGGCAGTGTTGAGTAGGACTGACAGCCGGAGATCAGCAGTAGCCAGCCGGTCGCGCAAGCGAGCTTGGTTCGATTGAGCATCGCGCAATTCCTTGTAGTGGGTTTCGTCATTCGCTTGCAGGCGATCCTCGAGCGTACGGCGGGTGTCTTGCTGCTCACCCTGCCAGTTGATTACCGCCGTAGCGGCCTGCTCGCGGTCGGTGCTGTACGCCTCGGCTTGCTCGGCCATGGCCTTGCCGTAGGCGTTGGCCTGCCAGGTCCATGCGCTCCAGCCGCCCAGGGCGAACCCCAGCACCAGGGCCAGGGCTGGCAACAACCAGCCCGGGGCCTTCATGCCAGCACCTTAAGGGCGCGGTCATACAGTGCCTGGCGATCCGCCAGGCCGTTGATACCGCCGTTGATGCGCTTGGTGATGGTGAGAAAGTCGCCCTTATCGGCCAAGGTATTCAGGCCAGCCTTCTGCCAAAACCAGCCCGCCGACAGCGCGGCATAGACTGGGTTTTCCAGCAGCTCAGGGGTATTGAGCAGTCGAGAGTCGCCGAACAGCGCTTCGCTGCACGCCTCATAGTTGGCCCGACCGGTGACCTGAATAAGGCCCCGCCCTCGGTACTTTTGACCGTCGCCATCGGCCTGCGGAGTATTGCCCAGCCGAGTGGCCAGGGTGCCGGTGTCGTACTTGCTCAGGTACTGATCGTTGCCCAGCTCGCGCACATACAGCAGCTGGCCGGACTCATGGCCGATCTGAGCGATGAACGCCGCGATTCGCAAGCGAGTGATAATCGCGTACTTGCTCATGGCCGCGTTGAGCCCAGGAACAAAAACGCCGGCTTTAGCGCCGGCGTTGGGAAGGATTTGCAGCAGCTGCTGCACTGTGATCGTCATGCGTGGTTTCTCCAGTGGTGATGGGTTACAGCTGCTCGACTCGCAGCGGCTTGGTGGCTTTCTTTTTCTTGCCCTTGGCTTTCGCCTTGCCCTTCTTGCCGCCGTTGCATTCGACGGTGGTACTCCAGCCCGATTGGGTAAACACCTGCTCGACCGAGTCGACCAGGTATTCACCATCGAGCCCGACCTTGAAGCCCTGGGCGTAAATCATGCGTTCGGCGAACAGGTCGGTACGCCCGGGCATCTCCAGCCGCACGCCGGCGGTGCTGCGGTTGAATGCAGCCAGCCGGGCCTTGGCGGCCTGCTCTGCGGCGGATTTGTTGGGGTAGATATGGCGGTCGGTGTGCACCGGCGGCAGGCCGTCCGGCGAGTCGTCGTTGCTCAGGTCGACCACCCGCAGCTTGCCGCTCTTCTTGTCCTGGTGCTTGGTCTGCACTGCCTTATGCGTGCTGCGATCGCCAAGCCGAAACTGGTAGCGACTCACGTCGCGGCGGGTGATGGTGACCATGCCCAAGGCCTTACCGGTTGCGCTCAGACCCTCCTGGCGCGGCAAAGCCAACAACTTGCCATCGGCCACCTTGGCTGTGCAGTCGTACTGCTTTGCCAGGCGGGTGATGAAGTTGAAGTCCGATTCATTGAGCTGGTCGACCCGGGGCACCTTGGTCGTGACCGGGCACACCGACTGCCAGCCATTACGGGCGGCGATATCGCGCACGATCTGTTGCAACGGCACATCCTCCCAGCTACCGCTGCGAGTGGTCTTGCCACTGCCGCGCATGTCGCTGGCCTTACCGCGTATCTCGATGGTGTCGGGAGGGCCGGTGACCACCACTTCATCCACGATGTAGCGCCCCAGCCGGGCCAGGGCTCGGCCTTCGTAGCCCATGAACACCTCGATACTGGCGCCCCGGCTGGGCACCGCCACCGCTTGGGCGCGGTCATCGATGCGCAATTCAAACTCGTCCGATTCCATGCCCGGCTTGTCCGAGGTGCGCAGGGTCACCAGCCGGTCATTGATCAGCGCGGTGATGTCGCGGCCATCGGCGACAACTCGAAAAATAGGGGTCATGCCTCAAGCTCCAGGAAATGAAAACCCCGCACTTGGCGGGGTTGTAAGTTGAATCATTGATCAGTCCCATAGCAGCACCTGTGCATCGACCGCCGCCGGCAGATCCGGTAGCACGATCAGCACCCCAGCCCGGAACGGCTGGGGTTCATCGCCCAGCCCCTGGTTGGCATCCAGCACCGCCTCGACGCTGCCGTTCAGGTGGCCGTAGAACTGATAGCAAATCGTGTCGAGCAGATCCCCGCTAGACGTTCTGCATGTCGTCGCCATAGCTCACGAACTCCAATGAAAAGCCCTGTTTACGCGGCACTCCGCCAGCCAGCAGGTGGCTCTGTTCTTCTTCCAGGCTGGTCAGGCACCAGGTGCCCAGGACTTCGCCATACCCCGTGGTGAGGCTCAGCGGCTGGAGCCGCCGGCCGATACTGCGCAGCTTCTGCAACTGGCCGAGGCCGGCCTTGAAGCCAGGGAACACCGCGCCCTTGAGGGTGATCTTGTCGTCCCCCTGCCCCACCGCCTGCTGGGCAATGCTGCGCGTCAGGCGTTCCTGGCCCGCCCACCTGAACGCCGTCTGCCGGCGCAGTTCGTCGAAGGCGGCCGTGTCCAGATTGAAGTAGTAGGGCTGCGCCCCTGGGCGCAGCGGGTGGATGATCAGCAGGTGCGGGAACGGCTTCACTGCGGCCGCCGCCGGCATGCCCAGACCACCCAGGGCACCGCTAGGGAAGATGCTGCCTAGGGAGGGGCTGACCTGGCCGCCGATACGGTTGATCGCAGCCCCCGCCCGGGCCGTCTGCTCCTGCAAACTGCCCAGACGCTGTTGGATCTGCCCCGCCGCCGACACGGCCTGGCTGTAGCCTGCGGCGACCTGGCCCACGACCGATTGCGCAGCCGTGATGCCGCGTAAGGTCCGTTGCAACTTCGCGCCGATCTCCGGGCCCACGAACGGCACATTCTCCAGCTCGGACGCAGCCCCCGTAATATCGCCGATAGCCCCGTTCAACGGGGTCAACATGCCATCTGCGCTGGTGCGCCCGGCCTCCCCAGCTGCAACCAGGGACTGGAGCCCCGATTGCAACTGCTCCATATAAGCCATAGGGCCTCCTTATACGTGTGGTTCATCCGACAACTGCCGGGCAGCGGCCTGCCGGCTGTATTCGTCGAACTGCGAACGCAGGTGTGGTGCCAGCTCCCGGGCCAGCTGGGCCGGGTCCTTAACATCACCATCGACCCGGATCGACAGCGCCGGGGCGAAGCTGAATTGCTGATCGACCTTCGGCGGTAAGGGCTTCACCAACTCCGGTGCCTTGAGCAGCGCAGGCGTTGCGACTGGCGACTCTGTCCCCGCCATCGAGCGCACCACCTGCCCCAGCGGTTTTGCGGTCTCGGTTGTCTTGAGCATGAGCGGCGCCGGGCCGGCCTTGAAGGACCTGGCGATATCGCCCAGGACCGGCGGAATGTTCTTGCCGGCATCGCGCATCATCAGTGGGCCGGCGTCCGGCAGCCGCTTAAGCGAGTCGTCAGAGCCGAACAGCGCTTTCCCGGCCTTTGCGCCCAAGGCATCACCGCCCCAATAGCCGAGGGCGCCACCCACCGCGGCCCCTACAGCCCCGCCGATGGCCGTGCCGAGTCCTGGCACAATCGAGCCAATGGCAGCCCCAGCCGCCAGCCCCGCCTTGGTGCCGAGCATGGCGCCCGCCAGGCCACCAGCCGCACCGCCGTAGCCTTCGGCTTTTTCATCCTGGGTCTTGGCGTTCTGGTAGGTGTCCGCGACCTTGAACCCGGCCCCCAGCGCCGACAGCACGCCACCACCTTTCACCCAGGGCGACATGCCTTTGACCAGGCCGCCGACACTCTTCAATGCCGACACGCCCAGGCTGGTGGCGCCCTTCAATGCCGCGCCACCCAGCCGCGCCGTGCGGCCCAGGACACTGGGCCGGAAAGCAGAGCGCAACGCACGCCCGGCCCGACCGAGCCGGCCACGTACACCGCCGCCCGCCTTGCCGCCCTTGGCGCCTTTTCCGCCCTTCTTGTCGCGGCCTCCGTCGAAGTCGTAATCACCGCCTAAGCCGCCGGCGTTGGTGACAAACACCCGTTGGATCACATTCGGGTTGCCCATCAGTGAGCCCCGGGCAACGTTGAACAGCCCCTTCCCCATCTTGAACATGCTGAATGCTGAACCCAGCGCGACCAACGCCGCACCTACACCCACCACCCCAGCGACAACACCCGGCATCTTTTCGGTGAGCCCGGTCAAGGACATGGCCACCGTTCGAACACCCTTGGCCACCGCATCCGTTGCCGGCCGCAGCGCATCACCCACCGCACGCATGCCGTCATTGATTGCCTGCACGGTTTCTGCCCAGAGCTGCGCCGAAGTCTCGCGGCGCTCTGCCAGGTTCTGATCAAGGATGCCCTTGCCGTTGAGCGAGTTCTTTTTCTGCTGTTCGTACAGCTCGCGGTTCTGCGAGTAGGCCAGCAGGGCCATCTTGACCTGCATGTCCGCGAACAGATTGCCGGTACGCAACGACTCCTCCAGCGCGATCAACTGCGCCTTGGCCGCCTCCGGATCAGCTTCCTTGCTGATTTTGGCCTGAGCTTCCTGCATCTTCGCGGCCTTCGCCGGGTCCGTGGCCTTGATGTAGCGCATCGCCAGCTCAAAGGTGGATTCGAAAGTCGACATCCCTTTCTGGATACCCGTGTTCAAAGACGCTTGGTAATCAATGCCCACATCCTTATAGGCCTTGACTACATCTTCCGCACCCGATTTGGACATCCAGTTCATCAGGTTGTTGGCCGCCTCGTCCGCACTGCCGGCGGTCTTCATCTGCACTTGCAGCATCGACCCCAACTGCACAACGGCATCCATACCAAACAACTGGGTGTTACCCATGTTGGCCAGCAGCTTGGGGAACCAGCGCGCCATGTCGGAGGCCTCGAAGCTGCCCGACTGGCCCTGCACGGCGATAGCCTCCAGCGCCTTTTCCATGATTTTCGGATCGTTGATCTTGGCGTTCTGCTGCAACGCAAAAATCATCTTCGCCGTCTCTTCACCACCCGAGCCCTGCCCGACTGCGAACTTTGCAGCGAGCGGCGCATAGGACAGCGCCTTGTCCAGCTCCAGGCCAGCAGCCACCAACTGGTTCACCAGGTCCGCCACATCGTTTCGACCCATGCCAGTCTGCTGGGACGTCTCGATGATCGTCCGTGTCATCTGCTGCTCTTCGGGCTTGTTCGCAATACCAGCCTTGATCGCGATATCCCGAATGATCGCCTGATAGTCAGCACTGATCTTTGTCGGGATCGCTACAGCAGCAGTCCCGGCCACGGCCTGGCCAATGCTCGACTTGAACCCTTCCTTGCCCTGCTGGATCTGCTGGTGCCCCTTGAGCTGCAAATCTGCGCCCTTGGCTACCCGACCGAGGGCCTGGTATTCCTGGCGCAGCTTGCCGACCTGAACGCCCTGCTTTTGCAGGCTGCTTAGATTGCGCTCCAGCTTGCTCAGCAGGCCGGCCGCCGAGGCGGCGCCGCTGTCGTGGGCTCGCTTCCATTCGTCCCGCAGGCGCATGGTTTCGCCGATCGTGCTTTTCAGCACCTTGGCCTTGCTGCCCTGCTCCTCAAGCTTCTTGATGCGGTTTTCAACGGTCTTGAAGGCCGCGCCGACTGTTGCACTCACGGCGCCGCCGATCACAAACCCCAATGCGATATTGCGTGCCATCTGGTCCCCCTACACGCGTAAGGCTCAATCCGTGAGCCACCAGACCATGTCGCTAAAGCGCATGGTCATGATCTCCTCGGCGGAAAAATGCAGCTCGCTGGCGAGCCGCTTTGCCGCCATCTTCAACACCGCCGGGTCAAAGTTCGTCGTCTTGCACCAGGCGAAAATAACCGGCCTGCAAACGCTGGTAGTCCTTAAGGGTCATGCCCTCCAGATCCTTGCTGCCGACCTCGGCCAGGCTGGCGAACAGCGCCAGCTCGCGCTGTTCGTCATCGCCGCCGGCGGCGGTATTCGCTGCGCGCACGTCGCGCACGGTGGGGGCCCGCAGGGTGACCTTGTCGCACTGCACGCCGTTCAACTCGACTGCCTTGGTCAGGGTCACCACCACGCTATCGGGGGTCAGGGTCATCCAGGCCGGGGTTTTCTTAGCTTGAGTCATGAGGGTTTTCCTTACAGGCCCAGGGCCGAACGTTGGGCGGCGAGCTGGTCGACACCGTTGATCACACGCTTCATGCCGAGGGCATCGATCTCGTAGATCAGGCGCCCGTCGACCTCCAGCTTGTAGTAGGTCAAGGCCACGTTGTGCTTGATCTCGGCCTTGTCGCCGGCCTTCCAGTCGCCCATGTCGACCTCTTTCAACAGGCCACGAAGGGTCACGATCACCGCAGTGGTCTTGCCCTTGAGGCCCTTGAAGGCGCCACGGAACACGCCGTTGAACGCGGTCCCGTCAGACAGGCCGAACATGCGCAGCGACTCGCGGCGCACGCCGGTGGTGGTGAAGCCGGCTTCTTGCTTCTCCATGCCCATGTCCAGTTCCACCGGCAGATCCATGCCGCCGGCCCGGTGTTCCTCGGTCTTGAGGGTGAGCTTGGGCAGGGTCAGGCTCGGCACGTCGCCTTGAAAGCTGATGCCGTCGACGAACAGGTTCATGTTCGCCAGGGTTTCGGGAATCATTGCCATTGCTGCGGCTCCTTAAGCGGTTTTATCGAGGACTTCGGTCAGCCACTGGTTGGTGACTTCGACGCGGAAATTCGGGTTCTCGGCAGGCGGTACGTCGGTGAAGCGGATGTTCCAGTACACCTTGCCCTGCTCCAGCTGGCTGGCGGTGTTCAACTCGGGGTCGGCATAGACCTCGAAGTTGATGATCGCGCCCTGGTTCTTCAAATCGCGCATGAAGGCCTGCAGGCCCTCGGTGACGTCCTTGACGTAGGTGGCGGTGATGGAGCGGTCCACTGCCCACTTGTGGCCGTAGAGGATGGCGTCCATAACGATGTCCATGGTTCGCACTCGGGTGACGAAGACCCATTTGGGATCGCTGGACAGCGTGCGGTTGCCCCACAGGCGGAAGCCGGCGTCACGAATGATGGTGGTGATGTTGGCGTTATTGAGGAGGTTGGCCCGGCAGGTCTCGTCGCCGTCCAGGAACTCAACAGGCCGGCCTGTGCCGGTGATGCCTACGAACTCCTTGTTAGAAGGCGAGGCCCAGAAGCCGTACTCGCTATCGGTCCAGGCGAACAGGCCCGCGACCCAGGCCGAGGCCGGCGCATCGACCGTGGCGCTCGCCTGGCCATCCCAATACTGAACACCCGGATCAACCAGGTAAGCGCGCTTGGCGCCAAAGTTCTTGGCGTACTCCATGGCCGCCTCGTCGGTGCTGCTGGGCCCGTCGATGATGGCCAGGCCGCGCAGCTTGTCGCCCAGGGCCACCAGGGCCGTACCGACCGCCTGGGTGGCACTGTGCTTGGGCGCCACCAGCAGGCGCGGCTGGGCGTTGAAACGGCTCTTGCCGTCCAGCAGCGCCTGCAAGCCAGTACGCTTGCCGCTGGCCAGGACCCCGCCGATGATGGCTGAGGTTTGCTGCGCCGCGTCTGCGACCTTGGCCACACCACAGGCGACGATCACCGCCTTGGCTCGCTGATAGATCGCCTGGCACGCCTTGGTAATCGCCGCATCCGGGCCCCAGGCCGCAATGGCCTCGCGCTCGCTGGTGATCAGCAGCAGGTCGTTGGCCTTGGCACTAACGCCCGGCCCCTCGGTGAAAGTGTCCACCAGGCCGATGATCGAGGACGTAGGCAGCGCAATGGTGCGTGCGCCGGTGTCCACGTTGGTGACGGTGACGCCGTGGAAAAAGCTCATAGAGTCTCCAGAAATGACAAGGCCCCGCTAAGCGAGGCCGTGGGTGCAACGGGCGCCGAAGCGCTGGAATGAAAACGCCCCGACAGTGCGGGGCGTTTATGGTGTGGGCTCAGGCGCTGGTGGCCAGCTAACTGCTCGAGGGAAGCCCGACTGCTGGTCAACGCGGTTGACTGCCACCCGGTACTGTTTCCACTTCTTCAGTTCTGCTTCTTCTGCTGCTGTTGCATCGCCGAGGTCAACCGCGTCTTGCAAAGGGCTGATTCGTGTAGCAGCCTGGAGCAATAGCTGGTCACGCAGGCCCAACGCCTGCGCTTTCTTCGCGTCGATTTCGGCATTACCGTCCAACTTCCATTTTCCAGCCGACCAAATGTGAAAAGGTCCCGGTCTTGGCGTTGAAGTCAGGCCCGCTGGCAGTTCGCCGAACTTCTGCCATTCAACCGGTTGACCATCCGCAGTTCGATACACAACGCCCCGGAAGTCTGGTAACAGGCTCCAAGCTTCGAAGCTTTCCGGAACGTGAACAATGGCAAATCCCTCTTTGCCCGGCGGCGGTGCCTCCAAAAATGCAGCCCCCGGGATTAGCCAGTTGCCGTCATCAAGCGGGTCGGGATCAGCCCAAAACTGCCCGACATACTCGCCGGTCAGTGGGTTGGCTTGATACACCTTTGGCGGTTCTTTATCAGACATAAGCCCTCCTCAATACTTAATGCACGCCAGTAGCGCGATGTTGACCGGACGAGTCTCCGAACCGACCCTCGGTGTGCCGCTGATTCCATCAGAAACAACACCGCCCGTAGCCGGCGCAGTATTGATTCCACCGCCGCTGCTGGCCCCACCGATCCCGCCGGCATACACAGTAAAACCGGAAGAACCCGAAGGCATGCCGTGCGCGTGCCCCTGTACCTGGTCGAGTTGAAGACTGCTGAATCCTCGCCCCGGATCTATACCCCGCCCATCATCGAAACCACGCAAAAAGACGCCTCGCATGTCGGGAAGATTGAACGTTGTAGAGCCGTCCCCAGCTCCATACATCACCCCAATTCGTGCAAACAATCGAGCATATGTCGTACGGCTGACCGCCGCGCCGTTCGCTCTGAGAAAGCCAGCGGGTGGAGCATTAAAGAAGAAGTACACAATCGCACCGGTTAGCTCGCAGTTGCTCGAAAGCAGGAACGCGCCCAGATCAGTTGTGTCAACCGTGGCCTTCAGATCGGTTGCGTTCCACCCGATTTTGATTGCGTTAGTCAGTTGGCCGATGCCCGTTCCTTGTTGCACCGGCGCGAAACCAAGCTTTGGCTGGAGATTTCCAGGATTGAGGTTTGCGGAGCTCCACACCTCTTGCCACCCCTGAATCGATCCATTCACCGACCCACGAAACCATGCACGACTGTCGCCCGTTGACACTGCAAACTGGGTCCAGTTTCCGGTGGGCTGGTCATATGAGATGTGCAGAACCGTTCCGTATGTGGAGCCGGCCGGCCGGTTTGCAGTTAATGCATGAAAGCTGTTCAGCCCTGAAGAACTGACCGTGTCGAGATTGTTTGAAGACGGGACCGCTTGAGCTTCAATACCGCCCGCGAACTTTTTCATCGCGTCAGTGATGCCGTACCCAGCGAGCGTTGTGGCCTTGGCTGCTTTCCCGGCGAGGGCGTTTGTCATCGTCGTGGCAAAGTTCGGATCATTGCCGAGCGCATCTGCAAGCTCTTTCAACGTGTCGAGTGCGCCGGGCGAGGCTGCGACCAGCGCGGCCACCGCTTGATTGATCGCCGCCGCCGTTTCCGGCTTGGTGAAAGCATCGGTGATGCCGTAGCCAGCCAGAGTCGTCGGGTTAGCGCCGCTGAGGACGATGCCACGCTTGTCGATGGTCACCTGCCGGTAAGTGCCGGGGGTTTTATTCGCGGGCAGCGCCGTGGCCAGTGAATCGTCGACATATTGCCGAGTTGCCAGCACCACCGCAGGATCGATCTTGAGCACGATCTGTGCAGTATTCGACACGATAAAATTCATGCGAATGATCTGGGTCTTACCGGTGCCTTGGGCCAGCAGTGGCTTGAAGCTCGGCGCGCAGTTGGCCACCGCCACCAGGTCGCCCGCAGCGTCATACAAGCCGACCTCACGAATCCAGCGCCCGCCGACATCCGACGGAATCACCTGTTCAGTGATGATCAGGTTGGGGGTGGCTGGATCGGTGCGAACCTGGTTGACCGGCGCCCGACGCCATTCGTTGATCAGCTTGGTCTGCGTCTTGTCCGGTACGGGGTCGGTGCCATTGGCATCCCCCACCGCCATCTCCTTGAAGGTCCAGGGAATGCCCAGGGCGGTGGCGTTGGCCTGTTTCGCCTCGCCCACCGCCGTCAGGATGGCGAAGAACTGACTGTTGGAATCGATCATGGGTACACATCCAAAGTGTCTATTTCGTCAATGCACACGACCTGGCCATAACGGCCGGTCACTTCGATATCGCGAGGAGTCGGCGGATAGATGTCGATCACCTCGCCCTGGTCGACGTAGGCGCCGAACCTGATGGTTCCTGATGTTTCCAGACTGATGGCCAGGCCGGTCATATGGCGACTGACCGGCTTGGCGTCATCGATCAGGCGCGTAAGCTCGGCATACATCGCTTCGGTGATACCGGTATCCAAGACCCCAACCTTCAGGGCGAAGGTGGCCGGCGGGCCCTGAGGAACCATCTGCCACCATTCGATCACCTCGATCAGGTAGCCCAGCGGCTCCACCACCCGGCGAAGGGCGCCGATGGTGCCCTTGCGCGCATGGATGAAGAACGATGCGCGTATTGCGTTGCGCTTGACCGTCTCGGCCCAGGTCGGGTCCCAGCGATCCACCGACCAGGCCCAGGCCAATTGCGGCAACAGGTGCGCCGGGCAGGTCGCGGGGTTGTAGAGCGTGCGCAGGATCTGCGCGACCTCCCCAGGCCGGGCCCCTACGCTTTCCATGGCCCGTTCCAGCGGCGTGCTGTTGATCGGCAGTAGGCTGGTCATATCAGCCCCCCAGCGTGACGCTGTAGCTGGTGCAGTACGCCGCCTGGGCCCGCGTTGGGGCAATGTCCTGCCATCCGGCCAGGTCCACCCGGGCTACACCCGCGACGTGCAACTGGGCATCGATAGCCGAACGCGCTATCTCCAGCCCAAGGCGCCGACGCGGGTTGACCCAGGCCGCCAGCTTGCGCCGGGCCTCGACCAGGGCAGCATCGCTTTCAGGTCCGGGGCCCTTCATGTACAACACCGCATCGATGCGATAGGGCAGTACCTGGGCACTCTGCACCTTGACCCGGTCCCCCAGCGGCCGCACGTTCTCATCATTGAGAGCAACTGCCACCGTCGCCAGCAGCTCGGAACTGGCTTTTCCGTCACCGTCGAGGCTCAACACCGTGACCGTGACGCAGGCCGGCGAAGGGCTTTCGGCTTCGGCATCCGCTACCAGGGCCGAGGCGTTGCGGGCGTGTAGGATGTAGCTGTTGCGCGGGCCCGCCGTGGTCAGGCCCTCGTAGGCTAGTTGGACGCGCTCGCGCAAGGCGTCGTCAGACTCCTTGACCTCTTCCACCGGTGGCACTGCCTGGGAGTCGGCCGAGCGGATCACAAGGCGGGACAAATTGACGTTGGCCGCCAACTGGTCCAGGTCGCTCCCCTGGGCGTGGGCCAGCAACAGGGCCTTGGCCGCGTCGTTGATCCGGGCCCGCAGTTGCAGATCCCCGTAAGCCGACAGCTCCAGTTGCTTGGTCACCGGGTCGCTCTCAAGGTCCGCCGTCCAGGCTTCCCCCATGTGCTGACGAAACATCGCCAGCTTGCCCTGGTACAGCGCCTCGAAATCCAGGGCCTCCAGCACCTGCGGCGCCGGCAGTGCCGACAAGTCCAGTATGCTCATGCCGTCACCTCCAATATCGCGCTATCCCCCAGGTACTGGCCCACCAGCTGAAAGCTGATCTGGCCCCCCACTACCGCCACCACCTGCACCCGCTCCAGCTTCAAACGCGGCTCCCAGCGCAACAGCGCCCGAGCCACCTCGGCCTGGACGGCGCTTTTCCAGCCGCCGGTGACGGGCAAGTCGACGTAGCGGCGCAGGTCGCTGCCGTACTCCGGGCGCATCCGCCGGCTGCCCAGCGGCGTGGTCAGGATGTCCTCGATGGACTGGCGCACATGGGCGATGCCCGACAACGACTGGCCGGTGCGGCGATCCATTCCGATCATCGCGTCACCCCTGCGGTTGTAGGTCCGGATGCGAGCGCAGGTAGTCCAGCGCCACCTGGTCCCCCGCATCGGCCGTAACATGGCCTTGCTTCACCGCCAGTTGCCGGCCGTCCGGCAGGACCAGCACGCGGGAGGTATAGAGGGTGTCGCGGAACACCGAAGCGCCGGGCGCTGCCGGCTCCCCGCCGGGTTGCTCGGCGGGTTTCTTGGCTGTGGTCATGTTTGCTCCAGGCGAAAAAAAGCCCGCTGCTGCGGGCTGCTGGTTACTGAGGCACCGCGGTCGATCCACCACCGGGCATTACGCCCGAATGGGTATGAGTCGAACCGACGTTGACCCCGTTGTGCTTGAGGCTCGCGCCGTTGATTTGAACGTCACCGTTCAAGGTGATTTGCCCGGTCAGGGTGATGCTGCTGGCCTTGCCGGTGATCGCGCTATCGGTGATCACCGCCGAGCTACCGCCGACCTGGATCGTCACCGTGCCGCTGGGTAGGTTGATGCTGTAGGTCTTGGCCTGCCAGTCGTAGACCAGCGAGCCGCCATCGTCGAAGCGCCACACTTCGACGTGGTCGCGGTTGTCCGGCTGGGCTCCAGCGTTGCCGTATAGCCCCGGAACAAAGGTCCCCTGGGCAGGCTCGCCGCTGGGGCTGATCAAGGCCCCCTGCTCGCCCAGGCTCGGCACCCGCCAGTGCCGGGCCTTGCCGGCGGCCTGGCTGTGCCAGCGCACCCAAGCGCTGGTCCAGCCGGCACCGTCAGACACCCGTACCATGGCCGCAGCCAGATCGACCGCAACCACGCTACAGGGGATGATCAGGCCGGCCAGCATTCGGTCATGCTGTGCGCTGACATAACTCATGAAAGCTCCTCGGGCCGGACGTTGCCGACACCTTCGCCGAGGTTGAACACCAGCGTTCCAGGTGGCTGGTTGGGCCATGGCCATTCCTCGAGGCCGAGGTACAACACATGGGTCCACTCCACAGCCCACACCGCCATGGTGTCCAACTCTGGGCGCGTCCAGTCCCGGCCAGCCCGCACAAACTCGGCAGGCTCCACCTCCACGCCCCAGGTTTGCAGGCGCAGCAGCACTGCCAACTGAGCCGCACAAAACGCGGCTTGCTGCTCGCAGTCTTCCTGCTCAGCTGCGACGATAACCCGGGCCTCGAAACGCGCCTGCACAGCCGTTTGACCAGTGAGTTGATCAAGGGCGGGCTCAAACTCCACCAGCTCAATGACCACGGCCGGCAAGGCCACTGTTTGGAGCATGTGCGGCATGGTGCCGACATACCGCAAGTCGGGAATAGCGTCCCCAATGTGCTGCTCGATGGCGCCATACAACTGAACAAGACTGAAAGGTTCATCAGACACGGTTACTCCCCCGAAGGTACTTTTGCAGTTCGTAGTTCAATTCCTGCTCCAGGATCACCAACAGGCGTTCATCTGCCTTTCTGACCCACTCATTGAAGCTCGGGCGCACGTCATCGAGTGACACCTTGGCCTTGGCCAGGGGGAAGCGGTTGTCCTGCTCAGACACCCACCCCGACCCCGAGCCGAGGCCCGAGATATCGCTTTCGGGGTAGTCCCTCGCGTTGAAGTGCTTGCTGCTGGTCCTGATCCAGATATCAGGCTTGCCGCCATAGACGCGCTTGAAGAACGCACCCTGATAGCGCCGCCCCGCCACCGAGACCCCGGTTCGATTCTGTCGGGCCCGACCGATCCGGCTGGACTCAATCGGGTTGATGCCGAACCATAGCCGCCCCTGCCCGTTGCCGTTGACCGAGTACGCCCGCAGGCGCTGGCGAACAGCGCCGACCACGATCCGTTCCTTGGCGCTAACCGCTCGGGCGATATGGGTTCGCAGCCAACCCAAGGTCTTGTTGATCGCCCGCCGCTGGGCCGCAGCCGCAGCCTTGGGCACCAGGGCCGCGAAGTCTTGGAACGCCCGCAGATCGGCGGCCGACGATTGCAAGGTGATCATCCCGTGCTGGGAAGCCACCCGAGCATAGCTACCGACGTTCATGGTCTAGCCCTCAGTATCAGCGCCGCCCAGCCGGCCTGGGCTGGGTCGACGCGCACCAGGTCATAACTACCGCCGCCATCCTGGGCCGGCAGATCAATCGAAACCTGCCGGCCCGGTGTGATACCCGCCGCATCGCTGATACGGATCTCAAAGCGCGGCTCCCGAAACCCGGTGTTGATCTGCCCCAGCTTCGGCCGAAGCCAGGGCGCGTTAAGGAAGCCCGGCACCGGCTGGGCAATGCCCTCGATCACCGCTTCATCACCGAGAACATCCAGCAGCCGTGCATCCATCACTGACACGCGGTCGCGAAAGGACATGATCAGTCCTCCCCGGACTGCTCGACGTCCAGCTTGCCGCGCTTGGCGATCTTGCCTTCTTCCAACAGCAGATCCCGAACCTCAGCGTTGGGCGGGTCGTAGACTTCGCCCTTCTTGACGATCTGGTTGCCATCCTGGACGCAGCCGTCGACCACCACGTATTCAACTTTCGCGGCCATGTCACACCACCTTTGCGTAGATGAAAGCGTCTGGTTCCAACAGGCCGGCAAGCGGCGCGCACTGGAGTTTCAACCACCGCTGGCTTGGCTCCTCAGTCACCCAGCTTTTCGGGAAACGAGCAGCTTCTACCAGGCCGCTTTCGATAGCG